>JADHNP010000068.1 GCA_016779445.1 Luminiphilus sp. | reverse complement strand
TGGGCCTCACTATTGCAGTGCATAACGGTCGCCAGCATGTGCCGGTCCTGATTAACGAGGATATGGTGGGACACAAGCTGGGTGAGTTTGCCGTTACCCGAACCTTCAAGGGCCACATTGTGGACAAGAAGGCCAAGCGCTAAGGCCGGGTGGAGAGAGAAATGGAAGTAGCAGCCAAGTTGAGAGCGGCCCGAATTTCGGCGCAGAAAGTGCGTCTGGTCGCCGACCAAGTGCGCGGCAAGCCCGTCGGAGAGGCGTTGAATGTGCTGGAGTTCAGCAATAAAAAAGCCGCCGTTATTGTCCGAAAGGTACTGAACTCTGCGATTGCCAACGCGGAAAACAATGAAGGTGCTGACGTCGATGAATTGCGAGTATCGACAATATTTGTTGACGAGGGATTCACCATGAAGCGCCTGAAGGCACGCGCCAAAGGTCGTGGTGACAGAATTTTTAAGCGCACCTGCCATATTACGGTAAAGGTTGCGGATAGCGAGAGCTGAGGAGTCGACCGTATGGGTCAGAAGGTACATCCAATTGGGATCCGCCTGGGCGTAGTCAAGGACCACAATTCGGTGTGGTATGCGGATAGCAAGAGTTATGCGCAGAACCTCATCAATGACATTGAGGTGCGTGAATACATCCTCAAAAAGCTGGATGCGGCGTCCGTCAGCCGGGTCAAGATTGAAAGACCTGCTCAGACCGCGCGGATTACGATTTTTACGGCCCGTCCAGGCATTGTCATCGGCAAGAAGGGTGAGGATGTCGATGGTCTGCGTAAAGAGCTCTCTGAAAAAATGGGTGTGCCCGTGCACATCAATATTGAGGAAATTCGCAAACCCGATGTCGATGCGAGGCTAGTGGCTCAGAACGTTTCACAGCAGCTCGAGCGCCGGGTCATGTTCCGCCGGGCCATGAAGCGCGTTGTTCAAAACGCGATGCGCCAGGGTGCCCAAGGGATCAAAGTACAGGTCGGTGGTCGTTTGGGCGGTGCAGAGATCGCGCGGACTGAGTGGTATCGCGAGGGCAGAGTGCCGCTGCATACCTTGCGCGCTGATATCGACTACGCGACATACGAAGCACACACCACATACGGTGTGATTGGTGTGAAAGTATGGATTTTTAAGGGTGAGGTTATTGGTGAGGGCGAAGAGGCGTAAGCGCCTACGATTTCTCAACCAGTTATCTGATTAAGGAAGTAGAAAATGTTGCAACCGAAACGGACCAAGTTCCGCAAGACGCAGAAGGGCCGAAATCGCGGGCTTGCTGAGCGTGGAAGCAAGGTGAGTTTTGGCGAATACGCGCTGAAATCGACGGGGCGCGGTCGCATCACTGCCCGTCAGATTGAAGCCGCTCGTCGTGCGATGACGCGCCATATCAAGCGTGGCGGGAAAATTTGGATACGCATTTTCCCGGATAAGCCCATTACCGGTAAGCCGCTGGAAGTGCGACAGGGTAAAGGTAAGGGCAACGTTGAATATTGGGTGGCGCAGATCCAGCCGGGTCGTGTCTTGTACGAAGTGGAAGGTGTATCAGAGCAACTTGCGCGTGAGGCTTTTGAGCTCGCTGCGGCAAAGTTGCCGGTGCAAACCACATTTGTTAAGCGGTCGGTGATGTGATGAAAGCCAGCGATTTAAGAGAAAAATCGGTCGAAGACCTCAACAAGCAGCTGCTCTCTTTGCGAGAGGAGCAGTTCAAGCTGCGCATGGCTAAGGCGACCGGGCAGCTAGGGCAAAGTCATTTGCTCAAGCAGGCAAAGCGGGACATCGCGCGCGTAAAAACCGTGCTGGAACAGAAGGCGGAACAGTGATGGCTACGACAGAAACCGGCACGCGGACCCTTCAGGGCCGAGTGGTTAGTGACAAGATGGACAAGACCGTTACGGTAAAGATTGAGCGCCGTGTTAAGCACCCGGTATACGGTAAGTACATCACCCGGTCCTCGAAAGTGCACGCGCACGATGAGGAAAACAAGGCGAGTTTGGGTGACACAGTGGTGGTTGCAGAGTCACGGCCTTTCTCCAAAAGCAAGAGTTGGAAGTTGGTAGAGATTGTGGAGACCGCGACCCAGATTTGAGGTCCGATTGGCGAGAGCGAGTGGTGCAGAGCCACTAGTGGAGTAGAGAGAAATGATTCAGACGCAGTCGTACCTCGAGGTAGCTGATAACAGCGGCGCACGTCGTGTGATGTGCATCAAGGTGTTAGGTGGTTCCAAGCGTCGATATGCCCGCGTGGGTGACCTGATAAAGGTGACGGTGAAAGAAGCCATTCCGCGTGGCAAGGTCAAGAAAGGCCAGGTGATCACAGCGGTGGTAGTGCGCACCAAAAAGGGTGTTCGGCGCCCGGATGGTTCTCTGGTCAAGTTTGATGAGAACGCCGCGGTGCTTCTCAATAACCAAGATGCGCCTATCGGCACGCGTATTTTCGGGCCGGTTACGCGCGAGCTCCGCGGTGAGAAGTTTATGAAAATCATTTCCCTCGCACCGGAAGTGATTTAGGCGGGGAAGGAAGAGGGTCAGGTAATGGCGAAGCTCAAGAGTGATGACGAAGTAATCGTGATCGCGGGAAAGGATAAGGGTAAGCGTGGCACCGTGCGCAGTCTGCTTGATAACGGCCGAGTCGTTGTCAGTGGTGTGAATATGGTGAAAAAGCATACGAAGCCCAACCCGCAGGCGGGTATTGCCGGCGGTATTGTTGAGCAGGAGGCGCCCATTCAGGCTTCGAATGTGGCGCTCTTTAATAGCGGGTCTGGTAAGGGCGAACGCGTCGGTTACCGCATGGATGACGGCAAAAAGGTTCGCATTTTCAAGCCATCAGGCGATCTGGTTGACGCCTGATCTGCGTTGGCGAATAGAGGCAGTTGAGAGATGACAGCGCTTAAAGAAAAGTACCGTAGCGAAATCGTTCCCAAGCTTCAGGAGGAGTTGGGTCTTGATAACGTCATGGCGGTGCCCCGTATTACCAAGGTCACACTGAACATGGGTGTAGGCGAGGCGGTAGGGGATAAAAAGGTTTTGGAGCACGCCGTAAGCGATATGGAAAAGATTGCGGGCCAAAAAGCTGTGGTGACCAAATCACGTAAATCCATCGCCGGCTTCAAGATCCGCGACGGATGGCCGATCGGTTGCAAGGTCACGCTTCGCGATGAGCGTATGTATGAGTTTTTGGACCGACTGATCAATATCGCTATTCCACGTGTTCGTGACTTTCGCGGCATCAGTCCAAAGCAGTTTGATGGTCGCGGTAACTTCGCGATGGGCGTGACCGAGCAGATTATTTTCCCTGAAATTGACTACGACCAGATAGACAAGCTACGTGGTATGGATATCACGATATCAACCACGGCTGCGAATGACACGCAGGGCCGTGCGTTGCTGGCGGCGTTTAATTTCCCATTTAGAAGCTGAGGCAATAAAGGTATGGCAAAGAAATCCATGATTGCCCGAGAGGCAAAGCGCGCCAAGACCGTAGCGAAGTTTGCTACCAAGCGTGCTGAGCTCAAGGAACTGATCGCCAACGTCAACGCGTCAGACGACGAGCGGTGGGAAGCGCAGATCGCGCTGCAGAAGCTCCCTCGCGATGCTAGCCCTGTGCGGCAGCAGCGTCGCTGTCAACTGACCGGGCGGCCTCACGGCGTATACAGAAAATTTGGTTTGTGTCGCAACAAACTGCGAGAAGCAGCAATGCGAGGCGATGTGCCGGGGCTGGTTAAGTCCAGCTGGTAACGGAGAACGATTGAATGAGCATGCAAGATCCCCTGAGCGATATGTTGACGCGTCTGCGTAATGCGCAGATGGCAGGTAAGCAGACTGTTGATATGCCCGGCTCGAAATTGAAGGTGTCGGTTGCCAAGGTTCTGGAGCAAGAGGGCTACATTGCCGGGCATCACTATGACGTGAGCAGCGGAAAGCCCCGCCTGCATATCGATTTGAAATACTTCGATGGTAAGCCCGTGATCGCTGAGATCGAGCGCATCAGCAAGCCTTCTTTGCGGCGCTACTCTGGTAAAGACAGCCTGCCATCAGTGCGTGGTGGTTTGGGCGTTGCCATTGTATCGACGTCGCGAGGCGTGATGACGGATCGCGCGGCGCGCGCTGCAGGTGTCGGAGGCGAAGTCCTCTGCACCGTATTCTGATCAAAAAACAGGAGCGTTAAGTAAATGTCTCGTGTAGCGAACAACCCCGTGAATCTGCCCAAAGGGGTAGATGTCAAAGTTGAGGGTACGAACCTCTCGGTCAAGGGCGGCAAAGGTGCCCTTGATATGGCATTAGTCGAAGGCGTTGACGTCAATGTCGATGAGGGTATGGCGACGATTACTTTTGATGGTGATGCACAGCGCGCGATGGCCGGGACCACCCGCTCGCTGCTGGCAAACATGGTCAAAGGCGTTTCCGAGGGGTGGGAGAAGCGGTTGGTGCTGAATGGTGTCGGTTATCGAGCCAAGGCGTCAGGTAAGACAGTTAATCTGACCATTGGCCTTTCGCACCCTGTAAATTATGAGTTGGGCGAGGGTTTATCGGCTGAGACGCCCACGCAGACTGAAATTGTGATCTCTGGTATCGACAAGCAAGCGGTCGGTCAGGCGGCGGCTGAAATTCGAAGTTTCCGTCCTCCAGAGCCCTATAAAGGCAAAGGCATCCGTTACGCCGACGAGTACGTCAGGCGCAAAGAAGCCAAGAAAAAGTAATCGGGTACCGCGATGAATACCAAGAACAAGGCGCGTTTGCGTCGCGCCAGAAAGTCCAGAGTCAAACTGCGAACCGCAGGGTCAGTGCGGTTGTCTGTGCACCGAACCCCCAAGCATATTTATGCTCAGGTTATATCCGGGGATAGCAAAACGGTGCTGGCTCAGGCCTCTACCCTCGACAAGGATTTGCGCGCAAGCGCAACCGGAAACGTCACAGCTGCTGCGGCAGTCGGCAAGTTGGTCGCTGAGCGCGCCAAATCAGCCGGTGTCACCTCGGTGGCATTCGATCGATCGGGATTTCGATATCACGGGCGCGTCAAGGCGCTCGCTGAAGCCGCACGCGAAGGTGGGCTGGAGTTTTAAGTATGGCGATGAAAGATAGAAAGCAGCAGGGCGACCAGCGAACTGAGGGCGATCTGCAGGAAAAACTGGTCCAGGTGAATCGTGTTGCCAAAACCGTCAAAGGGGGTCGCATTATGAGTTTCACTGCCCTCACAGTGGTCGGTGATGGTAAGGGGCGTGTGGGTTACGGTCGTGGCAAGGCGCGAGAAGTGCCTGTTGCAATTCAGAAGGCGATGGAAGCCGCGCGGCGGAATATGGTGCAGGTGCAGCTCGTGAACGGCACGCTGCAGTACCCCGTTAAGGCAGCTCACGGCGCCTCCAAGGTTTACATGCAGCCAGCCTCCGAAGGTACGGGGGTCATTGCCGGTGGTGCGATGCGCTCAGTGTTGGAATTGGCTGGAGTACACAATGTTTTGGCTAAGTGCTATGGCTCCACCAACCCCGCGAACGTGGTGCGTGCCACTTTCAAAGGCCTCAGGGATATGAGCTCTCCAGAGGACGTCGCAGCGCGCCGTGGTTTGAGCGTCGAAGAAATCCTCAGCTGAGTATTGGGGTTAAAGAAATGAGTAAAGCAATGATTAAAGTGACGCAGGTACGCAGTATTCATGGCCGCCTTAAGAAGCATCAGGCCTGTGTTGCGGGATTGGGTCTTCGTCGAATCGGCCACACGGTTGAGGTTGAGGACACGCCGTCGGTGCGCGGCATGATCAATAAGGTCAACTATTTGGTGCGCGTTGAGGGCGAGAGCAATGTCTGACGATATGCGGTTAAATAATTTGAAGCCTGCGCCCGGTGCTAAGCGTGACGCGAAGCGAGTGGGTCGTGGGATTGGCTCGGGTACTGGCAAAACTGCAGGGCGTGGCCACAAGGGACTGAAGTCTCGTTCGGGAGGCACGGTGAAAGCCGGCTTTGAGGGTGGTCAGATGCCGCTTCAGAAGCGGCTGCCCAAGTATGGTTTTAGCTCTCGCATCGGCCGCACGACTGCAGAGGTGCGCTTGCATGAGTTGAGTCGCGTTGACGGCGACATCGCCGATCTGGAATCGTTGAAGGCTGCGGACCTGATCAAAGATGATGTAAAACGCGTACGAGTCTTTCTGTCTGGTGAAATCAGTCGTGCAATGAATGTGCGTGGGTTGACTGTCACCAAGGGAGCCAAGGCAGCCATTGAAGCTGCTGGCGGGAGTGTCGAGGCGTAATCCATGGCCAATGGCATGCCATCCATGAATTCAGCCGGTATGGGCGAGTTATTTGCTCGCCTACGCTTCGTGTTGATCGCGCTCTTGATTTACCGAATCGGGACACATATTCCTGTGCCAGGTATCGACCCAGAGCAGTTGGCATCATTATTCGACCAGAATCAGGGCACGATCCTGGGTTTGGCCAATGTATTCTCAGGTGGTGCGCTGGAGCGCATGAGTATTTTGGCGTTGGGTATCCTGCCGTACATCTCCGCCTCGATCATCATGCAGCTGATGACGGCGGTGACACCGCAGTTAGAGCAGCTAAAGAAAGAAGGTGAGGCAGGTCGCCGCAAAATCTCTCAATGGACGCGGTACCTCACAGTTGCTTTGGCCCTGGTGCAGGGCACCGGTATGACTGTGGGACTTGCCAATCAAGGGCTGACCTATGCCTCTGGTCTGAGTTTTTATGTGACTGCTGTGGCCTCACTGGTGACCGGGGCTGTGTTCATGATGTGGTTGGGTGAGCAGATCACCGAGCGCGGCGTGGGTAACGGCATCTCCTTGCTGATCTTTGCAGGTATTGTTGCTGGGTTGCCTGCCGCTATTGGCCAGTCGCTTGAGCAGGCGCGGCAGGGTGAGATCAGCATTCTGATTTTGCTTGGCATTCTCGTTTTGGCGGCGGTGGTCATTTATTTGGTCGTCTTTATCGAACGCGGCCAGCGTCGTATTACGGTGAATTACGCCAAGCGTCAGCAGGGTCGGCGGATGATGCAAGCGCAGGCGTCGCATCTACCTCTCAAGGTTAATATGGCAGGCGTTATTCCCGCTATTTTTGCCAGCTCTATTTTGTTATTCCCGGCGTCGGTTGCCCAGTGGTTTGGCAGTGGTGACAGTGCCGATTGGTTGCAAGACCTCGCGGTGGCGATTGGTCCCGGGCAACCCCTTAATATTTTGTTGTTTACTGGCTTTATTGTGTTTTTCTGCTTCTTTTATACGGCCCTGATGTTTAACCCCCAGGAAGTGGCCGATAATTTGAAGCGGTCTGGCGCGTTTGTGCCAGGCATTCGTCCCGGACAACAGACCGCTAATTACATCGACGGCGTGCTCACTCGCTTGACGGTATTCGGGTCAGCTTATATCGCCTTGGTCTGTTTATTACCCCAGTTTCTCGTGGTGATGTTTAACGTGCCTTTTTACCTCGGCGGTACGTCTATGTTGATCGTTGTGGTGGTGGTCATGGATTTCATGGCGCAGGTGCAGAGTCATCTGATGTCCCACCAATACGAGGGTGTTATGAAAAAAGCCAACCTCGGGAGTATGAGCCCTGCAGGTCGGGTGAGATAGGAATCAGGAGTTTCTGATGAAAGTGCGAGCTTCGGTAAAGAAAATGTGCCGCAACTGCAAGATAGTAAGACGTAGCGGTGTGGTGAGAGTGATTTGTTCCTCAGATCCACGGCACAAGCAGCGTCAGGGTTGATCCTTGAACCTTTGCAGCCAAGCAATTAATATGCGCGCCCTTTTTTGGGGTGCGGCAATAGGGTGCGCCATGGGGTGCGCCTCGAAAAAGGTGTGGAGATAAAAGATGGCGCGTATCGCCGGAGTCAATATTCCAGATCACAAGCATGCGGTGATTTCACTCACCCACATTTTTGGCATTGGTCGGACCCAGGCCAAGCGATTGTGTGAGGTCAGCAATATTCCAGAGACCACCAAGATTGGTGAGCTTTCTGAGGGTGAGCTAGATCAGTTGCGGTCTCTGGTATCGGAAATGAATGTCGAGGGAGACCTGCGTCGCGAGGTATCAATGAATATCAAGCGATTAATGGATTTGGGTTGTAATCGCGGGTTGCGTCATCGAAAGGGCCTGCCTTTGCGCGGCCAACGTTCCAAGACCAACGCGCGAACCCGGAAGGGGCCTAGAAAGCCCATTCGTAGGTAAAAAGGCTGTCATCCGGAATCTGGATGACCACTTTGGTGGAGCTACATCACTTTTTGTAGCGTCGATATTGAAGCGAGTAGATTTATGGCAAAAAATGCAAAGACAACCAAACGTAAAATCACCAAGCAGGTTGTTGATGGTGTGGCGCACGTTCACGCGTCGTTTAACAACACCATCATTACCATCACTGATCGGCAAGGTAATACGTTGAGTTGGGCAACCTCTGGCGGTTCGGGTTTTCGCGGGTCGCGCAAGTCCACACCTTTTGCTGCGCAGGTGGCGGCTGAGCGCGCGGGAGAGGCCGCCAAAGAGTACGGCCTTCGTAATCTCGACGTCCAGGTAAAGGGTCCTGGTCCCGGCCGAGAATCGGCTGTGCGCGCATTGAATAGTTGCGGCTACAAGATCACCAATATCACCGACGTGACACCGATTCCCCATAACGGCTGTCGCCCACCCAAGAAGCGTCGCGTTTAAGGCGCACAGAGAGGACTTAGCAAATGGCTCGATATATTGGACCGAAGTGCAAGCTCTCCCGTCGGGAGGGTACAGACCTGCAACTCAAGAGTGGCGTCACGGCTTTTGATAAAAAGTGCAAATCGGAAACCGCGCCAGGCCAACATGGCGCGCGCCGCGGCCGCCTGTCGGATTACGGTGTTCAGCTGCGTGAAAAGCAGAAGGTGCGGCGCATTTACGGTGTGCTCGAAAAGCAGTTTAGGAATTATTACAAGGAAGCGGCGCGACTCAAAGGCGCTACTGGTGAGAACCTGCTTCAGCTGCTCGAGAGCAGACTAGACAATGTTGTTTATCGTATGGGCTTTGGCTCGACGCGTTCTGAGTCTCGCCAGTTGGTCTCCCATAAGGGGATCTTAGTGAATGGCAAGGTGGTCAATATTCCCTCTTACCAGGTGCAACCGGGCGACGTTGTGTCGGTTCGTGAGAAGGCAAAGAAGCAACTCAGAGTGCAATCTTCTTTGGCTATTGCAGAGCAACGTGGGGAGCCCATTTGGGTTGAAGTGGATGTCGATAAGCTTGAGGGAACGTTTAAGTCACGTCCCGATCGACAAGATCTCTCCAGCGAAATTAACGAAAACCTGATTGTGGAGCTGTACTCGAAGTAATTGTGCTTCGCTCTGAACCTATTCCCAATCCCTGATTTAATCGAAGGTGCTTTATGCAAAGTTCGGTCACTGAGTTTTTGACACCCCGCGTCATCAAAGTTGATGAGGCGTCCTCCACTCGCGCTACGGTTACGCTGGAACCACTGGAGCGTGGTTTTGGCCATACGCTGGGCAATGCCCTGCGTCGAATTCTCTTGTCTTCCATGCCTGGCTGTGCCATCACCGAAGTCGAAATAGATGGCGTAGAGCACGAGTACTCCGCGATGGAAGGCGTTCAGGAAGATGTCATTGAGGTTTTACTCAACCTCAAAGGCGTGGCGCTGTCGCTTTCCGGTAAGGATTCCGCACAGTTAACGCTGTCTGCGCAGGGTCCCTGCACAGTAACGGCTGCCG
This sequence comes from Luminiphilus sp., assembly GCA_016779445.1. Lineage (GTDB taxonomy): Bacteria > Pseudomonadota > Gammaproteobacteria > Pseudomonadales > Halieaceae > Luminiphilus. Next base: position 2,365 of record JADHNP010000068.1, on the reverse strand, counting down.
ACATTCAGGTGGATCACGATGTGGAAATTTCCAATCCTGATCACGTTATTTGCACAGTCACCGACAAGGCGCATGTGGCCATTCGATTGATGGTGCAGCGCGGTCGCGGTTACTCGCCTGCGGATGCGCGAGAGAACCCCGAAGACGAGACGCGTTCTATCGGTCGGCTGCCGCTAGATGCATCGTTCTCACCGATCCGTCGCATCAGCTACGTAGTGGATTCAGCGCGAGTCGAGCAGCGAACAGACCTCGACAAGTTGATTATTGATCTGGAAACCAACGGTACCTTGGACCCAGAAGAAGCGATTCGCCGCGCGGCAACGATCCTGCAGCAACAGCTTGCGGTATTTGTCGACCTAGAAGGTGAAGCGCAGGCAGCGGCAACCGAAGCGGCTGAAGAAGTCGATCCTATTTTGTTGCGACCGGTTGATGACCTTGAGCTGACGGTCCGCTCAGCGAATTGCTTGAAGGCCGAAAATATTTACTACATTGGCGATTTGGTGCAACGCACCGAGGTCGAGCTTTTGAAAACGCCTAACCTTGGCAAGAAGTCTTTGACAGAGATAAAAGACGTGTTGGCATCCCGTGGTTTGTCACTGGGTATGCGTCTTGAGGCGTGGCCACCGGCGAGTCTTAAAAATGATGAGCGCCTGTTGAGCGTCTAAAACTAAATAACGCCTGACAATGATTGTTGGGCACGATTTGGAAGGAAAAGAGCCATGCGACATCGTCACAGCGGACGACAGTTAAATCGCAACAGTTCACACCGAAAAGCTATGTTTCGTAACATGGCGGTGTCTTTGGTGGAGCACGAGCTGATAAAGACGACTGTTCCCAAAGCAAAAGAGCTCAGGAGCTATGCTGAGCCACTTATCACGCTCGCGAAAAATGACAGTGTTGCAAATCGCCGGTTGGCATTTGATCGCACTCGCTCAAAAGCTGCAGTGGGCAAGTTATTCGAAGAGCTGGGCCCTCGTTATCAAGAGCGCCCCGGTGGCTATATCCGCATTCTCAAGTGTGGCTATCGCACAGGCGATAAAGCCCCCATGGCATATGTGGAATTAGTGGATCGTCCTCAGTTAGAAGTAGAAGGTGAGAGTGCGGAGACCGCCGCAGAAGAGTAAACCGCTGACGCCAAACTATAGTTGTGATTCAAAGCCCCGTTTTTACAACAAGCGGTTTTTTTTGGGCCGGTATTTTTGCCGCTAAGAGGTGCTTCCAAGGTGGCTACAGATCAGTAAACTTTGGCTTTCGCGATAATATTATCTATATAAATAATAGCGTTCTCGGTAGCCAAGTTGAGGCCATCAATCCATTTATGAAGAGTCCCAACGATGGCGGCCCACAGCCACTGGATGCGTCACTACGAGTGTTACCTAAGACAAACGATACGAGAGAGTTAACAGATGAAGCGTTTCCCTAATAAGTTATACCAATTTGTCGCGGCGGCCTGCTTGCCGATGACGTTAACAGCACAAGCGCAATTGGAAGAAGTAATTGTTACCGCCCAGAAGCGCGCTGAGAGTCTTCAGGACGTGCCAATTTCGATCAGCACCGTCAGTGGAGAAAAGATTCAAGACAATACGATTGTCAACTTTGCGGCGCTGGCAGATTTTGTCCCTAGCTTGCATATCGCCGATGCGGCGGTGAACACCAATATTTATATGCGGGGCATTGGATCCGGCAATAACCGAGGTTTTGAACAGTCTGTGGGTATGTATCTGGATGGCGTATACCTCGGCCGTGGTCGCCAGTATCGCTCCGGCCTCATGGACATCGAGCGGGTCGAAGTCTTGCGTGGTCCACAGGGCACGCTCTTTGGCAAGAATACGGTGGCGGGCGCCATAAACATTACTACCGCCTCACCGGTGGCAGGTGAAGGAGCCTCTGGCGAAGTGAATGTCTCTGTTGAGGAGAATGGTGGCAGCATCGCTGAGGGCTTTATCCAAGGCGGTGGCGAGACCTTTGCCGCGCGGCTCGCGCTCCGTAGTCGCGAGACAGACGGTTATGTCTATAACGCTTTCCTTGATCAAGACGAGGGCGCGATTGAGGAGTTCGGTGGCCGTGTGACTTTGGTTTGGGAGCCTACGGATTCATTCTCGGCAAATCTTAAATATACCTACATGGAACGCGACCGTGATGGATCGAACAGTGCGACGTGGCGTTACCTGAGTCCGGCTGAGCGTGCTGGAGAAGTCCCACAGAGAACTGCTTTCGCCAATACCGCTTATCAAATTATGGATGTGTTTTTCCCTACCTTCCCATCGATCGTGGGGCAGGACTTTACGACCTATAAAGACAATAACTATGGCCAGAGTAAAGACGACGGTATTGGTATTGGCTTGAAGCCCGATAGCAGTGAAGA
>JADHNP010000067.1 GCA_016779445.1 Luminiphilus sp. | reverse complement strand
GTACTCATACTCTCATCGGAGCATGAGTCTCTAACAAACCGCCCAAATGTAAAGGCCGGAGGGCTGATGGGATGCCGAGACAAGGACAAAAGTTACCCCATCGACGCCGGGATGAGCTCTAGTGAGGCCGGTGCTTTTGTAGCGGCTCAGGAGCCGGGCACGATGGTAGTGTTTGACGAAGCACAGTATTTCCAGCCGGAGCTGGTCGAGAGTTGGCGAATCGCGTCGGAGCGAGGCGTCGACATCTTAGTTGGGACACCGTCACAACATCAGCTGGATCTTCTCACCGATATTCCGCACGAGCCGTTTCACATTGAGGTCCAATGCTCATGCGGCCAAATGCCAGCAACCCAAGTGCTATATGAGGAGGATCTCACATATCCAAAGCACCTCTGCTCGGATTGCTACACCAAGCGAAGGTCCGACGCCATTGCGTCGCTGTTGGCAGAGGTGAAAAGATCTGATCCGTTCCCCAACGAATTACATACTTATCAGCCGTTTTATGGTCTGGACATGAAGGGCTGGGAATTGGTTCGCAATGATTGCCAGACAAGGCTCAAGATCATCCTCGATGCCGTGTCCCGGTGTGACATTATCAATGAGAAGCTGGCTGATCCGCTTGGGCAGGCCTCCTTCGTAGATCTCGGGTGCTGCTCTGGTTTCTTCTCGGACGCTATGGCGGATCGTGGCTTCCGCTCATCCGGAGTCGATATCAGCAAAGACTTTATTGATTGGGCATCCAGGTTGGCCAAAATAAAGGCTCAGGACATCATTTATGTGCAGGACGATTTGTTGGGTCACCTGACCTCCAGCACAAAACACTTCGATGTAATTTCTACTTTTGCAACAGTGCAATGGGTGATGGCTCAGAAAGGTTATGCTGCAGGTCTCACATGTTTTGAAGAGATTTTTGAGAGAGCTGACTCAATCTGTGTAATTGAGATGGGGTACACGACCGAACCCATCTACCGCGACAAAATCATCGACAGGCCAACCGAGATTGATCGCCAATGGGTGCTAAACCTGATGGAGCAGTCAGGACAATTCGACACTATCGAACTCCATCCAATGGGTGAAAACGGTATATGGCGAGACATCTTTGTAGGCTTTAAGACCGCACCTGCTTCTCCCAGAGTTTTTGATGATTTTCCAGTGACAGCTGCTACGCAAACTTCCAGCGCCTCCGGATACTGGAGCGACAACTGGGCGGGACCGCAGCTGGACGTTGGCCTCCAAGCTGAGGGAGACATTACGAAGGTCGGTCTAGCAGGCTGGTGCCCTGAGGAATGCAGCGGCGCTAAACTGACACTTAACGTTGCAGATCAAAATATCGGACAAGCAACAATAGAACACGGGGGGTTTCAGATCGAACTGGAGACAAACATCAGCAAAGACGCTTTTTTTGCGTTTCAAGTCTCAGCAGATAAAACCTTCTCAGCGGAAGGCGATGACCGCGAGCTATCATTTATTCTCCTCGAACTGAAATTTCAATAAGGGAAACCTCAGGGAGAATAGCAACTTAAAGTGCTAATAGGTGCTATTTGGTAATACAGATGAAGGTATGCTAAGTGGGTTAGCTGCTCTCTATTCTGGGACCGCCCATAACCCTGGGGCTCGAGATAAAATAGGTGTCGGGTTCGCGCGTCAATTTAGCTTGAATATGCTCTTCATCTCTGCCTCCTCGGCGGCCTCTCCGATTCGATTAAAAATTTCCTTGTGGCGCTTTGACGCAGATATGCCGCCGATTGCCGTTGACGCCCAACACAGCTATTGACGTCGACACGAATGATCAGGGTCACCCACTCTCGTCGCGTTGAAAACAGCAGATCTCACGTCCTTGTATGAGGACTGTCGCATTAGAGGGATTGTTAAAAAACGGAGGGAATCTCTCAGTGATCACGCAATTGGCTACTAGCTGCCGGTGAAACGCAACAACCGGAGACGAGTAAAGGCTTCCGCCAAGCCTAGAGCGCGAAGAACGTTGATCTTAAGATGTTCGACGAACGGCAGTTACAGCGCTTACAGATTTGGCAGGAGCGCGCCTTCAGTCACTTCTCGGTATTTTCTTGTGTCAGTCGTCCGCGGCATCTTGGGAAGCGGCATCTTCAATACGATTGAGTATTTCTTCTCGATGCACCGCGACCTCTTTGGGCGCATCGACACCAATCCGCACCTGATTGCCTTTCACGCCCAGCACTGTGATGGTCACATCGTCGCCAATCATTAGCGATTCTCCGACTCGTCGTGTCAAAATCAACATGACTCACTTCCTTGTTGTCTGGGATAAGCACCTATCAGTGCCATCTTCTGAGATTCCCCGGGGAGGCTACACCGGCTCGCCTTCTTCGACTGTATCAAGCCCGAAGGCAGAATGCAGGCTGCGCACTGCCAGTTCAAGATATTTTTCTTCAATGATGACCGAGATCTTGATCTCCGAGGTGCTGATCATTTGGATATTGACCCCCACATCCGCCAGCGCCTTAAACATGCTCGCGGCTACTCCAGAGTGGGATCGCATTCCCACACCCACAACGGAGACCTTGGCAATATGATCATCAGTCAGCACCTCGCCGGCACCTAACTCCGCAACCACCGGCATTAATACCTGTGCCGCCTTGTCCATATCGCTGCGCGCTACGGTAAAAGTGAAGTCGGTTTCGTTCTCGCCACGACTATTCTGCAAGATCACATCAACCTCAATGTCGGCCTCGCCCACAGGGCCCAAAATTCGGTAAGCCATGCCCGGGTTATCCGGCACTCCCACTACAGTGAGCTTTGCCTCGTCGCGATTAAAAGCAATCCCAGCAATAACTGGTGCTTCCATAGAGGTATCCTCCTCGGTAGAAATCAGTGTGCCCGGTCCTTCCTCAAAACTGCTCAATACCCGGAGCGGTACCTTGTATTTGCCCGCAAATTCCACGGAGCGAATCTGCAACACTTTTGAGCCCATGCTCGACATCTCGAGCATTTCCTCAAAGGTAATGTGATCGAGCCGTCTGGCACCGTCGACCATGCGAGGATCGGTTGTATAGACACCATCAACATCGGTATAGATTTGGCACTCATCCGACTTTAGCGCGGCGGCCAGTGCAACCGCTGTGGTGTCCGAACCCCCTCGCCCTAAAGTAGTGACATTGCCCTGTACATCAACACCCTGAAAGCCTGCCACCACGGGGACACCGCCCAACGCCAGCTCCGACTTGAGCGTATCAAGCTGAATGTCCTGAATACGCGCCTTGTTATGAGTGCTATCGGTAAGAATTCCCACCTGATTACCACTAAAGGAGCGGGCCCGAATGGCACGCTCGTTTAAGGCCATGCTGAGGAGTGCGGTGGTCACTTTTTCGCCCGTGCTAAGGAGTGCATCCAATTCTCGCGGCGCAGGATTTGGCTGAATTTCTTTTGCAAGCGTGAGGAGACGGTTAGTTTCACCAGACATCGCAGACACAACCACGACGACGTCGTGGCCCTCGCCTTTGAAGCGAGCCACTCGATCTGCGACCGCGCCAATCCGCTCCGCCGAGCCGACTGACGTGCCGCCATACTTTTGAACAATCAGCGCCATGCCTGAAAAAGGTTGCTACTACGAGGGCGAGTATTTAACACGATTCAGTGCTCGGTGAGAACCGGGTTTGGTGATAGTGGCACGCTTTACAGCGATCCTCTACGCTAAGGCATAAACCAGAAAAACAGCACTGATCAACCATGACCTCACCTGACCCGCTCTACAACGACTGGATCCATCAGCAAATTCGAGTACGGCCCGATTGCCTCGCCGTCTACGATCTCACCGCTGACCGCCCGTTCACCTGGAAACAATTTGATGAACGCGTGGACGCACTGGCGCACTGGCTTCTTCACACGGGAATCCGTTCAGGTGATCGAATCGCCTATCTAGGACTCAACAGCTCTGACGTGTTGGAAATCTTTTTTGCCACGCTCCGCATCGGCGCAGCCTATGTTCCACTGAATTTTCGGCTCACCCCGCCCGAACTGAGTTTTATTGTCAGCGACTGCACGCCGTCAGCCATCTTCTATGACCGCAGTTTTCGCGATGTCATCGATGCGATCGACGCAAAAGTAGAACCCGAAGCGCTGGTGGAGAGCGCTCTGGATGGCTCTGAAAGCGCCTACGAAGGCTGCTTCGTAGCGGACTTTGCCGCGATTGAACCTGAAGCCGTCAATGCCGACACCCTCTCAATGATCATGTACTCATCGGGCACCACGGGCAAACCAAAAGGCGTGATGTACACGCGTCGCATGATGCTGTCCTCAGCCCTGAATCTGCTCCAACCCAGCGAAGCCAGCCCCGATAGTCGGGTGCTCAACGTGATGCCCCTTTTTCACATCGGCGGTATGCAATTCGTATTGATGGCAGTGAAATTTGGCATCCCTCACCTCATGATGCGCGGCTTTGACCCGGCAACCATGTTGAGTGCTATTGACGATTCAGATCTAGGGATCACCAACATCGGTGGCGTGCCGGCTATGTGGAGTGCCATGTCACTGATGCCCAACATTGATGGTGTCGACTTCAGCCGGATCAGAGTCGCCGCCACTGGCGCAGAATCGGTACCCGAGCCCATGTTAAAAGAATGGCAACAACGTGGCATTTTACTGCAGGAGGTTTATGGAATGACTGAGACCTCGGGCGTTATTTGCATGGCTCAAAAGGCCGATCTCCCCGCACATATGGGTTATGCCGGCCGAGCGCTGCCCTATGGCGACGTCAAAGTCATGAAGTCTGAGACAGAAGAAGCCGCCGAGGACGAGGTAGGGGAAATCTGGATACGAGGAGCAGCTGTGACGCCAGGATACTGGAACCGCCCCGATGCAACCGAGGAGGCCTTCGCCGAAGACTGGTTGAAGTCTGGCGATATCGGGCGACGAGATGAGACCGGACGCCTCTCAGTAGAAGACCGCATCAAGGATATGTATATCTCAGGGGGTGAAAACGTCTATCCGGCGGAGGTAGAGTCAGTGCTGATGGCACACCCGGATATTCGCGAAGTGGCAGTCATTGGCGTCGCTGACGACAAGTGGGGGGAAGTTGGTTGTGCGGTCATCGCCAGCATCAGTGGCAACCCCATATCGCTAGAGGCTGCTCAGGCCCAATGCGAGGGCCATCTCGCCCGCTTCAAGTGGCCCCGGCAGGTCGCACATACTGATGCGTTACCCCGCAATAGCACAGGCAAAGTCCAAAAGTTCATCCTCAGACAACAATGCACCTAACCAAGACAACTTAATCGAACTGTCCGGACACCCAGTCTGGAAAGGAGCTCAGTACTGCGGGCAAGGCGGCAATGTCGGACCCGCCACCCTGTGCCATGTCGGGGCGACCGCCACCTTTTCCGCCGAGCAGACCCGCAACATGCTTGATCACATCCCCCGCCTTGACGCGGTCGGTTGCATCTGCCGTTACCCCCGCTACCAATGCGATCTTGCCCTCTTCCACCGCTGCCAGCAGGATCACGCCGCTACCGAGCTTGTTCTTGCACTGATCGAGCGTGTCGCGCAGTGTGGCGGCTGTGGCGCCCTCTACCTGAGCCGCCAGCACCTTAATACCCGCGACCTCAACAGCACTCTGCGTGAGATCACCGCCAGCCGAAGTCGCCAGTTTCTGGCGCAGGCGCATCGATTCCTTTTCCAAATCCCGCAATTCTGCTCGCAGCGACTCTACCTTGCTCAGTACCGTCTCAGGGGAAGCTTTCAAAGCACCACAAACTGACTGCATTTCCGCAGACATTCCCGATACGTAGGCCAGCGCCGCTTCACCGGTCAAGGCCTCGATACGCCTGACACCACTGGCGATGCCCGATTCTCCGGTAATCCAGAAAAGTCCTATGTCGCCAGTTCGAGAAACGTGAGTACCACCGCACAACTCCACTGAGAAACGGTCAGCTCCCATCGTCAACACACGGACTTCGTCGCCGTATTTCTCGCCAAAAAGCGCCATAGCACCGGCCTCAATCGCGGCCTCCATATCCATGAGTTCAGTAGTAACCGCGGCGTTGGCGCGAATTTGCTCATTCACCGTACTGGTAATCGTTGCCAGCGCCTGAGCCGACACCGCTTCGCCATGCGAGAAGTCAAAGCGAAGACGCTGGGAGTCAACCAGGGACCCCTTTTGCAGAATATGATCACCCAGTTCGCGCCGCAAAGCCTCGTGCAAGAGGTGCGTTGCGGAGTGGTTCATCCGGGTTCGATTACGAAGGTCCGCATCAATCTGCGCGTCAACTGTGTCGCCCACTTTCAACCGACCGGCGGTTAACGTCACCTGATGAAGGTGATGCCCCTGGCTCTTGGTGGTGTCAGTCACATCCGCAGCACCACCATCAATCAGCAACCGACCGCAATCTCCCACCTGCCCACCGCTCTCGCCATAAAAAGGCGTGCGGTCCAAAATCACCACGCCGGATTGATCTGCCTCCAGGGCTTCAACTGACCCGCCGTCTACCAGAATGGCCACCACGGCACCCTCTGCCTGATCCGTGTCATAGCCTGCAAATTCCGTTTCACCCTCAATATTGAAACTTTGGCTATAGTCGACCTTAAAGCCAGCATGATCCTGAGAGCGCTGGCGTTGTGCAGCCATGGCCGCCTCGTAGCCCTCCAGATCCAAACTCAAACCGCGCTCGCGCGCGATATCGTTGGTCAGGTCAACCGGAAATCCATACGTGTCGTAGAGCTTGAAAATGACAGCCCCGGGAATCACCGCATCCTCTATATCAGCGAGTGCTTCTTCGAGGATTGCCATGCCATTATCCAGCGTGCGGGCAAACTGCTCCTCTTCGCTGCGCAGAGCATCAGTAATAACGGTCTGCCGCTCAGTGAGCTGGGGATACGCCTCTCCCATTTGCGCCAGCAGTGCGGGAAGGAGTGCCGAAAAGAAAGACGCATTGGCACCTAGCTTGTTGCCATGCCTAATAGCGCGGCGGATGATGCGACGCAACACATAACCACGGCCTTCATTACTGGGAAGCACGCCGTCAGCAATCAGGAAAGCTCCAGAGCGGAGGTGATCGGCTATGACGCGGAGTGATTTGTCATCGTTTTGCTCCAGACCTAACTGGACAGCGACCGCATCTATCAACTTCGTAAATAGATCGATCTCGTAATTGGAATGCACCTGCTGCAGCACCGCTGCAATGCGCTCAAGACCCATGCCGGTGTCGACCGAAGGTGCCGGCAGCGGATGCAATTCACCGGTGGCATCGCGGTTGTACTGCATAAACACCAGGTTCCAGATTTCGATGTACCGATCCAGATCGTCATTCTCGCTGCCGGGTGGACCACCGGGCACATCAGGGCCGTGGTCGTAAAAAAGCTCTGAGCAGGGTCCACAGGGCCCCGTGTCTCCCATCTGCCAAAAATTGTCCTCGTCGAGGCGAGAAAGTCTTGCCGGATCAATGCCTATTTCTTCGACCCAGATCTGCGCCGCCTCGTCGTCGCTAATATGAACCGTTACCCACAACCGCTCTGGCGGTAACGCCAGTGTCCCGGTGAGAAACTCCCAAGCAAACTGGATTGCCTCGCGTTTAAAGTAATCGCCAAAACTGAAATTACCCAACATCTCAAAGAATGTATGGTGTCGGGCGGTGTATCCCACATTTTCCAGATCGTTGTGTTTACCGCCTGCGCGCACGCACTTCTGGGCGGTAACGGCGCGCACATAAGATCGTTGCTCGAGACCCAGAAATGTCTCCTTGAACTGATTCATGCCCGCATTGGTAAAAAGCAATGTCGGATCATCGGCCGGCACCAGAGAGCTCGATTCAACCCGGGTATGACCCTGGGCCTCAAAATAACTGAGGAAAGCTTCGCGAATGTCGGCCGTTTTCATGGATGAGTCCCAGCAATAAAAAAGTCGGTAGCGGTGTGAGTGCTTTAATTAAGTCCAACGGCGAGGGCACCCTCCGCCATATCGCGCCCGGCGAGAATATGCAGATGGAGGTGAAATACAGTTTGTCCGCCCCCTTCTCCATTGTTGATCACCAGCCTAAAGGCATCACCCACGCCCAGTTGCTGCGCCACCTTGCCAGCCACCAGCAATAAATGGCCCAGCAGCATCTGGTCTTCGCTGTCAGCCTCCACTAGCTTGGGGATAGGCTTGCGCGGGATAATCAGCACATGGGTGGGCGCTTGAGGATTGATGTCTCTGATCACCACGCATTGGTCATCCTCATAGAGAAACTCCGAGGGAATCTCACCGCGCGTGATCTTGCCAAAAATAGTGTCCGTCATGATGGCTTCTTGCTCAGTCCAGTTTCTCATCAGCGGTCATCGCACGCGCTTCTTCCTCGAGCATGACTGGAATACCGTCGCGTACGGGGTATGCCAGACCACTGGCCTTGCACAGCAACTCCTGGCGGGCCTCATCATAGATCAGCGGTGCCTTGCTGAGGGGACACACGAGAATGTTCAGTAGTTTGGGATCCAGCACGTGGGGGTCCTCACAACCAAAAGACGGAGTATAAGCCCTCCCACGCCCGAGAGCACCGCTCAATCCGGCATGGGTGGCACCAGTAATTGCGGGTCGATGCGCTGGTTTAACCAGCTCATTCGCCAATCGAGATGCGGACCAGTGGCGCGCCCGGTAGCACCGATAGCGCCCAGCCGATCGCCAGTCTGCAGCCGATCTCCCACCGAGACAGAGACCTCGCTCAAATGCAGAAATGAAGAAGAAAACCCATAGCCGTGGTCCAGTATCACGGTGCCACCGGAATAAAAAAGATCCGGCTCGGCCAATGTCACTTCGCCGGGTGCCGGCGCCAGAACTGGCGTTCCATTGGGACGCGCCACATCGACACCGTAATGTGGTGAACTAGGGGTGCCATTGTAGATCCGTTGACTGCCGTAAACGCCGCTGATTCGCCCTGTAACGGGCCAAGTGAAGCCAGCCTGCACGGCGTTCAGCCCATCGTTGCGCCTCAGACGCAGTGCCTTGGCGGCACGCACTTTTTCACGCTCTGATCTAATTCGCTCCAGGTGCGCCTCGCTTGGCGTCACCGTTTGCTGCGGCACTCCAGTGATGTTTTGCAGAGAATACTGTCGCTGGCCTATAGCGATTTCCTGCTCGCAAGGCACATCGGTTTGAATCACCAGCCGCGCGGTTGGTGGCATGTCCCGACCCAATCCCAGTAAAAACCGACCATCCGGCGATAGCGGCACTGCACGCCCATCCAAGGTCACGCTAGATGCTTTAGGCGCATGGGCCCACAAGACCCCACCCTGAATCGCATGACCCTGCAGTGCCACACAGGAATCGGCCTGAACCTCCCTCGCAGGCACGCCAATTAGAAGCACTATCGAAAAGCAGAATAAAAACCATCTTGTGCTGCAGTAACGTGACACACATCACCCCGAATCAAACCACTTTGGCAAACCGCTCGCGCCCTGCCTTTCACGTGCGAATAGGCAGCACCCCATGACAATGACTCTAGCGGAGTGTTTCGCCGCACCACAAGCCCATCTACACTGGTCCCATGGGCAGATACCGACCACCACGAGAGCAGGGCTCTCCATACATCACGCCGGAGGGCGAGGCCACGCTGCGCGCTGAACTCCATGCGCTGTGGAAAATAGAACGTCCTGAAGTGACCAAGACCGTCAGTGCCGCCGCCGCAAATGGCGACCGCTCAGAGAATGGCGACTACATTTACGGCAAAAAGCGGCTGAGAGAAATTGATTCGCGGGTACGGTTTCTGCGCAAGAGGCTAGATACCTTACAGGTCGTTGCGGCGCCCCTGGGCGATCACGCGAAAGTGTGGTTCGGAGCTTGGGTTACGTTAGAGAACGAATACGGCGATGAGCATGAGTGGCGAATTGTCGGCCCCGATGAATTTGACGTTAACCAGAAAAAAATATCCTGTGATTCGCCGATGGGGCGCGCACTGCTTGGGAAAGTAATCGACAGTGACATTCTGCTAGAGACGCCTGAAGGAAGTATCAATTGGCGGCTGATCCGAATCGATTACCGGTAACAAGGGTATGACAGGACTCAGACGTTATTGACAATCATTCCCATTATCATTAACGTGGCGACATGTATATTTGCATTTGCAAAGGCGTCACGGAACGCGCGATACGCGAACAGGTCTTCGCGGGAGCCAGATCGGTAGACGAGGTCAGCCGCCGTACCGGATGCTCTACACAGTGTGGCAAATGCCTAATGCGTGCAGAACGGGTTGTCAGTGAGGCCTGCTCCGGGGTATCCGCTCACAATGCGTCTTATGCGGCACCTCTCTCCGTCTGAGAATACGAATACTTCTCACTTCCATTTTTATTAATAAAATCAGTAGTTTAGTTTAACTTTTTCTCCCCTTTGGCTATACTTTCACCTGTTTATTTCTCACAAGCAGGGAGTTCTCATGAAAGGCAACCCGGAGGTGCTCCAGCACCTGAACAAGATCCTCTATAACGAGCTCGTTGCGATTAACCAGTATTTCCTTCATTCGAAAATGTATAAGGATTGGGGTTTAACTGAGCTCGCTGAGCACGAATACCACGAATCGATAGATGAAATGAAGCACGCAGATGCGCTCGTTGAGCGGATTCTGTTTTTAGAGGGTATTCCCAACCTGCAGGATCTTGGCCAACTGCGTATTGGTGAAACACCCCGAGAAATGTTGGAGTGTGACCTGCAGCTTGAACACATCGCCCATGCGGATTTGATCGCCACCGTTGAATGTTGTGAACAAAAAAAGGACTACGTGTCTCGAGACCTGGCCAAGGATATTCTTGAAGCCGAGGAGGAACACGTCGACTGGCTGGAGACTCAGCTCTCATTAATCGACCGGTTGGGAGAACAGAACTATCTGCAGACGGCCATGCAAACCGTCAAGCCAAACTGAGTTCACACACAATAATGTGAGGTCCTCGGTCGCCCAACGCTGACAACCGGGCTTCTGGCCATGAGGCCGACTAAACTTTTCGCAGGTCGAGGTCGCTCTCCTGACACATCAGGAAGCGCCTTGATCTAGAAATCCTTGGTGATCGCTATACGGGCATTAAAGGGCGCCCCCACGGTTGCCTGATGCGTACTGTGTGAGCTGGGGTAGTAATCAGTGTCACCGAGATTCTCCACATTGAGCTGTATCCGCCAATCATCTGACCATTCGTAATAAATCGCCGCATCAACTCGAGTGTAACTGGGCAGTCGAGCAGTATTACTGTTGTTTATGAAGCTTTCGTCTTGATATGTGAGTCCTATTCCCATTCCGAGGTTAGCCGTGAACTGCACAAAGTTCCAAACAGAAAACATATTCTCTGGCAGCTCACGGGGTCTCAGGCCTGTGGGACCCGAGCGCCCCATCTGCTCACCATCAAGAAAGCTATAGGCTGCCGATACATACCAGGCGTCAGTAATCTGGCCTTCTAATTGAAGCTCAAAGCCATCCGTTTCGGATTTGATGACATCCAAGGTATCGGGATCGCTGTCCGCGACCTGTGGCGACTCTTGCTCAATTTCGAATATGGCAGCGGTAAAACTTAATGATGAGGAGATATCCCACTTAAATCCAATCTCAGTGTTCGCAAACGTGTCTGCATCAAGCTGGTTTTTGCTGCCATTGATATTCGCGAATTGTTCGCCGCTTCGAGGCAGGAATGATTCACTATAACTGGCGTACAGCGACATATTCTGCATGGGTTTATAGACCACACCTATCCGGGGCGATACTTCTTCTTCACGTTTTGATCGGGACTCGCTGGCAGGCACATTGAACACATCGATCTCAAATTGATCAAACCGCGCGCCAAGGACCAGGTCCAAAGACTCCGTTACTGCCATTTCGTCCTGAACATAAACCGACACGACCTCGATACCCACTCGCGTATCGTCATTCAGGTCGACCGTAAAATCGTTCACAGTCTGCACACCCAACGCATTGACCCCAGAGCCGCCCACAATGCCCATCGGCCTGGTAACCATGAAAGCCTCCCTGTCATCGGCGGTCTCCGACCAGTAGGTATTCCAACGATCCTGGTTAGACGAGGTATCCACGTACTCTGCTCCAACCAGAAAACGATGACTCATGCCAACAAATGCAAGTTCTTTAATAAGGTTGCCCGAGAAAATCAGGTTGTCGCGCTGAGTGGTGTCAACATAGCCGTCCAACGTCACCACATCCGGAGAGTTTGATTCGCTATA
>JADHNP010000006.1 GCA_016779445.1 Luminiphilus sp. | reverse complement strand
TCATCGGCATACCGCTCAGCCAGAATCTCGTTCACTTTGTTCCATTTTTCTTCGCTGGGTTGGTAGGCCGCCATGTTCGGATATTCAACATTGAGCCATACGTTGGGTGAATCCGCGGCAGTCGAGACAAGGATGGTGTAGTCAGTGACATAGCCCAGCTCTTTTTGCACTTCCATACTGCGCACCCAGGTGCGCTCCAGTCGCACCAAGTAATCATCGAGGTAATTACCTTGCACGGCAATCACCGTATGCTCAATGACCTCCTCACTCAGCGAGTAGTCTTCCCATATCTCGGCGTTAGAAAAAAAACTTACGCTGACCAGCAACGCACCTAATAACGACTGCTTGAACATGTTAACCCCCGGGGCAAATTAGTTTGTTTGACGTCGATCAAGTGATCAGACGCCTCGTTTTAGCACTGATCTGGTCCATTGCATACCTGAGTTCGTCGACAGCGCTAAAAGATACGTTAGCGCCTCCATTACATGATCCATCTGATGACCCAGAAGCTACCCATCCCCGCAAGGAGAGAAAAGATATGGTTGCCTGTGAATTTTGCGACGGTCGCTGCCAAAAGCAGCCCTATTGATTCGGCCCAACCTGCTGTGAGCTTGCCCTCGGTGCTAGTCATCATAGAAATGACCAAAGCAGCCATGACGGTGGGGGCGACGTATTCAAGGGCTCTACGCAAAATGGGGGGAAAGGAGTACCTCGCCAACGCAAAGATAAAAAAAGCGCGCATGGCGTAGGAACCTAGGCCCGTCAGAATGATGGCAGTCGCAATCATGATTGCCTCCGGTGCATCAGGAGCATGATGCCGACAGTCAGAGCGACGGCGACCAGTATGCCGGCGCGATGAGGTAGCTGACTGAAGGCGAGGGTGATCCCCATTGCGATAACGGCGGCGATCAATTTGTCTCGGCGATCACTGGCGGCCATCATCAAACTGACGAAGAGGACGGGTGCGGCAAATTCAACCCCCCAACTCTCTGGTATGGCAGGGCCGAGAAGGATACCCAACGCGGTAAAAACCATCCACAGCGCCCAAAATGTAAAGCCGGTCGCAAGAAAGTAGCGTCGAAAGATTGCTGGCTCATCAATCGGCTTTGTCTGAATCAGCACGAAAACCTGATCGATCAACACATAGGAGCCGATCCACCGGAACCAGTCAGGCTGATCTTGAAATCGGGGAGCGAGGGTCAGCGAATAGAAAAGATGTCGTGCGCCCACGATAAGCGCTGCGCTGACTGCTGCAGCTACGGAAGCGCCCTCACCCAGCAAGGTGAATAAGGTCACCTGTATAGCGCCCCCGAAAATAATGGGTGAAGAGGACCAGCCAAGCCATCCCGGGATACCCGCATTTGCCACTACCACGCCAAAAACAAAGGCGAATGGAATGGCGGGTATAAAAAGAGGCAGGGCGTCGATAGATCCACGCACAATGATCGAAGAGGGAGAGGGGCTCATGTAAAGTTCACTTAGCAGTATTCAGGATGGTGTTGTGCCGAGGCAAAGTTAGCACAACGCCCATGATAGTAGCGTCAAAGAGGACTGGAATAAATGTGATCCAGTCCGTCACCTAGGGCTGTTTCACTTCGCATGCTGTCGGCCTAGCATCAGTATAATCGTCATTTTCTCGACGAGCTGTTGGTAAGCGGAGGAAGGTTACGCTGTGAAAACACGGGAACAGCCCAGTCATCGCATTGAATTTTTGGATGTGCTGCGTGGCGTCGCGTTGTTTGGCATTCTCGTCGTCAATGTATTCAGTTTTGGCGCAGACATCCCCGCCTGGTCAAGCGGCGCAGATCAAATCGCCTGGCATCTGAAGCACTTCTTTTTCGAGACGAAATTCTGGGCGTTATTTAGCTTGTTATTTGGCATGGGTTTTTACCTTCAAACCCAGGCCGCGGGTTTCCGGGTGGTGCGCTTGTTAAGGCGAATGGCAGCGCTAATGCTTTTTGGATGTCTTCATGCGCTTTTTTTTGAGGGCGACATTCTGATGCTGTACGCAGAGCTGGGCATCATTCTGTTGCTGATTTATCGCTTTTCAAACAGAGCTCTTATTGCACTGGCAGTGCTGTTATGCCTCAGTTTTCCGGCGGGTCATCTCTGGGGCGGAGACAGAGATGACGATTGGCCCGTTGAGGACCCAACAGCAGCACTGGATTGGTTAGCAGAAGAACGGCTCGAGTCGCCTTTGGTAGAGGCCGATTTATCTGGGGTTATGAAATACCATGCGCAATTTATCCCCGAGCGATTCTGGGTCGATTGGCAGTATCCGGACTCGGGCTTTTTAGTACTGGCCTACTTTATTTTTGGCTTCGTCTTTATGCGCTCGGGATGGCATCGGATGCAGAGCTTATCGACCACCTTATTGCTGCGCAGTGTTGTATTGCTTTGGGTTTTCGGGGCCGCGCTCATGCTGCTGGAGCGCTACTTCAATGCGGCATTGGGGTACTCGGTTTTTGATCGGTCTCAGGAGTCAAATTCCGTTATTGCTCTCGGCGATGTGACGTATCTGATTGCCACCGGTGCATTAACATCTGCCTGGTTTTTGACTGTCTGGCTGTGGGTCAAGGTTGATATATGGCCCGCACTACGCCGACGTTGCGCAAATCTGGGAACAATCAGCCTGAGTGTGTATCTGAGCCAGACTGCCATCATGATGGGAGTATTTCACGGGTATGGTTTGGGAGCCGCTTTTCAGTGGGGCCCCGCCAGAGTTGTGGTGCTTGCCTGCGTCGTCTTTCTCTGTCAGATATTCGCCGCAGAGTGGTGGTGTCGGCGCTTCAGTGTGGGGCCCATTGAATGGGTGTGGCGGTGTTTGACCGACTGGCGCTGGTACCCTTTTGCCACGTCGCGGCGAAAATATACAGGTGGGTGACAATCTCGCCCGCTGGGCTGTCTGGGTCAGTAATTGCTCGAGGGTTTAGCGGCCTGAGGGGGTCGCTGCTGCCATGACATCAGTAACCGCTTGGGTGGGGCAACCAGCATGATGTCCGCTACTCAACTGCATTGCCTTAAGCACCAGAGATTGTGATTCCACAGTGACATCGCTCTCTAGTGTTGCACCACCCATCAGCATTGCTCCGTGATTAATCACCGATCTGTTGCCGATCTTTGTGCGCCTGACTGTTAATACGCGATTCTCAAAGCTGTGCAGCTGCATTTGACCGTTGATGACGCAGTCGTCACCGATGTCGACTGCGTGCCAGTCTGACATCTGCAGAGGTAGGCCGATCAGTGAGCGTTTGCCAATAGAGCAGCCAAACCGACGCAATATGGGATTTGCCAAAGCCGTGCCTGAGACAGCGCCCATAAAGCCCGCCATCAGCCTGAAAAAGCTGTCTTGCGCAAGAAAGTATGTGAAGTGTCGGATTGACCAAAACGGAGCACTGTTCGCTCGCCCCCATCGGTTGCCCACCAGTATCAATTTGATACTGAGTGCGAGCAGTGGGAGCAGGAGGGGAACGATCAGACTGGTCAACAAGGCGGCTTCGGTATTGCCAAAGCCCGCTTTATTGAGCGCGACCAGAAAAAATGTTGCGAGGAAGATAGTCAATCCTGGGATGAGGCCCACGGAGGCGAGGTCATTTAGAAAGAACCTTGCAAAAAAGATGCGCAGAGAGGGCCTTGCGTTGTTGGCGGGCTCCTGCTGATCAGTAGAGGCCACCTCCAGCGGAGGATTTCCTACCAGTATCCGCTGAGGATCGGGCCGGTCGCTATATTGCGGCCTATAGAGTTGCGGTCCGAGCGGGGTCGAGACGCCAAGCAGCAGATTGCCTGGAATGGGGCCCGATTCCACCATAGCGTTGTTACTGGCAAAGAATCTGGCGGGAATTTGGGCCGGTTTCACCAATAAATGAGTACCGAATTCATCGAGAACGTTGCAGTAGCAGCCCTGCGCGATAAAAACATTGGCGTCAGCATGCAGGTGCTCGGGCAACAAATTGAGCAGCGCGTCGCACTCTGAAGCCCCCACTTTAGAAAATTTAACGCCGGCGAGCGCGCGTAGGTATTGCCCAGTCAGACTCCAGCCCCATAGCTGTTGAATTTGATTCATTTTTGTCTGTCGATAGCGCGCCAGTATCCCCTGTAAACTGGTGGCAGACACCCAGCCGCAAGGGGTGGGCGTTAGACGCAAGAACAGACACATACCGCAGGAAACCGCCAGCGCTCCAAGCCATAGACCCATCACCCCCGAACCGGACATAACCAGAAGATCGCTGGCATCCACTCGTTGAGTGTCCAAATTGACTTTACTCAATGAATCGAAGCCGAGCGCCCAAGTCGTCAGCAGGCCAACTGCTGCACCTGGCACGACCACCAGCCCAATTTCGAGAAGAAATTGAATGCAGACGTTTCTGGCATCGAACAAGACGGTCAGAAAGGCAGATGACCGATCGCGACGTGGCATCCGTGGAGGTACATATCCACCCACTGCTTGCCCGGGCACGCCGTCGACCTGACTATTGGGAGCGCAATGGATTCTCAACTCTGACAGGGGTGTTAGCCAAGAGTTATCGCCAAGTGAGGCGCCGCCTGAGACCATCGCGCGGCTTCCAACGCGAGCGCCTGCGCCAATGTTAATTGTGTCGAGCACAAAACTTTGGCCCTCCCACCTGACGCTACTGATTTGCACTGCGGCCTGCACAACTGCGCCGCGTGCAATTGTGATCAGGGTTAGGGGGCCATACCATTCGGTGCTTTGCGCAATGAAGGCTTGACTGTGGATATTTGCGCCCAGATGCCTGAGCGCCCAATTAAATAAGACGGGACTTCGAAGTCCATTGACCAGCGGTTTTAGAACGAAATCTGTTTGTTGTTCCAGCCACCACAGCTTCAGATGCTGGCTGGAGAATTTGAGGTAACGCCCTGGATTAAGTTCTGCGCCTCCAAACAGTACTCTTTCAAGATAGCGGAGTAGGAGCACCCAACCCAGATTCGTGAAAGGTAGGACCAAATAAATGCTGTAGGCGGCGATAGCCGCCACCAGAAAACCCGCGACCTCGCCCGTCAATAGGCGCTCTTCAGGGTCAACGATGGCCAAGCTGATCGCGGCTATGAGCAGTAGCGGCACGCGAAGCAATACTGCCAGCGAGCCCTGCAGCAGGCTGAACGTCTTAAAAGGATATTGCTTCTCAGATACCGGGGATTCGTTAATCCTTTCATGTGAGTTATCTGCACTGCTCTGTTCCGGGCCTGTCTGATAGGCGACAGTCGGTGAAAGCCGTGCAATTTTCCGAGCGCTGCGATGATCCGTAAGGAGGTCTCTCACCGATACCGTATAGCCAGCGGCTTGAAGATGCTGGGTCAATCGGGCGATGGCAATGGAATGTGCCCCCCAATCCGTCAGATCATCATCCCACGAGAGGTCAGCACCGAGCTCTGCTCGGCAAATCTCCAGCACCCTTGCATCGAGAGCAGGGTTGTCTTCGTTGATGGGTGCTGGCTTTGGTGCAGATCGCGCAGAGATGCCGCGTGTGTTGGTCGAGACTTGCGGCAGCGCGCGGCGATTGATCTTTCCTGATGTGCCCACCAGCTCAAAGCGCTTTACGAGAAAAAATCGGCTGGGTATTGCGTAAGGCGGAAAACGCTCACTGATGAGTGCTTGTGCTTGTGCTATCACCGGATGCGCCACCACCGCTGTGGTCAGAAGTGGATCCTGAGGGCTCTCCAGAGAGGGAGCACGGATAAACGCAATGAGTTCGTCTTCTTGATTGTCTAATACGGCCGTTTCAATTTCGGAGAAGTTATCCTGTAGCAAGGATTCTATCGGTTGTGCTTCGATCCGATATCCACGCACTTTCAGTTGCGCATCTATTCGACCATGAAAATGCACGCGCAATGTTTCAGGGTCGACATGGCAGCGATCCCCTGATCGGTAGAGACGCCCGAGTCGGGGGTGGTCCACAAATCTATCTCTGCTTGCCTCGGGTAGATTGCGATAGCGGCGTGCAAGTTGTGCGCCGCCAATACAGAGTTCTCCCTCCTCTCCGTGAGGCAGCACGGTGGACGTATTAGTGTCTAGGATGACGTAGTCGACGCCGGGAAATGGGCTGCCGATCGTTACGGCCTCATTCGGTCTAAGTAGCTGTCTGCTCGTGTCGGTGCTGACCTCAGTTGGACCATAAGTATTGATGACTTGCCGACGCGCTCGAGACCAGGGTTCGACCAGCGAGGCGGGAAATGCCTCTCCAGCGGGCACAATATATCGACAGATGGGATAGGGCAGATCGAATTCTGGCCGATCAGTGAGCGTGGTCAGCAGAACTGGCGGGCAAAATAGCGCCGTCACCTGTGCCTCGCGCAACAGGGGGAGCAAGTCTGGCCCGGAGCGTAACGCCGCTTTGGTCACCAGCACGACTTCGCAACCCGCGACCCATGCGCTATACATCTCGGAAATGCTGCCGTCATATCCGAAAGAGGAAGTGAGTGTGGTGGCGTCGCTTCCTGGAACGAAATCGTAAAATTGAGCATAGGATTGAGCAAGGTTTATGTATCCCGCATGGGGGCATTCCACACCCTTGGGACGTCCGGTTGTTCCACTGGTATAAAAAATTGACGCAAGCCGTTGTGTCGGCTCATCGAGCCATAGCGCCGGGGGCAACAGGTCCGTTGCTTGTGCGCCTGTGTCAAAGAGGCTCTCCAGTGTGCGCACAGGCGCGCTACAACGGGTGAGGATATCGTCGCTAATCAACAGAACCGGATCGGCGTCTTCCAATACCTGCCGAAAGAGCTCCTCTGGGGACTCTGGATCGATGAAGCATTGTGTTGCACCCGCCTTAAGAATGCCCAGATGAAGTGCAACGATCGTGGCATCATCTTGTGCAAGTCTAGCAACGACGACTTGATCTGCTCCAGTAACGTACTCGCGAATCGATGTTGCGATGGCATTCGCTAAAAGATTCAGCTCGCGGTAGGTAAGCGTGACGCCGCGCTCGGGGACAGAGAGCGCTGGAAGGTCAGGGAAGTGTGCGGCAGAGCGCTCAAAAATCTCGTGCAGCCAGCGTGCACCTTGCTGGTATTCGTGATTGCCCCAGATTGCCGGTGGAGGAGCCTGCCTCAGAACTCCCTCCGGTGCATTGCGAGGAGTGCTGTCCGATAGCACTTTTCGGTACCGAAACCACGCCGCTGTCACCACGGAGGGTAGCAATGCTATCCACAGCAGCGTCATGGGGTAAGCGATAATATGATCATGGCTGATCTATCAGGAGAAATAAGATTCCATGGTACCGCGACGACGGGTGTCGAGTGTGACGCAGTGGAAGCCACCGCCCAACATCCGTGAGTGCCGCAGTTTCAGGGGAATCACTTCCATTTGTTTGGCTTCCAGTAGAGCAATAAGTGCCCGCTGATCACTGTCGACGACCACGGTATCGGGTCCCAAACTGAAAAGATTCATGTCGATCCACTCACTGCCAATCGCCTGTTGCAGATACTCCTGACTATGGCGGCTTTGATTCTCCATTGGCGGACTGAATATGACCTCCCAGTCCTTGAGGAACGGAGGGATGGTCTCCGGTGATAAACGTCCGGGGTTGGCGAGGATTAAACCGGGACGCAGGGCCACCAGTGTCGAATCGATGTGGCTACCAAAGTAGACATCCTTTAAAAAGTGGACCCGAAAAGTCTCACCTAACACACGCTGTAACCAGTGGCCGCCCAATTCGTTGCCTGTGGCACTGACCAGATAGAGCAAGTCGTAGCCAAATCTGAGCACATTGGCGGCGTCAAACGCCGGCTCCAAATTTCGTGGCGTGGGCGCCAAGGGGTCA
The DNA here is from genome assembly GCA_016779445.1 of Luminiphilus sp. Lineage (GTDB taxonomy): Bacteria > Pseudomonadota > Gammaproteobacteria > Pseudomonadales > Halieaceae > Luminiphilus. Next base: position 46,038 of record JADHNP010000006.1, on the reverse strand, counting down.
TATTCAAACAGCGCGTCGTCCAAAACTGGCTTCGGGGCGCTAAACCAGTTGGCACCACTTTCATAATATTCCATCAAGAGACGTCGGTAGGAGCCGGTTTCGAGTGATCGTCCCCTGATCACGTTGGGTGTTTCAATAATTCGGTCGCCGACCACTAGAAAAATATCCCGGGGACAGTAGTTGTAGTAACCCCGAGACTCCCATTGCGGTGTCTTGATCCAATGCTCATGGGGCCAGCGGTCGGGTCTTTTTGTCGTGATACCACGATGCTCCATTACCTCTATGAATCGCTGCAGGTCTTCTTCTGTCTCCTCAATGATTCGGTCTGGAAACGGCCCCTGGGGGATGTCTTTAATATCTCGATCGGGGTACTCAGCGAGTCGGGTGCTGGCATCCGCGTGGGGAAAACGCGCGCCTAAAGGATTGCCCACCACAACCTCTTCCAGAGGATCCCACTCGTTGCAGCTCCAGATTAGGGACATAGCGAACAGCTCAAAATAACTTGGTTAAAGGGGCCACAGTGTCTCCGCTTTCATGGAAAGGAAAGGCGCGACCAACTGTGTGGAGTTAGATAAAAAAAGGGCCGCCAGAAGGCGGCCCCATGCGATGCTTTTTGAAGCAATCAGATTGTTTCGCTCTCCCAAAGAGCACTGCCGTGGCAGGTCATGGTTTCGCGTTCCATTTGAGCAACATCTGAAGATGGGTAGGCATCCCACCACTTACCAAAGTCACCAAAGGATTTCCAAGAAACGGCAAGTAAGACATCGGTGCCATCGCCGTCAGCACCGACAGAAACCGGGAACATCGTGTAGACGCTCATGCCGTCACCGCCATCTAGCGCACCAGCGGCTTTTTTCCACTTGCCTGCTTGCTCCATTACGTCTTCTTCACTGACATCACTATTAACGTTGCACTTCCACATCTGAACGGGATCACCAGCAGATGCAAACGGCGACACAAACACCATGGCCGCGGCCAACGAAACAAAACCTTTGAATTTCATGGGATCCCCTTAATTAAACCTGTACGCAATCTATCAAGCACTGGGGAGTAGATCAACCGCCGGATTGATCTTGTCACCTTTTGCTAAGGTTCTGGGCCACTGGTTCTCGCCAGTTGGTGATGTCCTTCAGCGAGACAGAGAGGCTCTGGCAAGCCTGGTGCCCAATATGCGACCGAATGTGATGGCTGGAGTCACCAGCATACCGTTAGTGTAAGCCGCTCCAGAAGTAGCACCCGCACCGATCACCTCTCCAATCGCATACAAGTTGGGGACAGCTTCACCGCCTTTACGCAAAACTTGCAGATCGACACTCACTTTCAGGCCTGCAAACGAAACCAGCGTCCACCCTTGCATGGCGATACTGTAATAAGGGGGAGTCGATAGCGGAGCGGGACGCATCTTTCTTCCGAACGTGTCCTCCCTCCCTTCCTGAAGTCGGCGGTTGTAGTCGTCTACGGTGCTGTGTAGCGCGAGGGGGTTGAGGCCCGCTCTGAGGGCAAGCGCCTCGACAGACATAGCACTGTGAAACATCGCATGGCTTTGATGTTCGCTAGCCAGACGTTCTCGGGTCCATTTTGGGATAATCGGCTCCGATCGCTCGAGCATGGCGGCGTCAAAGATGGCCCAATGTCGATGTGCGGGCTGCTGATACACGCCGCGTTCGATATGATGAACGCTGGGATGATCCTCGCGTACAAAGCGTTCACCGCGCGCATTTACCAGAATTTCCCAAGGTGCCCGAATCGATGGGTTGAGGGGAGCGTACGCAAACATCTGGCAGGGATACTGGAATGCATCGGGCACCAGCCCGGGCAAAGAGGCGTATTTGTCGCCACCAACGATGGCGCCGCCGGCCGATAGGCCCAGCAGCAACCCATCCCCTTGAGAGGTCGGGTAAGCAGTTTTGGCATAGAGCGGAACGCCGTGCAATTCCTCAAAGAGGCGAGCGTTGGCAGCACAGCCACCTGAAGCAATCACAACGTTCGATCCGGAGACGTCCCGAATGCCTTCGGATCCCGCTGTCGTGACTCCGGTCACCCGGCCATCGGGGCTCTGAATCAGATTGGCAACGGTGGTCCCCGTCAATACCGTGATCTTACCCTTGGTGACCATGGCATTCAGCGAAGGAAGAAACGCGTCGAGAATCGACAAGCCACTTTTTACACCCTGCTGATAACGTCTCGCGGTAAAGTGGTCGTGGCCAATTCCCGTGACGGGGTGTCCATCCATGACTTCGAAGCCATGCTCAGCCAGCCAGTTAATGGTCTCTCCTGCATGGTTAACCGTTAGGCGTGTGAGTGCGGGGTCGGCAGTTGCGTGATTGATCCGCATACAGTCCTCAAAATGCGCCTGTGGCGTATCAGCAATGCCCAGCCGTTCTTGAAACACGGTACCTGAACCCGCAATTTGCCCTGTCGACCAAAACAATGTGCCGCCCAATGCGGGGCTTTTTTCGACCAACAGGACTCTTGCGCCGCCCATCGCGGCAAAGAGTGCGCAGGGAATTCCTGCAGTGCCACCGCCAATCACGATCACGTCATAATGTGCAGGAGTGTTGCCCCGGGCAAGGGCTGCTGGCCACATGGGTAGCGAGGCGGCCGCGGTTAATATATCCCTTCTATGCAGACCACTCACGAGTTGATCATCTTCGGTTCAGGGAGTCTGCCTAGCAACGCTACAGTGATCACTCGGGACGCGCTTTGATGCGGAAAAATCGCCGCGTCCAGATTGATTGAAAGATTGGATCTAGCCACCGATAGAGCCTCCCAGACACGACAACAGCCTTGCCTCTTTGCACGCCATCGAGGGCGTCTTTTACCACGACTTTGGCATCGTACCAGAGCCACTTGGCCATCTTGTCTTTCATCTCCATCAGCCCCGCTGTCTCGTGGAAATCGGTATGGGTGAAACCGGGACAGAGGGCAGAGACGTTCACCCCAGAGGAGACGACGGTAAGGTGCAGCTCTTCGGACATCGCCACCAGATAAGCTTTGGCAGGGCCGTAATTGCAACCGCCAGATCGCGGAATTCGGGCGGCTACCGAGGCAACATTGATCACGCGGCCGTAACCGCGGTCAGCCATTTTGGGCACAAAGCGATGACATAAATCAGCGACGGAAAGCATCATGAGCTGGAAAAAGGTCTGCTGTGCCTGCCAGTCACGATCCTTAAGAAGGTCCGGCCCGGCGATGCCGGCATTGTTAACTAACCACTCCACCTGCCAGCCCTTACTCGCGCAGACATTGGCAATGTCTTCGGCCGCATGTGGGACACTGAGATCTGCTGTAATGATTTCTACCTGAATGTCATGCTGTTTGCGGAGCGATGCGGCAATGCTCTGGAGTCGTTCCTCGCGTCTGGCGACCAGAATCAAGGGTTTACGCATAGCAGCCAACTGTCGGGCGAATTCTTCTCCCAAGCCGGCTGAGGCCCCGGTAATCAGCGCAAAGCCTTGATGAGAATCGGACTGCCTGATCGCTTTTAGATTCACAGTGTCATTGACCAACTGTGTAAACGAATTTTCCAGGCGCCGGTATCGTCTTTTGCCACCACATCGATGTAGTGCGAAGTAGTGCTGTCGCCTTGTAGCGCCCCCTCTGGCAGGGCCGCTGCAGAGGCGGCGTCCACGATGCGTTTAATGGTGTAATCGTATTCAACAACCGCTGCGTCACCCATCATAGTAATGCTGTGTGGCACATCGACAGTGATTTCATAACGAGCGGAGTCAAATACTGGGCCTAAAAATACGCGATAGTTTTCGCGACCATCAAGTCCCTGCACTCCGGGTGGCCGAAGGCTCACGTCGCGGTGCAATCCCCCTACATAGGCATCGATATCGCTTCCCTCAACTGCATTGATCCAGCCCTGATATAGCGCAAGGATTTCGTTCTGATCAGTCTGCGCGTAACTGATGGCGGTGAAGCAAGATAGTAGCAGCGACAGTAAGGTGGCACCGGCGAGTTTAGGTCGACGCATAGCAAAATTCCCTGTTAGCGTGGTCTGAAAAGTGACCTCTAGATTGTCAGGCAGTTGGGTAAGAAACATCAAGCATCGCCATCACCGCAAATTTAGCGCCGGGCGACGTTGTTCCCGAGGTTAATCTACGGGCGCTCTGTTCATTTGACATATGTACTGCCACAATCTCTCCCTCAGTCATCGCTACTTTTGGGTGTGTGTCATGTCCGACAGAGTCTCCGTCTCGATTGCCTCTCATATTGCTCATGTGACTCTGACGCGGGCAGATAAAATGAACGCGCTAGATACTGCCATGTTTACAGCGATATGCGAGGCCATAGACCAGCTCGCAGCGGCATCTCAAGTGCGCGTTGTGGTGGTGTCGGGGGAGGGTCGTGGCTTCTGCGCCGGCCTTGATGTCTCAAATTTCGGTAATAGTGAAGAGCCCACAGCGCTGATGCCCCGCACCCATGGCCTCGCCAATAAGGTGCAGCAAGTTGCCTGGGGATGGCGTAACTTATCGATGCCGGTGATCTCCGCCGTTCACGGCGTGGCTATCGGCGGTGGCTTGAATATTATGTCGGGGGCGGATATTCGCATTGTTCACCCGGATACGCGCTGTGGCGTAATGGAGATGCGCTGGGGACTGGTGCCGGATATGGCGGGCTACCCGCTGTGGAGAGGCAATGTGCGGGATGACCTGTTGCGGCGGCTCGTGTTTACCAATGAGGAGTTTTCGGGTGCTGAGGCGCAGGCGTTTGGGTTTGCAACGGAGACGTCTGAGGTGCCGCTAGAGCGAGCTATGGTAATTGCCGAAACCATCGCCCAAAAGAATCCGGACGCGATTCGTGCGGCAAAACGCTTGTCTAATATGCTGGCCCACGCGAGTGATGAGGCTATTTTGCTCGCTGAGTCAGCGGAGCAGGAGCAAATCTTGGGCCGACCCAATCAAGTAGAGGCGGTAATGGCCCAAATGGAGAAGCGAGCCCCCTCATTTTCCTGAAGCGCGATGACGGGATGCTACAATCGGCGGCACCGATCCGCTGCTCCTGACAGCATCCTCGTCGGGAGCCTCCTAACCACGAGGTCACTATGAGCGAATCAAACATCAGAACGCATCACCGCGTGTGCCATCTTTGTGAAGCCATGTGTGGTGTGGTGATTCAGACTAATGGTAGCCAGGTGATTGATATAAGGGGCGATCAAAATGACCCTCTGAGCCGCGGGCATGTTTGTCCAAAAGCGGTGTCCCTGAAGGATATCCATGAGGACCCGGATCGATTACGAAAGCCGCTGAAGCGCGTGCGCACTGATGGGGGCGAGTTCCAGCACGTTGAGATTGAATGGAACGAGGCGCTTGATCTGGCGGCGTCGGCAATAGCTTCAACTATCCAGAAATACGGTGTCGATGCCGTTGGCGCGTATTTCGGCAATCCCTCTGTGCACAACTACGGCATGATGACCCATCAACGCAATCTGTTCCGTCATATCCGTACGCGAAATCGATTTTCTGCAACATCGGTCGACCAATTGCCGCATCATTTGGTGTCACTGTGGTGCTACGGGCATATGTTGCTCCAGCCTGTTCCAGACGTGGATCGCACGCATTACTTTTTAATGCTGGGTGCCAATCCGCTTGCCTCGAATGGGAGCATGTGGACGGTGCCCGACGTTCGCCGCCGTCTCAAAGCGCTGAAGGCACGTGGTGGCAAGCTGGTTGTGATTGATCCGCGCAGGACAGAAACGGCGGAACTGGCCTCTGAGCATTTTTTTATTCGGCCCGGCTCAGACGCGGCTTTTTTGCTCGCGGTGATTCACGTGCTGTTCCGAGACGATTTGATATCGCTCGGACTGTTGTCGGGCTTTACCGACGGCCTCGATGATGTGGCTAAGGCGGTCAGTCATCTGACCCCGCTATGGGCAGCTGAGCGAACCGGGATCGCCGCTTCCGATATCGAGCGCATCGCACATGATTTTTCGCGTGCCGAGGCAGGCATTTGTTACGGCAGGATGGGCGTCAGCACGCAGGCTTATGGAGCGTTGTGTCAGTGGGCGATTCAGGTCATTAATGTTGTCACTGGTAATCTAGATAAGCCGGGAGGGAGTTTATTCACGCTACCCGCAATGGATCAGGTAACCAATACCAGCCCCGGCGGGTTTGCCCGTTTTTCAAGCCGAGGAAGGGATCTACCGGAGTTCAATTACGAGCTTCCCGCGGCGGCGATGGTTGAAGAAATTCGAACGCCAGGAGAGGGGCAGATTCGACTGATGTTTACGGGCGCTGGTAATCCTGTGCTCTCGACTCCGAATGGCGTGGCCCTCGATGAGGCACTTGAGGAGTTGGAATTCATGATTTCACTGGATCCAGCACTCAACGAAACCACTCGGCATGCTCATGTGATTCTGCCGCCAACCTCGCCTCTCGAGCATGACCATTACGATATCGGGTTTCACAATCTTGCTGTCAGGAATACGGCGCGCTATAACCCACCCGTATTCGAAAGGCCCGAGGGCGCCTTGCATGATTGGGAGATTTTCGTCGAACTGGGTGACCGGTTAGCCAATTTGTTGGGACTTGAGCCGATGCCGCACCAACCGCCGCATCAGCTTGTGGACAGGGCGTTGCGCTCGGGACCCTATGGCGATGCCAGCGATTGGCAAATCAGTATAGAAAAGCTCATCGCGCATCCATCGGGAATCGATTTCGGGCCTTTGCAACCGTCTTGTCCAGATCGACTTCAGACTGTTGATAAACGCATCCGGCTCTCTATTCCCGAGGTATTGCGCGATATTGATCGACTGATCGAGGACGTGCCCGCTGAGGGGTATCGGTTAATTGGACGACGTCACGTTCGAGACAACAATTCCTGGATGCACAATCATCAACGACTGATGAAAGGCAAGCCGCGTTGCCAGCTCATGATGCACCCGGACGACGTGGAAAATGAGGGGTGGCAAAGCGGTATTATGGTGACGGTTAAGAGTCGTGTGGGCCACATTCAGGCGGAGCTCGCCGCGTCTGATGAGGTGATGCCGGGCGTAGTGAGTCTCCCTCATGGTTACGGCCATGGTCGCAGTGGCACGCGCAGTGAAATCGCTAATCGACATCCGGGGGTCAGCTGTAACGACATCACGGATGAACAATTTGTCGACCAACTCTCCGGTAATGCCGCCGTGAATGGCGTTCTCGTGAGCCTGTCCGCCGGTTAAGGGTGGGTGGTGATTGGATCGAACCGAATAGGCCATAAGGATTCAAGCGATGAGCAATGATCGTATTACCGCTATACAAATCGATAGTGGTGAGAAGTTCACCAATGATCGGGGCATGCGCGTCATTAAGGACGGCATCAAGTCGTCCAATATGGCCGGTCAGCGCCTCGCCAAGCCCGATTGGTTGAAAATGCGCATCCACAACAGCCCCAAATTTGAGGCGGTGCGGTCAATTGTTCACGAGCACCGGCTGGCGACGGTCTGCGAGGAGGCAAAGTGCCCGAATATCAGTGAATGCTGGAGTGCGGGGACGGCGACGATAATGCTGATGGGCGACGTTTGCACCCGGGCTTGTCGCTTCTGTTCCGTCAATACCGGCAACCCAGGGGGCTGGCTGGACCCCGATGAACCTGCGAATACCGCGCAAGCAGTGCGTTTAATGGGCCTCAAATATGTGGTGCTGACCTCAGTAAATCGCGATGATCTTCCAGATGGTGGGGCAGGCCATTACGCGGCAGTGGTCAAGGCCACCAAGGCGCTAAACCCGCACACAGCAGTGGAGGCACTCACGCCCGATTTTTTGGGAGACAATCATGCTGTAGAAATATTGCTGGATTCTGGTGTCGAGGTATTTGCTCAAAATGTCGAGACGGTGGCAAGACTCACCCATCCAGTACGAGACCCTCGCGCCGGATACCAACAAACCCTCACCGTTTTGGCGCATGGAAAAGCATACCGGCCCGACGTGGTGACAAAGACATCGCTGATGTTGGGGCTTGGTGAGCAAGAGGATGAGCTGAAGGCCTGCATGGATGATCTTCGCAGTCACTCCGTAGATGTGCTGACCTTGGGGCAGTACCTGCAACCCACACCAAATCATCTGCCCGTTGAGCGATTTGTGTCGCCGGATGAGTTTGCGCTGTATAGAGAGTGGGGGCTGGCGCGCGGATTTCTTGAGGTGGTCTCGGGTGTTTTTGTCCGCTCCAGTTATCGGGCAGAGCGAGTGCTTGAACATAACAACGTCGGACTCGGATCCGACTGACGTGTTGACGGCTCCTTCTTTCTGGGGGCTTAACTGCAGCTCGGCACACACAGCACAGTCAAGCCGTTGTGAGACGTTTCACCTCGATGGGTGCGCGGAGAGTGCCTTGTGGATAAGGGTCATCTGACGGGGCTGGTGTGGTTTATGATGTGGGTGTGGATGCCCGGCCAGGCGATGTTGTGGGATCCGGCGTTGCATCTCGTGGGAACCGCGCCGTCGTCACCGCTGAGGTAACTGGTCGCTGCTAACAAGAAGGTTTATCTTCAGAGTGCCGGTCGACAGCTTTTTAGAGACCTTGACCACCGAGCAACTGGTAGATATTGGGCTCGCGTACAGTGTGCGGTGGGCATGAATGAAAGTAAAAGAGGAGGGAGTGAGGCGATGAACACCACGACCGCTGCCTGTAACCGATGAGTGCGACCTTCAATCACGTTGGCCTGCTGGGCCGCAGAGAGCATCCGGGCGTCGAAGAGATTGTCTCGGGCCTACTCGATTTACTGGATGATCGCGGATTACAGGTCACGATTGAGGATCGTATGGCGACCCTCTCGCATTTTGAAAAGCGTGCAATGGAATCCCGGGATAAAATTGGTGCGATGGTGGATCTCGCCATTGTCATCGGTGGTGATGGCAGTTTGTTAAGCGCCGCTCGGACGCTGGTTAAGCACGATACGCCTGTTATCGGCATCAACCGTGGTCGACTGGGTTTTCTAACGGATGTGAGTCCCGACGAGTTGTTAGAGCAGGTGAGTAACGTGCTGGACGGTCAGTATCTCAGTGATCGCCGTTTCCTGCTTGATGCAGAGGTGTGGCGCGGTGAGCAGGTGATCGGGCGTGGTGACGCGCTGAACGATATCGTCGTGAACTCCGGCGCTTCTGCGCAGATGATCGAGTTTGAACTCAGTATCGATGGCGAATTTGTCTACCGGTTGAATGCCGATGGACTTTTGGTGGCGACGCCAACGGGATCCACTGCTTATTGTTTGTCCGCTGGCGGACCGATCATGTATCCCGGGCTGGATGCGATGGTTTTGGTGCCCATGTTTCCGCATTCGCTCACTAGTCGTCCTATCGTTGTCAGTGGCACCAGTGAGATCCGGGTCGATGTCGTCTCTCGCAACGATATCCATCCGCCGATTACCTGTGATGGTCAGATATCTATTACGGCGCTGCCTGGAGATTCCGTAAGGATTCGCAAGAAATCACGGGAGCTGAACTTGCTACATCCACCGGGATATAGCTTTTATGCCAGTTGCCGAGACAAACTTCGTTGGTCAGATGCCCTCGTTAAATAGTCTCCCGTTACCAATAAGAAGAGCCCCCGCGACATTTTTGCTGATAGTCGTTACCAGTGTGTGCTTTTTGCTGTTCTACCCGGCGCAGTGGGTTGGCATGCTGGAGCTGTTTAACTTCGTACCCTTCCGATCAGCGGGTGGCTACGTGGCATTCGGCGGACTGAATGATGAGTGGTGGCGCCTCCTCACACCGACACTCATCCACTTTGGTTGGTTGCATGTGGTCTTCAATTGTTTGTGGTTGTGGGAGTTCGGGCAGCGCATCGAACACCGGCTTGGAGCCATCAATTTGCTAGGTCTCTATGGTGTGACGGCGATGGTCAGCAACTATTGCCAATATTTATGGGAGGGCCCCTCTATTTTTGGCGGTATGTCCGGTGTGGTCTATGCTTTTCTTGGCTTTATCATGATGCTCAGTTGGAGACGGCCAGGCTGGATTACACCGCCACCGATGGCGGTTTTTGGTTTTATGCTCATCTGGCTCCTTGTTGGGATGGTGGGCAGCATGGATTTTATTGGGGCAGGTGCGATCGCCAACGGAGCACATGCGGGGGGTCTAATTATCGGTTTGATTCTTGGTGTTGTCGTGAGTGTATTACCCGTGGCGTTCAGAGGGAGTTGAAGTGGCAACTGATTATCTGGAGTCAATCCAGCACATGGATAGAGGCTTGTATGACAGGTTGCTTGAGTCGCTGGCGACTGGTCGATGGCCGGACGGTCGGTCGATGACAGAAATCCAGCGTCAGCATGCTATGCAGGCCGTCATCACATGGGGAGAGCTTCACCTGCCGCCCGATGAGCGGGTTGGGTTTATTGACAAGGGATCTAAGGCCGGCGAGGACTGTGATGCGCCCGCACCTCTCAAATGGAAGACGCTACGAGAAGGAGTCGACTCATGAGTGACTGGCGAGGCGATTTGAGGAAGATGCAGACGGATTTGGCCGACACGGTCAGATATACCTTGTTTCCCGACCAGAACCCCCTCAACCTCAATGACTGTCTGGGGCGACACCTCTCACTGTCTTTTACTGGCCTGATTCGCTGCGTTGCCTGTGAGAGAACGATTAAAAAAAGTTTTAATCAGGGCTACTGCTATCCCTGTTTTCGTAAGCTGGCTGCCTGCGATAGTTGCATTATGAGCCCCCAGAAATGCCACCTTGCTGAGGGCACCTGCCGAGAGCCCGACTGGGCGGAAATGCACTGTCAGGTGCCTCATATTGTTTACCTGTCCAACACTTCGAGCGTTAAGGTGGGAATCACCCGTGCGACCCAGACGCCCACTCGCTGGATAGATCAAGGTGCCACACAAGCAAAGCCCATCGCGAGGGTTCAGACCCGCTATCACTCAGGACTGCTTGAGGTGCTTTTTGCCAAGGAGGTGGGAGACCGAACGGCCTGGCAAACTATGTTGAAGGGAAATGCTGAGCCACAGGATTTGGAAGAGGTTCGGCAACGAATCGTCTCAAACTGCCGAACCGACATTGCTGACCTTGCTTTGCGGTTTGGTGAAACGGCTTTTGAGCTGATTGACGATGCACCCGAAATTTCTATCAGTTACCCAGTGCTGGCTTGGCCTGAAAAAGTAAAAGCTCATAATTTCGATAAAGCGCCTCTGGTCGAAGGGACGCTGATGGGTATTAAGGGCCAGTATCTCATGATGGATACTGGCGTTCTCAACATTAGAAAATTTGGTGGATACGAAGTGGAAATAAAGGTGGCAGCGTAATGGGATTGCGAGAGGGTATACCGGGAACGGTTTTTCGGGCCGACTACCAGCCTCCGGATTTCAGTGTTAGTCACGTTGCACTGGAGGTCAGTATTTTCGACGGCCTTACCGAAGTGGTGGCGACACTTAGCCTTGAAAGAAACGGTCCCGAGGGCGCGCCACTCAAACTGGATGGTGAGCAGCTTGATTTGCAATGGATCGAGTTGGATGGCCAACGTTTGGCGGAGTCGGGGTTTGAGTTGACTGCCAATCAGCTGGTTATTCCTAATTTACCGGACCGGTGTGTTGTGCGTACTTGTGTACAAATTTGCCCTGAAGAGAATACCTCGCTTGAGGGCTTTTATCGTTCACAAAGTGCTTACTGTACGCAATGCGAGGCAGAAGGTTTTCGCAAAATCACCTACTACCCAGATCGTCCTGATGTTCTTGCGATCTACACCGTTACGCTGGAGGCCGATCGACAAACTTGCCCCGTGCTTTTGAGCAACGGCAATCTGATACTTGAGGAGGAGGCTGCCGAGGGACGACACCGTGCAACATGGCATGACCCCTTCCCAAAGCCTGCCCATCTCTTCGCCATGGTGGCGGGCGATCTTAAACAGGTCTCTGACGTCTTCACTACCTGTTCGGGAAAGCCAGTGGATCTGCGGATTTGGGTTGAAGAAAAAGACGTGAATTACTGCGATTACGCAATGCAATCCCTGAAAAATGCCATGTTGTGGGATGAGCAGGTTTATGGGCTTGAGTATGACCTTGATCTCTACAACATTGTCGCGGTCGATGATTTCAATATGGGCGCGATGGAAAATAAAAGCCTCAATGTTTTCAACACCTCATGCGTGCTGGCTCACCCGGATATCACTACGGATGCGGGTTTTCAGCGGGTGGAGGGTGTTGTTGCTCACGAATATTTCCACAACTATTCGGGAAATCGCGTGACCTGCCGCGACTGGTTCCAGTTGACCCTTAAAGAGGGATTTACTGTCTTTCGCGATTCAGAGTTCTCTGCAGATATTAATTCTCGCGGTGTTAAACGAGTGGAGGATGTCATTTTTCTTCGCACTCACCAATTTGCTGAAGATGCAGGGCCGATGGCGCATCCTGTTCGCCCCGACGCATTTGTTGATATCTCTAACTTTTATACGCTGACGGTTTACGAGAAAGGTGCCGAGGTCGTGCGCATGCTGCATACCCTGTTGGGGCACAAGCAATTTATCGAGGGCGCGAGTCTGTACTTTCGCCGCTTCGATGGACAGGCGGTCACCTGTGACGACTTTGTCGATTGCATGGCAGAAGCCTCAGGTCGTGATCTCGCCCAATTCCGTAGGTGGTATGCGCAGGCGGGTACGCCGGAGGTGATCGCCAGTGGTCATTATGATCAGGCGGCGGAGCAATATCATTTGACGCTCAAGCAACTTAATCGGCCGACCCCTGGGCAAACCGACAAAGCACCTCTGCCGATACCGGTAGCCACAGGATTGCTTGTCGACGGAAAGCCAATCCCGCTGGATAGCGGCACGACGCGAATATTGGAGCTGTCCGAGCCAGAACAAACTTTTACGTTTGACGGCGTCGTGGCCAGACCAGTGGCATCACTGTTACGCGGGTTTTCTGCGCCCGTTCGTTTGACAGCAGATCAGTCGGAATCTGACCTGCTTACCTTGATGAGCGGGGATGATGATGATTTTGTCGCCTGGGACGCAGCACAAAGTTTGCTGGCACGGGCGATTGAGGCCCTTGACCTTACCGGGCAAGAAGCAAAGATTCATAACGCGCTACTAGAAGCGATAGAGCGTGTCTTGACGGGCCCAATGGACGCGGCGATGAAGGCGCTGACATTGTGTTTGCCCTCTGAGGAATATCTCGCGGACCGAGCTGCTCAGCGAGGTTTGGTTGATATGACGGATATTCACTTGCGTAGACAGGCGGTGAAACGACTGCTTGGTCAAGCTTTGGATAGCCAATGGCGAGCAGTGTCGTCGCAGTCTGTTGTCGGGAGTCCGTACAGTGCCAGTGCGCACGAGATCGGCGTTCGATCGCTGCGTCATTTGGCGCTGGATTATCTGTTGGCGGCGCAATCTGCGAGCCTCACGCAGGCGGAGCAACTGCTTGAAAGCGCCGATAACCTCACTGATCGGTTGGCGGCACTGCGGTGGATTGCCCAATACGCCAATGGTGCTCAACGCGAGCAGACATTAGCCAACTTTTATGATCGTTGGAAACGCGAGTCGCTGGTGGTGAATCAGTGGTTCACAGTTCAGGCGACGAGGCCCGACATTTCCTGTGTCGAAAGTGTCCGTGAGTTGCTTAACCATGATGCTTTCGATTGGCGTAATCCTAATAAATTGCGGGCGTTGGTGGGCGCTTTTTCTGCCGCGAATCCTCTTGCGTTTCACAGAGTTGATGGCGCGGGTTATCAGCTGCTGGGCGACGTGATCACGCGTATTCAGTCATCAAATCCGCAAATAGCCGCGAGGATGTTGGCGCCGCTCACCCGTTGGCGCCGCTATGCCGTCGGTCAAGATGCCATGAAAGCTGAATTGGAGCGTATCGCAGGGATTGATCCCTTGCCAAAGGATGTATTCGAGGTGGTGAACCGCTCGCTGGCGGAGCCCGATTAATCTGCGCCACCCCTGGCGGCGCTTAATCGGAAGGGTAGAGGCTCAGCGACGCGTTGCTTTGCGAGCGGGCGTTTGCGGGCCCGGGCTCTTCGCGCAGAGATGCAATGAGCGATTCTGTAGCGGCGCTATCGGGGGTTGCGCTATAAAGGGCTCGATCGAGAGCAATGAGAACAGCTTTCAGTTGTTCGCTGCTCACGTCAGCAAGTTCTGCGAGAGAGCAAAACGCTTTGCCGTGATGTCCGGCACCCCATTGCAATACTCCGTGCCGCAGCGCAGCAGGATCCTGCTGCTCCAGTGCGCGTCGTATGCGCACCATGGCTTGTCTGACACTGGGCTCGTTCGATGCCGCCGCTCGCTGGGTCGCGGGTGGCGGAGCGTTGGCACGTGCACTGAGGAATAACCAGAGCAGTACTGCGGCGACGATCCAACCTGAGCCGGTTACACCCCATAGCCAGGCAGGGAATGGCGGTCGATCGCCGCTAGCTACCACAGTAGTCGTTGCATCAGGAAAGATATCTGTCGTGGTCGCGGACTGCACTGAGACGGTCCGAGCGGGCAGTGATGCGTAGCTCAGTGTGTCGGTTTCGGTATTCCACCACGGGACGCTAATCTCGGGGAGCGTCCAGCTACCACTGGCCCGCGCTACGAGAGCTTCACTCTGAACACGGCGTCCTTGCAACCCCCGCACCAACTCACTCTGATCTATCGCTTCCTGATCCGGATAAAATCGAAGCTCTGGGATATCTGTTGCGCCCTGCAAGCTGCTGAGAGGCGGGAGCTGACTGCCCTGAAGTCCATTTGCGACCAGTGTCAGCGTTCTGGTAGTGGAATCGCCCACTGAAAGCGCATGGGGTTCGACGGACCAAGTTTCTTCAAGCGTCATGCTTCTTGCAGGCAGCCAAACCTCTCCGGGAAAATCCTCAGGTACCGGTTTGACTTCAACATCTATGGGTTCCGAGGCCATCCGCAAGCGGCGACCGAGCCGCGCCCCTAAAAGAGATCGCCCGGGTTGGACTTCTCGGGCAGTAAAACCGATAGCCGGCACTTTTAATACGCCACTTTTTTGTGGGTAGACGGCGAAACGCAGTTCCGTGACCAGCCATGTGCGATTTCCCAGGCGCCTTTGAAAGGATTTGCGCTCCAGTGCTTCAGTCACGGCATCCGGAATATCAAATGCAGAAATTTCTCCGCCGTCGAGGTTGATAGCTTGTTGCAATGTCACCGTTAATATCAGCTCAGCCTGAACGTATACCGCCGACTGATCTAAGCTTGCTTCAAACAGCACTAGCGCATCACCCGGCGCGATGACGGGTTCAGGATTGACCCGGATCGACACAGGCGTCGTGCGTCTTCCTCCAGATGTAAGCGAGGGGATACCCAGTGTTCCTTCGCGGAGGGGGGCGAGTTCCATTTCCAGAGTACGGGTGATCTGATTCTGACCGTTGACAAACCGCGCATTGGTCGCACTGGAGCGTGAGAGAATTTCCCAATCCCGGTTCAGGGGCGTCAGGTTTATTTCCGCTGGTTGTTCTCCCGCATCACCCATTAGGGTCAGCCGCAGTGTCTCACCGAGGGCGATTTCTCTCCGATCAACCGATGCGGTGAGCTCTGCCATAGTCGGTATCGGGAGCGAAAGAAGTAAGATCATTGCGTAGCGCAGCATTCGAACCGCTGAGCGATTTTTACCAGCGAATCGATTCATCAGGCTCTTCGCCCTCCCTCAGACGTTGCATGGTTTGATACCGAAACTTGCGTCGCAACAGGCCGCCCGGATCGTCCGGGACGCGCCGTAACCATTGTTCCAAGGCCTGTTGTTCTTCCAAAGCCTCATCAAATTTAGCCATTTGCTCTTGAGTGGCTGCGTCCAGTGCTTCCTGATCTGCTTGCGGCGAGTCTGCGAAGGGGGGGTCCTGCTGGCGCTGATCCTCCGACGGCTCTTGTGTCTCCTGGTTGGCTGAGTCGCTATCAGCTTCTTCTCCGGGCTCTTGATTTGAGCTCTCTGAATCCGAGGATTCAGATTGTTCCTGATTATCACCCTTAGAGTTATTGTCGTCCTGAGATGAGTCGTTCTCCTGATTTTGCTCGTCACTCTGTTGATCTTGTGACTCCTGTTCCTGTTGATCCAGTAAGGCTTGAATGAAATCTCTATTGGCGATCGCGTCTTCTGCGTCGGGAAGTACCGCGAGGCTTTTCTCATAGGCGCTCAGTGCGCCCTGCAAGTCGCCCTGCAACGCCAGAGCATTACCCAAGTTGTAGAGGCTGTCAGCGCTTTGCTCGTCACCAAAACGTCGCGCAGCCTGATCATAAGTTTTAGCCTCATAAGCTGCGACGCCCCGCCAAGCCGGATCGTTAAAGGTTGCCGCTGCATCTGCGGCCTGACCATTGGCAAGGTACCGGGCGCCCTGTTGATCCGGGGTGAGCCAGAGATCTTGCCACTCGGCCGCCTCGGGCGGTGGCGAGTGGTAAACCATTAACAGAGCAATACCGGCTACTACTCCTTTACGAAAGGCCGGTAGCAGTAAAACCGCTACCAGTGCGGCTAACCAGTATCCCTGGTCCTGCCAGGCATCGGTTTGTCTATCGAGGTCGAGTTCCCCCTCAGTGACTAGCAGATCGCGCTGAGTCAATGCCTCGATGTCTGCCTCGTCAAGAGTGATTTCCTCATAGGCAGCATTCAAGTTCGATGCGATTGCTTTGATCCCTCCACGATTTAGAACGGGGATGACAATCTCTCCAGAGTCGTCCTTTAGAAATCCACCGTTGGGGAGTGGTATGGGCGCGCCTGAGGGAGTGCCAATGGCTAAAATTGAGACGGTGGCGCCACCTTTTTTTAGTGCTGTTGTCACCATGTCGGTGTCAAAGCCGGGCAAGCCATCCGTCATCAGTAAAATCTGCCCGCCTTGCGCACCCGCGGTGATGAGTAACTCCGTCGCCATTTCTATAGCGCTACTGGCATTGGCGCCTGGGAGCGGCATCATGGTCGGCGACAATGCAGGCATCAGATTGGCAATTGTGCGGGTGTCGTCTGTCAGCGGTGTGACAACGTGTGCATCACCGGCAAAAACGACCAATCCGGTGACGCCCTCTTTGCGCGTTTCTAAAAGATCCAACACCTTTTGTCGCGCACGCTGGATCCGGCTCGGTTGAATATCTGCGGCTAACATAGAGGCGCTCATGTCGAGCACAATAACGAGCGCATCTGCTCGTTTGATGACAGGAAGCTCCACGCGCTGGAGGCTGGGGCCTGCCGCGGCCAGAATCACAACACCAAGCAGAAAGGTCGGTATCCAAACGCCGACGCGTCTCACTTCTCGGGTCTGGTCGGGTAGTAGGTAGGGTAGTAGTTCTGCGTCAATCACTCGACTCCAATCACCCTGATGCGCGCGGCGATACCACAGTGCCAGTGCGATCACGGGGCAAATGCCCAACATCCACAGTAAATCGGGGCGGAGTAAATGAAAGCCATCAGCCATAGCGCGGGCTTACCCTGAGAAAGTTGAGCCAACGACTGCGGAGCACGGCCAGTAGGCTTGCCAGTGCCAGAGCAGCTAACAGTGGGATCCAACTCAAAGCCCGCTTGGGCCGGAACGTGCTGGCTTCCTGCTCAACCGGTTCAAGCTCATCAAGCAGTGCGTAGACGGCTTCAAGCTCAGCAGGCGAGGTCGCCCGAAAATAGCGACCACCGGTAGATTCTGCCACCGCATTAAGCATGGCTTCGTCGACCTCTGCTCGACCATTACCGGATCGTCCGAGGTTTCTGCTGATGCCAATAGTATAAATTTTGACATCCAGTTGTGCTGCCAGCGCCGCCGCTTCCATGGGATCCACAGTGCTCGCTGTATCTTGACCATCAGTCAGCAGGATAAAAATTCTCGAAGAAGCAGGTCGTTCACGTAGTCGCTTAATGGCCAGCCCCAGAGCGTCGCCAATTGCCGTGTCTTCACCGGCAAAGCCCAATTGGGCCTCTTCTATGAACTGGGTTACGGTATTCAGGTCGAAGGTGAGCGGTGCCTGCAGGTAGGCGCGTGTACCGAATAGAATCAGGCCTACTCGATCACCTTTTCGGCGTTGAGTGAAATCCGCGGCGATGGCCTTTACAGCGGCAATGCGCGATACCAGACGACTGCCTATCTGCATGTCTTCAATTTGCATGCTTCCCGAGAGGTCCAGACCTAGCATCAAATCGCGCCCTGTGTTGGGTAACTCAATTGGCTCACCAATCCATTGCGGACGCGCAGTGGCTGTGATGAGCATCATCCAGGCCAGCCATAATAACCACCAGTAACCACGACCCGACTGAGCGCCTCTTCCGGAGCCTGACAAATTTTGCCACCTCGCTGCGAAAGGTGCGCGAACGGCAGAAGACTGGGGTGATTCCCCTCGGCTGAAAAAATGAATCAGCAAGGGAAGTGGCGTACAAAGAAAGACCCAAGGCCATACCCACTCAAGCACGGGTTACCTCGTGACGTTTCAGCCAGCACTCTGCTGCATCAAACAGATACTCGCTGATCGATGGCGGATGAGCTTGGTAGGGCAGTTCGAGATCCCGTATTTGCTCTGCACTGAGTTTTGGGCAGGTACGGCATAGAAATTCTAGCCAGGATTTGCCATGTAGAGCCGCCACGGATTGGTTCGGATAGGCACGCAGTGCTGCCGCTTTGAGTAATCGATTTAGCGCATCTACAGCCCCCTTATTTTCGCGCAAAAGCTGCAATTCTGTCAGTGCCAGTTTTCGGTAACGGCGATCACGTCGCCTTCGCAAGTACCACCGCAATGCAAAAGCCGAAGCAATGAGAGTCGCGATGAGCAAGGCCCACCAACCGGGAGCCAGCGGCCACCACCCTATCTCGGGGGGTGCCCTTAGGGGCGCCAATTGCGTGAGCATTTCCTCCGGATTCATCGAGCAGGGAATACCGTCAGGAGGCGTGCGAGCGGGTCATCATCTGTTCTCACAGCTAGAAGAGGGATGCGCAACTCCCTGAGTCGCCGTGCTATCAGCGACTGATGCGACTGATAATCTGCGGCATAGGACTCCCTGATGCCTGATATCCCCGTGTCCAGTTGGGAGTGATGATCTCCATCGGTGACAGAGTAATAGCCCGCGCGAGGTAGCTCTGCCTCCAGCGCATCAGCCACTGAAATGGCGACAACCTGTGTTTTGCGAGCGAGGCGCCGAAGCGGTGCCAAATGGTCTTCATCCAATAGGTCGTGGAAATCACTGATCACGAAAAGCCGCGTGCCGGGCCGTGAAATCCGCTCGAGCTGCTGGATCAGATCTGCTATCGAGGGTTGCTCAGCGTTGTTATCCGACTGTGGTGTTCCCGCATGTACGAGATCGCGAATGACCTTGAGGACGGCGTGCTGGCTTCGCTTGGGACGAGAATCTGCTATTCCTTTATCGCCCAGGACCGCGCCGCCCACTCTCTCTCCGGCTTGCAGGCCTGACCACAGTGCGAGGCAGCCTATATGTGCCGCCATGACTGACTTGAAGCAGCGCTGTGAGCCAAATTTCATAGCCGCCCGCTGATCAACTGCCACCAAAATAGGCTGCTCTCGATCCTCATGGAAGAGCTTGGTATGAGGTGTGCCAGAACGGGCTGTGACACGCCAGTCAATGGCGCGCACATCGTCACCGGCAGCGTAGGCGCGAACTTCGTCAAACTCCACGCCACGTCCGCGCTGTCGCGCACGGCGCATCCCCGCTAGGTTGGCGAGCGCGCGGGTTTGCCCCGTGACGTCAATAAAACGAGCGATGAATCGCGCGGCAATTAATGCCTCGGCGCGCACGGTAGCGCCTCGGGCGATGCTCGCCGCGAGGTGGGAATGTGGGTCAGGCAACGGGGATGTGCTCTATCAGTCTGTCAATGATAAGGTCGCTGGAGATGCCCGCTGCCTCCGCTTCGAATGACACAATCAAACGATGACGCAGACAGTCATGAGCGACCGCCTGCACGTCATCCGGGCTGACGTAGTCTCGTCCGGCAATCCATGCGTTGGCTCTGGCACATCGATCCAACGCGATCGTTGCTCTGGGGCTGGCACCAAATTCTAGCCAGTCGCCTAATTCGCTGTCGTATCGGCCCGCCTCGCGGGTACCGACTATCAATTGTACGATGTACTCTTCGACGGCCGGTGCCATATGAATATTCAGTACTGCCTGACGCGCGGTGAAAATTTCGGTTTGAGATACCCTCGCAGCGGGACGCACCCGCTCGCCACTGGCCTCGTTGCGGGCAAGCCGGAGAATCTGTTGCTCGGCCGTTGCATCGGGGTAAGACACACGAACGTGCATAAGGAAGCGATCCAGTTGCGCTTCCGGCAGCGGATAAGTGCCCTCTTGTTCGATCGGATTCTGGGTCGCCATTACTAAGAATAACTCGGGTAATTCATAGGTTTGGCTACCAATGCTCACTTGTCGCTCAGCCATTGCTTCCAGCAGTGCAGACTGCACTTTGGCAGGCGCCCGGTTGATTTCGTCTGCCAGTACCAAGTTGTTGAAGATAGGGCCCTGTTGAAACTCGAAGGCGCCTGTCTGAGGTCGAAAAATGTCCGTACCGGTAATGTCCCCCGGGAGCAGATCAGGGGTGAACTGAATCCTATGAAAACCGCCTTCTATCCCCTCTGCCATCTCTTTGATGGCTCGGGTCTTGGCAAGCCCAGGGGCGCCCTCGACAAGAATGTGACCATCGGCCAGCAAGGAAAGCATCAGTTTGTGGATCAGGTCTTGTTGGCCAACAATTTGTTGTCCCAGCCAAGTTTCCAGTTGCGCGAGGAGTTGATAATTCACAGGTCAGGCCTTTTTTTACAGCTTTCTCAGAAATGGCGTCATTTCTGACCATTACAAGGCCTAAATGTTTGCAGATGCCCTCGCTAGAGCATTATTTTTTAGGCTAAGGTTCAGAAACCTGACAATTTATAGCATGTCAGGGCCTCTGTGAGGCCCTCTCGCCAGTCATTTCTTCCCTCGCGCCAGCCGTCCAGCCAGCGCACTCGCGCGATACCTGTCAAAAAGGGGCAATTTTCCTTGGACCGTCCGGCCAGGCCGAGTTGGTAGCCTTTTTCAAAGGCGCGTTGAATTCGATTTCGTTTGGGTCTCTTCATACTGTCATTTCCCTTTTACTTCAGAGGCTAGGGAACGCTGAGCGCAGTAGGCGCCCGAGCGATCCTTACTACCTGGCGGTAGTGCTGGGAAAAAAGGCTACTCCATGCGCGCGTCTAACGGGCTACATTGAGGGCAGGAACACAGGCACCGGAGTTTCGCTCTCTGATCGTGCCTTGCTACTGCTAGCCGGGAAATGACTCCTTCAGCGCAAGGTAACGTGTTCTTGATTCGCTGTCGAAAAACAATTTCTTCTCAAAGCACTCGTTAGACAGACACGATAGGCATAAGCCAATAAAGTCGGGGCCTGGGGCGAGGCCAGCAGAAATATTTTTGTCCTCGTGGTGATCCATCCAAAAAGGCATGGCGTATTTTTTAGCGATTGGATGATCGATTCTCCGATCAAGCCATCTTCCCCCAGGTGGCGATTTATTGCCCCGGCCTTTGGTCGGGGTTTTTTTTGAGGCCTCATATGTCTAATCGAGCTGTCATGGTAGTGCTGGGCTACGCGGGACTGGTGCCCTTTTTTGGGTTTTGCATGGGTGCGTGGTGGCTAACAGACTGGCCAGCAGCCCTATCGCGACAGGGATTCATCATTTACTCCCTTGGAATCCTCAGCTTTCTCGGTGGAACGCTTTGGGGCCGAGTGCAGGGCTTGGAGAGTGCCAATATTGCCCGGTTACTGGTGAGTAATGGGGTGGTTTTATTCGCGGTGGTTGCAGTGCTAACGGCACAGGCGTGGCTCGCGTCTGTGGCGCTGATGGCGGGGTATCTGGCGTTACTGTGGTACGAGCGGGAATCGGAGGTTTTGCCGGAGTGGTATGCCACAATGCGGCTCAGACTGACCGCAGGAGTGGTGCTGGCTCATCTTCTATTTTTTGCAATGCAGTCTTATCAATCCGCGCAGTGAGTCAGCAAGTCATAAGATGAATCTGCGTCTAGCAACCATCGAGACTCTACGGTAACCCTGCGCGCCTGTAGCGTCGTGAGTAAGTCTCTTAATTTAGTGCCGCCCTGGTCAATAAAGGCGCAGCAATCCTCAACTGTCTCCTGTGCGAGCCGCATGCAGGGAGAGTGGCGGCCATGCTGGTCGGTGAGCACGATGGCGCGATCTGCGTCTGTCCAGGCCTCCTCAAGGGTGGCAATGACTTGCTTACCGGAGCCGATCAGGTCGGTGGGTAGGATGATTAGAGTTGCACTTTCACAGGCAGAAAGCAGCGCGGTTATGCCTGCACACGGCCCTCGGTTGGGTGTGCTCTCACACAATATGCGGTCACCGTAATGACTGTAAAAGTAGGCATTGTCTCTACAGCAAATCAGGGTTTCCCCCGCACTCGCGGAGCGCGCATCACACACATTCGCCAAGAGTGGGTGTCCTTGAAATGCAATGAGTCCCTTATCTCGACCACCCCATCGTCGGCCGCGACCACCCGCCAAAATACCCAAGCTGAAGTCTGGTCCTGCATTCAAAGTCGTCTGCCTCTATGGGATGATGACATCATACCTGTTTGACTATAGCCCATGCCCTCCACGCCGCGTATTTTGGCGCTAGATACTGCCACGCAAGCTTGCTCTCTCGCTCTTTTTGGGCACGGAGGGCTGCGTCGTCGACATGAGATGCTGGCGAGGGCGCATAACCGGCATATCCTGCACATGTTGTCGGATGTCTTACAGGGAGAAGTTCTTGCTGATTCAGTTGATGTGGTCGCCTGCGGTGTGGGTCCCGGCTCATTTACTGGATTGAGGGTGGCGGTAAGTGTGGCCCAAGGACTGGCATGGTCCCAAAGGCTGCCGGTGCATCCATTTTGTTCTCTAAGGGCACAAATTTATGCCGCTGCCGAGCAGGATTTGCTTGTCGAGGGTGATCATGTGCTGTCGACTATCGATGCTCAAATAGGCCAGCTTTATGGTTTGTGGGGTGTCTGGACAGGATGTGCAGTCGCGGCAGACGGTTCGCCTTTTATTTGTACGCCGGACCAGATTCCGGTGCCGGATGGAAGCGATAAGCTGGTGATTTTGGGTTCTGGTGTCAATTACCAACAGCAATTCTCAGCCTCGCGCCTGGCGGAAGCTGCGCAACATGGCATGATTACCCCCGATGCAGGCGTGATGGCGACGCTTCTGGCGAGCGGCGCTATATCGCTTGATTTGCAGGCCGCTCACCTTCTGACGCCACAGTACGTGCAGCGTAATATCGGTTGGAAAAAACTGTCGGAGCAGGGCCGTCATGACTGACTGGTGGCAAACAATCTTATTAGCTGTGGTTCAGGGCGTGACCGAGTTTTTACCCGTGTCATCCTCTGCCCACCTGATTTTGCCTGCACAGATTCTAGGGTGGCCAGATCAGGGGCTGATGTTCGACGTGAGCGTCCATGCCGGCACCCTTTTGGCAGTGGTGTATTACTTTCGCGCCACTGTGTCACGTTTACTCCTGAGCCTGATGCCGGGCGATGGCATTGATCGCTCCGAACTCTGGGCCCTCTTTATAGGGACGATGCCTGTGATAGTCGCAGGATTTGCGCTGAAGGAGTTCATCGAGACCGAAGCCCGAGGTGTTCTGGTGATAGCTACCGCCACTATATTCTTTGGTCTGCTGCTCGGATGGGCCGACCGCGGTGCACGTCGGCGCGCCACCCAGCCCGATGCCATCTCTCTGCGTGACGCCTTTTGGATTGGTCTTGCCCAGATGTTTGCTCTGATTCCCGGGACCTCCCGGTCTGGTGTGACGATCACGGCAGCGCTTTTTCTGGGTTACCCTGCTACAGCGGCAACGCGCTTCTCTTTTTTGTTGAGCATGCCCGTTATTTTGGGCGCCTCAATAATGATGCTCGTATCGGCGCCTCATGAGAACCTGCTATCGACTGGGAGTATGGTGTTGCCGCCACTCATCGCCTCGGCGATATTTGCCTACGGCACGATTTCGCTGTTCATGAGACTGGTTGAGCGAGTCGGTTTGATGCCTTTTGTGATCTATCGCTTGATCTTGGGTGCGTTATTGCTCGCTTGGGCGCTTCAGTAGTCATAATGTAAGAGGATCCCGCAAATGGCGGAAACAACGGAGCTACTCAGATTTCTCGGTGAGGCGGTAACGCCTTTCCACGCTGTAGAAGCCATGGCCCAGCGTCTCTCAGCTGCAGGGTTTATGCAGGCTGAGCAGTTTGACGGCGCGAATATGGTGCCCGGGCAGGGCTATTTTGTCACGCGCCAAGGCAGTTCTCTGATCGCAATGCGGGCGGGCCAAGAGGCTCCTGCGGGTGGCTTGCGACTCGTTGGAACGCATACCGACAGCCCCAATTTGTCGATCAAACCCAATCCGGTAAAGGGCCGAGATGGCTGTGTGCAGTTGGGGGTAGACGTTTATGGCGGCGCGTTACTCAACCCGTGGTTTGATCGTGACCTTGGTGTAGCCGGACGGGTAACACTGCTGGCTGACGACGGTGAACTTGAATCTGTCCTGTTCGACACAAACCGACCGGTTGCTGTCGTGCCCAGCCTTGCCATCCACCTTGACAGAGAAGCTAACTCAAAGCGCAGTGTTAACGCCCAAAAGGATATGGTTCCTCTGGTGATGTTGGGGGATCCACAGCAATTCGATTTCAAGCAGTGGGTGGCGGACTCACTCGCCGAGCGTGATTCCCGATGGCAAAAGGCCCGTGTTATGGATTACGAGTTATCTCTGTATGACACGCAGGCTCCCGCATTGGTTGGTATCGACGAGAGCTTTATTACGTCGGCGCGGCTCGATAATTTGCTCAGTTGCTATGCTGGAATGATGGCTTTGATCAACGCGGATGACAGCGAGTGGTCTGCGCTGGTGGCGACTGATCATGAGGAGGTGGGGAGCGCATCCACAGTGGGGGCACAAGGCCCTATGTTGATGGATGCACTGACGGCAATTGCGCCTGAGCCGGTCGCCAATCAGAGTTTACGATCGCGCTCGTGGTTATTGTCTGTGGATAACGCGCATGCTGTGCACCCCAACTATGCCGACCGCCATGATGAGCAGCATAATCCCAAGTTGGGAGCGGGCCCGGTGATTAAGATTAATCGGAACCAGCGCTATGCCACTAATAGTGAGGGTGCTGCCCGTCTTCGTTTGGTCGCAGAGCGGGCTGGTGTGACTGTTCAGTCTTTTGTCATGCGCTCGGATTTGGCCTGTGGCAGTACCATTGGCCCGATTACTGCAACTGAGACAGGTATAGCGACCACGGATATTGGCGTGCCTACCTTGGGCATGCATTCAGTGCGCGAGCTCGCCTGCGCTGCGGATGTACCCCAGATGATTTCGTTGATCGAGGCGTTTTATCGTCGATTGGCCTAGGAGGAGAGATTAATACTATGAGCATTGTCCGGGTCTTAACTGGCATCACCACCACTGGGACGCCGCATCTAGGCAACTACGTAGGGGCGATTCGTCCCGCTATCGAGGCTTCGAAGGATGTGAGCACCGAGGCCTATCTTTTTTTGGCGGACTTTCATGCACTGATAAAAAATCAGGATCCGGACCAAGTGGCACAGTCAAGCCGAGAGATTGCCGCAACGTGGCTGGCACTCGGGCTCGACCCAGAGAAAACATTTTTCTACCGACAATCCGACGTCCCCGAAATTGCCGAGCTCAGTTGGATACTGAGTTGCTCTGCTGCCAAGGGTCTTATGAATCGAGCGCATGCCTATAAGGCCGCAGTGCAGGCCAACGAAGTGGCCGGGGAGGACCCAGATTTCGCTGTGACTATGGGGCTGTTTTCCTATCCGATACTGATGGCCGCAGACATCCTCATATTCAATGCGCATAAAGTGCCTGTCGGGCGAGATCAGATCCAGCACGTGGAGATGGCTCGGGATATTGCACAGCGCTTCAATCATCACTACGGTGATATTTTTACGCTTCCCGAGGCGGTCACCGATGATAATGTTGCGGTATTACAGGGCCTTGATGGTCGGAAGATGAGTAAGAGTTACGGCAATACCGTTGCGCTTTTTGGAACGCCCAAGCAACTTCAAAAATCCATTAACAAAATCAAAACCAATTTGCTCGAGCCCGGGGATCCAAAAGATACCGACGATTCCACGGTATTCCAGATATGGTGCGCCTTCGCGAGCGGCGCTGAGCGTGACCGGATGCGCGCAGCTTTCGCTCACGGTATTGCGTGGGGAGAGGCCAAGAAGCAATTGTTTGAGCGAGTCAATGACGAGCTGGCACCCGCTCGCGCGTCCTATGAGCGCCTAATGGCGTCGCCCACAGAGGTCGAGGAGATACTGCAACAGGGAGCAGATCGACTCAGGCCCAAGCGTCAGGCGCTGATCGAGCAGGTCAGGCGGGCTGTTGGTCTGCGAGCCTACTGCTGATCGCGCGTTTGGTGACCGGCAACGCTGCAGAAGAGCGACCCGGCGCGTCTGTCAGAGCGCGAACGTGACGCCCAAGACTGCGCTCCTGGGTTCCCCCACAAAGTAGCGGTAGTTCCCGAATCCGTAATCCGCTCTCTCTGCATAGCCCTCGTCCAGCAGATTGGTCGCGACCAGCGTCAGTGTGGTGTTCTGCGACAGCACCCATCGAGCTCTGAGATTCAATAACTTGTGGCCTCGATATTCATGTTGATTGTTGGGATCCACCCAATATTTGGCTACCCACAACCATTCCGCCTCTGCGCTGAGAGGAAAACCCATTGAGGCGAAGTCCGCCGTCACCTGAAGTGATCCAAAATGCCGTGGTGCCGTGTCGATGTCATTACCCTCAATGCTGCCGCGTGAGCCCAAAATTTGGATATCGCTGTCGTAGCGATGCCTCGCATAGCTGGCATTACCACCGAGGGACCAGATGGATGAGAGCTGCCATTGCAGGCTACCTTCAATCCCGCGATGGGTGGTTTTGGCACCCGATACGTTGTAACGGTCGCGATCCTGAAAAATGACGTCGCGCTTGCTCATCAAATAAGCAGAGAGGTCGTAGCTAAGATGCTCATAGTGATTACGTATGCCGAACTCCACACTGTCTCCGGTCTCGGCATCGATCTCCGCCACTGCCTGCCCTGACTGCAGCCGATAGAGCTCTGTTGCTTGCGGTACCCGAAAACCCTTTGCCAACCTTCCATAAAGCGTTGTCGTAGCTGTGTGACGACTAACGGCGACATTCCCAGTCCAGTCGGCGAAGCTGTCTTTGCGACTGGCTGGCCGGTAAAAGCGGCAAGCCGACGCGGAGGGGGCACAAGCAGATCCATCTCCTGTCCGGTTTGTGTAGTCATAGCGCGTTTCTTCAATGCGAAGGCCGGCATCCACGCTCCATAGCGGTGTAAGTACCCAGCTTAAATGGGCAAAGGTCGCCGTGGTTTGGGCGTCGACCTCGTAATCATAGTGAGTACCGTCGGGCTGATTAGGGCTGAAAAAAGCCGTTTGCGTCTCGACTAATTTCCCGGTTGTTTGATCAAAGTCCATTCCCAATAGCCAGCGGAAAGCGTCGCGGTGGAGGACGGCGGATGTCTGAATACCCACGCTGTGATGGCGATTCTCTTCGGTCGACTTCCACGGCAGGTAGTGCTGTAAAAAAGTCATGCTGTTATTGCGCCAGTAGGGACGGAGGGTAACTTCGGTGGTGTCGTTCCAGCTTCTGCGAAAACCCAGATGCCCTCGGGCTGACCATGCCTCTCGATAGGCTTCTGGATTGGGGTTTTCCTCGCTGGCTTGTTCGTCTTTGTAAGCCTCATAACCCTGAATATAGCCCGCGGTGTCCTGGTCGAGCTCGCTGGCCTCAAGGGCGCCATCAATGGTCCAGTCGTTCCATTCATTGTCGAGTCGCAAGGTGGCTTTTTGTTGGGTATAGCCGGAGTCAGCTTGATAGCCACCATAGCGACTGGTTTGAGCAGATACCGCGACTTTTTGTCCGGCTCCGCTGGCGGAAAGACGGTAGTAGTCCCGCGACCCTGCCTCGACGCTCAGTTGATTGGGTGTTGATGCGACGGGGCGCGTGGTGGCATTGATAATGCCGTGCAGTGCATTGGAACCAAATACCACTGCGGCAGGTCCCTTCAGCACTTCGACGCTACCCGCTTGTAAAAGATTGGCATCAAATAATTGATTCACATTGCAAAAGCCCGGAGCGCGCAAACTGATCCCGTCCTGAGCAGTCAGGAAAGCGCCACAGCTGCCGGCACCCGTTAATACTGGCGACCTCAGTGAAATCAAGGATTCCTGCCCATTGCCCCGGCTCACCCAGGCGCCCGATACACGGTTAAATAGCTGATTGCTATGTTGTGCCGCTACCAATGCGATGGTGTCCTCACTCAGTGACACCCAGGCATTGGGTAACGTGGCTCCCGCTTGATCCGTTCGAGAGGCAGTCACGATGACTGTTTCAAGCTCGCTTGGAGAGGCCGTCTCCTGAGCGGATGCTGGCAACAAGCTAGCCATGGAGAGCAGCAGCGGCAACCCCAAAAACACAAATCGGTGTGTGCAGCAATTTCGGTGAGCAATCATGCATTAATTCCTAGGGAGGTTTCTTGCTTACACAGACCGTGACAAGCGGCCGCATTTTGAGCAAAACTGGCGCCTATGCCAAGTGTGCGGGAAATATCACTGTGAGTTCAGAAGTGCTCGCTGTTAACGACACGTTGCCTATTCGGACCAGCGAGCCTGTTCATTCAGGCAAGGTGCGGTCTGTTTACTGGTTGTCGCAAGCAGACAGCGCACGTCTGATTGCCGAGCGCGACTACGCAATCGCGACAGATTCGCAGTTGGCGGTAATGGTAATCAGTGATCGTATCTCTGCGTTTGACTGCATCTGGCGCGGCGAAGGAGATCTCGCCGGAGTACCTGGCAAGGGTGCCGCACTTAATGCAATCTCGAAATTCTGGTTCGATGAATTTCAGCGCCATGGATTGGCGCGCAGTCACATTCTGGAGGTTCCCCATCCGCTAGTCTGGATTGTTCAAAGGGCTGCACCCGTCATGATCGAGGCGATAGCCCGACGATACATTACCGGCTCCATGTGGCGCGCCTACGAGCAAGGCGAACGAAGGTTCTGTGGTATCGAGCTACCTGATAACCTTCTGCGTGACCAGCCCTTGGCGGAGACGCTGGTGACCCCCTCTACCAAAGGAGTGCTCACGGGATTGCCCGGCGTTCCCGAGACGGACGATACCAATATCTCGCAACAGCAGTTGCAGCAGTATTGGCAGGCGTTTGGTTTCCGTTCACCCCAGGATATCAAGCACTATGAATCATTGCTCAGAGAGGGTGTGGACCTTATTTCGGATCATCTCGCGCCTCTTGACCTAATGTTGGTCGACACCAAATTTGAATTTGGCTACGCGCGGGACGCTTCTGGTAGGGACTCACTGATTTACATGGATGAAGTGGGCACGCCGGATTCATCCCGTATCTGGGATGCTGCGGCGTATCGAAAAGGCCAAGTAGTGGAGCACAGTAAGGAAGCCTTTCGACAATCATTGCTAAATCACGTCGAAGATCGCGAGTTGTTGCTGGACTATCGGCGGTTTGACGAGCGAAAACAATTCGCCCGGGAGCACGCATTGCCGGCACAGTTCCTGTACTCGCTCTCAGATACCTATCTCTCTGTTGCGGAGAGGATTACCGGGCAACCATTGGTTGCTCCTGAGCGGCCTATGGAGAGTATGATGAGTGTGCTGGCCGAAGACTTTGGGCTCGCTAGCGAAGGGTGACATCAAGTCAATCGGATAACCAATCGGATGAAGGAGCAGATATGCCCCTGTTTGCCTTAAGTGATACGTTATCTGTCGCGGCTCAGATAAGTGTAGATGATGTTTCTGTGCTGCGTGCTCAAGGGTTTACTGTGATCGTGTGCAATCGTCCGGATGGAGAAGTGTCTGACCAACCCAAGATGGATGACATCGAGGCTGCTTGTGCGGCCGAGGGCATACTCTTTATCCGTTACCCGGTGACAGCGATAGACTTCCCGGGGCCGGACCTTCAGGGGCTGGGCGCATTATTTGATGACCCGGCGCAACGAGTGTTGGCTTATTGTCGAACGGGTACGCGATGTGCCAACCTGTGGATTGCTTCGCGGGACCAAGATAGCGTTTCAGACGCGGTTCGCGCGGCCAGAGAGATTGGTTTTGATCTCGGAATGGCGCTGCGGTAATTTTTTATCTTGGGCACGGTTAGCCGTTTCTTACGACTACTCTAGGTTTGCAAGCAGGGTCGCTAGCGCGGCCTCTTCGATCATCTCCATTGGGTTTTCGCTCAAACTGGCTAGGGGGGGCAATACTTTTTTGGGCGCTATGTGTTCCGGATGGTGTGCCTCTGCAATCGTTGCATAAGGACTCAGGGATCGGTCAAATATGCCTGCATCCAAACGGTACAGTCTCAGTACTAAGGGCGTGCCGGGTCTGACGGTGCCAGCGGTTAATAATTCAAAAGATGCGCCGCTGGGAGTGATTGCCTCAAGCAGCGATTGTCTTTTGAGCAGCAGGCCTGTGCCAGACAAAGTGCTACCAATGCTATGGCCCTGTCTGATCAGTTGATCAGCGGAGATCACCTCTGGTGGGGTCGGGTGCCAGAAATAGGTGACCGCCAACGTGCGACACACAGCGTTGTTGCCGTGATCGCTATACAAGCTGGCTACCCGGTGATCCTGGTCCTGCTGCATCACTTTAACGTGATAACTGCCGAATCGATTTTTGATGTCTTCGCTATTCACTCAATGCTGTTCCGTATCGATGGCTCGCGAGCGGCTGCAGTTCGTGGCTGCATGATGCCTACCGCCCCGCGGCGGGAGGACACTAACCTGACCGCGTCGAATCTGCAATGTGTTCGCGTTGGGACCCGGAATTCTGCGGTATTATTCGAGGCAAGCTGATGCAGGAGAGAATCATGCAAACAATTGCTCATATTTTGAGAGCGTGGCTGGTGGTTTTCGCCATATTACTGCCGAACAGTTTACTGGCCGAGTCGCTACGTGATGATGTTGACGCCCTCTATCAATCAAAACTTGGCGAGTTGTTTCTGTATTTTCACCAAAACCCCGAACTGTCGACCATGGAACAGCAAACTGCTGTGCGTTTGGCCGATGAGTTAGAGCAACTGGGTTATCGCGTGGAACGGAATGTGGGTGGAACGGGGATAGTGGCTTTACTCGAAAATGGTGAGGGTCCGTTGGTAATGTTTCGCGCCGATATGGATGGTCTGCCTATTGAAGAGAAGTCGGGTCTCGCTTATGCCTCCAGGGCACGCCAAATAGATCCTAATGGTAATGAAGTCTTCGTGATGCATGCTTGTGGTCACGATGTGCACATCACTAGTCTTATCGGCACGGCCGAGATGATGGCTAAGAGGCGAAACCAGTGGCGCGGCACCTTGATGCTGATTGGGCAGCCGGCCGAGGAGCGTGTGATGGGGGCAGCTGCCATGCGGGCCGACAATCTCTGGGAGCGGTTTGGTCAGCCGGACTATGCCATGGCGTTCCACGTAACGTCGACTCTGCCGACCGGCATACTCGGCGCCTCAACTGATTCACCGTACTCAGGTGCTGATACGGTTGATATTTATATCACTGGAGTCGGTGCTCACGGGGCTTCACCTCACCGGGGTATCGATCCCATTGTGCTTGGATCCCAGATTGTTGTGGGGTTGCAGACCGTCGTGAGCAGAACGTTGCCGCCGCGGCGTCCCGGTGTGATCACAGTCGGAGCATTTCACAGTGGCACCAAGCACAACATCATTTCTGATGCCGCTCACCTGCAATTAACAGTTCGTAGCGAGTCGGCAGAGGATCGAACCTTGCTCTTGGACGGTATTCGACGGGTCGCAGAGAACATGGGCCGAGTTGCAGGATTACCCGAAGATCAGTTACCCAGAGTTGTCGTATCGGAAGAGAGCGTGCCGCCAACGCTGAATGATCGGGCATTAACTGAGCGCATCATGGATGTATGGGGAAATCACTTCGGTGATAGCGTATTTTTCTCGGGAGAAAGACTGGGAATGGGCGCAGAAGACTTTCCGGTTTTTACGGTAAACCCCTATATCCCGAGCCTTTATTTTGCCGTGGGCGGCACGCCACCTGAAGATTTTCTGCGCGAAAAGTCGGGCGGTGAGCCAGTGCCTTCTCATCACTCGCCCTTGTTCAAAATTGAACCTGACCGATCTGTGTCCCTCGGCGTCGAGGCGTCGGTCACTGCGCTGCTCGAATTACTGGCGAGGTGAGTTCGCCGTCATCGTCGGTAACTGACGCCGAGTACCCCGTTTGGGATCGCTATGTACGGGTAGTGCATTGGTATCTGCCGCTGGCTGTCACTGTTATGTGGTGGAGCGGTGAACAGGGCAGGATGGAT
This sequence comes from Luminiphilus sp., assembly GCA_016779445.1. Taxonomy (GTDB): domain Bacteria; phylum Pseudomonadota; class Gammaproteobacteria; order Pseudomonadales; family Halieaceae; genus Luminiphilus. The sequence goes on along the minus strand of JADHNP010000006.1, from coordinate 13,787 downwards.
ATTCATCAGTGGGTGGGGTCGAGTCTGTTATGTGTGGTGGCAGTGCGCGTGATCTGGGGATTTATCGGGAGTGAACCTGCGCGCTTTACTCATTTCCTTGCTCCACCGCTTGTTGTCTGGCGCTACCTTCGTCGAGGGGGAGAGTATGCTGGTCACAACCCTTTGGGCGGCTGGTCGGTAATGGCAATGCTGTCTGTATTGCTTGTGCAAAGCGCTTCCGGATTGTTCAGTCGGGACGATTTGTTGTTTGAGGGGCCTTTTTCCTACTGGGCGTCGGAGATCTCTGGGACGGTGACGGAGTGGCACTTGATAAACTGGCAGGTCCTGCAGGTATTGATCGCGTTACACCTGTTGGCGGTTGCCTGGTATCAGTGGCGAAAGCGCCAACCGTTGATTCAAGCGATGTGGAGTGGCAAAGCCGGGTACAAAGTGTCCACCAAGCCACCTCGGCCGCTCTGGCTTGCATTTCTTCTGCTCATGATAGCGGCAGTCGGGCTGTGGGGGCTGATAACGATAGCGCCTCAGGCCCCCAGTTTTTATTGACCTATGCGCGCCCGCGGATGCTTTCTCAATATAAGTAGTCCTTAGACTTGTACTCATCGTGACAGGCCTTGCAGGTACCTCCGGTTGCGATGAACTGCTCGCGGCTTGCAGCAGAATCACCCTGGGCCGCGATTTCGGCTAGCTTTGCCGCCGCGGCACGGAAGTCCTCTAACTTGCTTTGAAAGTCTGTCATGTTGGACCAAATCTCCGGTTTGGCTCGCGTAGTGCCCTGCTCGCTACCCGGCGCAAAGCCCCGTTCGACACCAACCTGCGCGACGTGGTGGAGGTCGTTCGCCCAGCTGCTAAAGCGATCATCATCCCACTCGATTTTACCTTTCACCATGTCGCCCATGGGGGCAAATGTCATGCCCAAAAGCGCGAAATAGGACTGTCGTAAAGATTGAAATGGTTCGCTCTGCTCGATGTGCGCCATCGAAGGTAGGGAGAGCCAGATCAGGCCTGACAAAGCGCTAGTAAGAGTCAGTTTTTTCATGTGAATACTCCTGTCGTGAAGATCAAATATGAGATTCTGGTGCGATACAACAACGAATTGCCTACCCGATGTGGGGAGTGTGCACTTGTTCGCCTCGGTTTACACTACTCCGCAACAAAAAGGAGGACCCATGTCCGATCAGCTGTCTCTCGATGCTTACTGGATGCCCTATACCGCAAACCGGCAATTCAAGCGAGATCCTCGCATTATCGTTGCGGCGCACGATGTGTGGTTTACGGATGATCGGGGCAGGCGGATTCTCGATGGTCATTCTGGTTTGTGGACATCGGGTTTGGGGCACGGTCATCCTGAGATCTCCCAAGCGGTGACCGAGCAAATCCAGACGCTCGATTTTTGTCCGCCATTCCAGTTTGGTCATCCCACTGCCTTTCAGCTGGCAGACAAGCTCAGGCATTTGATGCCGGGAGATCTTGATTATGTGTTTTTCACCAACTCAGGATCCGAGTCTGCTGATACGTCGTTAAAAATGGCGCGTGCGTACTGGCGTCTTAAGGGACAGCCTGCAAAAACGCGGTTCATTGGTCGCCAGAAGGGCTACCACGGCGTGAATTACGGTGGCACGGCTGTCGGCGGCATTGGCGCCAACCGCAAACCTTTTGGTCCCTCGCTGGAGGTCGATCATCTGCGGCACACCCTGCTGCCCGACAATGCGTTTTGCCGAGGTATGCCAGCCTCTGGCGCACATTTGGCGGAAGAGCTTGCTGAGTTGATTACGCTGCACGATGCATCGACGATTGCGGCAGTCATCGTAGAGCCTATGGCGGGCTCTGCAGGGGTGATACCGCCGCCGGTAGGCTACCTGCAAAAACTGCGTGAGTTATGCGATGCCAACGATATTTTGTTGATTTTTGACGAGGTGATTACGGGGCTCGGTCGCTGTGGCGCCAATACGGGAGCCGAGGCCTTCGGTGTGACGCCGGACATTCTGAATCTTGCCAAGCAAATCACCAATGGCGCGATTCCGATGGGCGCGGTAGTCGCGACGGGTGAGATCTATGAGACCTTCATGGCCCACGGAGGGCCGGATTACGCGCTGGAATTCGCCCATGGCTATACCTACTCGGGGCACCCGGTTGCGTGCGCCGCTGGACTGGCCGCACTCGAAGTGCTGTCACGAGAGAAGCTGCCGGCGCATGTCGCAAAAGAGGCGCCTTTTTGGGAGGGGCTTTTGCATGACAATCTTGCGGATAAACCTCATGTTGCGGATGTCCGTAATTACGGATTTGCAGGCGCACTTACTCTTGAGCCTTACCCGGGAGAGCCGATGCGGAGGCCTTTTGAGGTGGCCATGCGGATGTGGGAAAAGGGTTTTCTCGTGCGTTACGGCGGTGACACCATCCAGCTGGCGCCTCACTTTGTTATGCAGCGGGAGCAAATGTCGTCTCTGGTGGGTGCGCTGTCTGATTCGCTAACCGAGCTGGCCTGAACCTGCTTTGTGATGGGAGGGCCCTAACGCGTGGGGCACCCAACCCCAAAGTTTTGAAAACAAAGGCGCCTCAAGATTAATGCGTCAACACCGGCTGCGGTTGAACCTCGCTTAATTGCTGCTTAAGCCACTGGTCCATTCGCGCCTCAAGAACATCGAGCGGTGTGGCACCGGCACCCAGTAGCGCGTCGTGGAAGGCGCGAATATCGAAATCTCCACCCAAGGCGATCTCCGCTTCTTGTCTCAGCTCCAGCATTTTTAATTGTCCAATTTTGTACGCGAGAGCCTGACCAGGCCAGCCAATGTAGCGATCGATTTCATTAATGATGTCTGCTTCGGTTTTGGCGGCGTTGTCGAGAAAATAATCGATCGCGCGCTGTCGGCTCCAGCCAAAGTAGTGCATACCTGTATCCACGACGAGTCGCACTGCACGCCACATGTCATAGACCAACTGTCCGTAGCGGGAATAGGGGTCGGTATAGAGCCCCATTTCGTAGCCCAAACGCTCGGAATAGAGACCCCAGCCCTCAATGAATGCGGTAAAACCGCTATTGCGTCTGAAGTCGGGCAGGTTGGTCATTTCTTGTGCCAGTGCGATCTGCAGGTGATGGCCGGGTACGCTTTCGTGCACGCTCAGCACCTCCATCTCGAATTTGGGTCGCATCGAGGGGCGATAAAGATTGACGTAGTACCAACCGGGGCGACTACCGTCTGCTGCAGGGGGCATGTAATATGCGGTGGTCGTATCCGGCGCTTCTTCTTCGGGTATGGGGCGCACGCCGTAAGGCGCGCGGGGCAACTTACCGAACAGCTTGACTAAGGCGGGATCGAGACGTTTGGAAACTGCCTGGTAGCCCTCCAGTAACGCCTCGGCTCTGTCGTAGTAAAACTGCGGGTCGGTGCGCAAAAACTCATTGAATGCGCGCAGATCACCCTCGAATCCCACTTCCGCAATAACGGACTGCATCTCTTTGCGGATACGCTCAACCTCGCGGAGGCCGATCTCGTGAATCTCATCAGGCGTCAGGTCTGTGGTGGTGTAGTGCGCCGCCAGGCGGGCGTATAGCTGCTTCCCGCCTGGCAATGCACCGATGCCTGGTGGGCGTGCCGCAGGGAGATAGTCTGCCTGCAAAAATTGGAGTAGCGAGGAAAGCGCAGGGTTGATTTGCTCGGATATGATCTGTTTTGCTTTTTGCTGCAGGCGCACCTTGTCTACTGAGCTCAAGTCAGGAGGCAGGTTCTGGAATGCCTTATAGAATGGACTTTCAGTGGCCGTGCCTGCGAGGAGGTTCTCGATCTGACCGGGGACTCGAGACATTACAATTTGTGCTTGCACTCGATTCTCTGCGATGCCTTGCTCGAGTAATTGCCGGTATTGCATCAGCTGCTCAGGCATCGTGCTCAGTCGGACAAGCCAGTCTTCATGGTCCTGTAGCGTCGCCATGGGCAGCCGTTCGATCATGCTGTGCTGGTGTTGCGGCCCTGACCGCATGTCGAGCGCAATCAGGTGCATCCCGTCCTCGTATTCAGTTTGCTTATCGCGGAGCAAACGCAGCAACATGGACCGATTGACTCGGCTCAGAGACGAGAGTGTGGCGGGTTCGATTTGCTCGAGTTGCTGCACGAACTGTCCCGCCTGACGGTACCGCGCGGTGAAGGCCTCAGGGCTCATGTCGGTCCACAGTCGGTTGCCAGAGCGATCTCCGTAGTCCAGCCTCATCTCCGGATACTGGGCCAATGTCCATTGCCAGTGTGTCTCAATAATTTGATTAAGGATGGTTTCGTCAGAGTTTTCTGAGGACGCTATGGCCTGGCCCCAGCAGACCAACAGGAGTAGGCCGATATAATGGACATAACGTGGCCTGTAGTTTTTGGCAATTCGCGCTAGCGACCGCGCATTGCAATTTCCAGCTGTTGCGAAAAGACGCCTAGGCAAGATCGCGATCACTGTTTTGATTCCTCAGCGCGTCGATCCATTAGATCAGCGCCCCAGCATCGAGCGGGCAATCAATTCGCGCATGATTTCAGAGGAGCCCCCGTAGATTGTCTGGATCCGGGCGTCCACATAGAAACGCGAAATCGAATACTCCGAGGTGTAACCATACCCTCCAAAAAGCTGCAGACACTGGTCCGCTACGCGGCATTGCATCTCGCAACTGGCCAATTTCAGCATGGCGGCGGTATCGGGTGTCAATGAGCCGTGAGCGTACTGTTGGGCGCACTGCTCATAAAACGCGCGGTTGATCGCGATATCTGTTTTGACTTCCGCCAGCTTAAAGCGCGTATTCTGGAACTGGGCAATTTTTTGACCAAATGCCTCCCGTTCCTGAACATACTGCACGGTAATATTCAGGGCGCCCTCTGATGCAGCCACCGCTTGCGCGGCAATACCTAGTCGTTCTCGAGGTAATTCCTCCATCATGATGACAAAACCACGATTCTCTTCGCCCAGCAGCGCATTATCGGGGAGCCGAACATCGTTGAAGAAGAGGAGGGCGGTATCGGAAGTGTGCTGACCGATCTTGTCTATTTTGCGAGACTTCTCGAAACCTGGGGTGTGGGCATCCACCAAAAAGAGTGATGTGCCTTTGGCGCCCTTTCCGGGGTCAGTAATGGCAGCAACGATCACCAGATCGGCATGAATACCATTGGTGATGAAGATTTTTGAGCCGTTCAGCACCCATTCGTCGCCGTCGCGGACGGCATTGGTACGAATGCCCTGAACGTCCGAACCGGCCCCTGGTTCGGTCATGGCGAGGGCACCTACGACTTCGCCCTTAGCCATTTTCGGCAGCCATTGAGTTTTCTGTTCCTCAGTACCGTGACGACTGATATAGGGCGCGACGATATTGTTATGAATACCGTACCCCGAAGCGAATCCACCGAAGCCCATTTCCGAGAGTTCTTCGATCATCGCCAGGGTGACGTGGGGCGCGGTGCCGGCGCCGCCGAATTGTTCTTCCATATCGGGACAGAGTAAGCCCGCTTCTCCAAGTCGATTCCATAATGTGCGGGGCACCATGCGATCAGCTTCCCACTGTTCGTAGTGCGGTGTAATTTCTTGCTCAAAGGCCCGCCTGCCCATATCGCGAAATAGAGTGAGTTCGTCCAGGTCGATGGCTTGATTCATAGATGTACCCTGCGTAATTTGCGTGCCGAGAATGTGAGCGGTTGTGGGTAGATTATACAGTTGTGGCTGACCCGGAGACACGAGCCATTAATCAAAGGAAGGCTATATTCATTGACGCCACAGGAATACAGTGCGCCTCTCGATGCTGCGCGATCAAAGTGAGTATTATTCCAGCGTGTGAGGAAGTTACTGGGGTACTCCATTCACTCCCCATTTATGAGGTATTCTGACGATATGCATCTGGAGCGGGCGCTGACATAAAGTCCCGCAGATTTTTCTCTATCTCAAGGCATAGACAGCGAGGTGATCATGCGCGAACACACCAAGTTTTATATCAATGGTAAATGGGTCGACCCCGTAATACCCAAAACGCTGGAGGTGCTAGATCCCTCTACTGAGGAGGCATGCGCGACGATCTCTCTGGGTTCGGAGGCGGATGTGGATCTCGCAGTGGCGGCGGCCAAAGCGGCGTTTGATTCTTTCAGTCAGACCAGTGTGGAGGAGCGGGTGGAGCTGCTTGAGCGTCTCGCCGCCATTTTCCAGCGTCGTATCGGAGAAATCGCGGAGGCCATCCGATTGGAAATGGGTGCGCCTATCAAGCTAGCCAGCACTGCTCAGGCCTACGCGGGGTTGGGCCATATTACCGAGGCGGCAAAGGTGCTGAAGACCTATGCGTTCACTGAGGATCTCGGGCCTCATAGAGTGGTGAGGGAGCCCATCGGCGTGTGTGGACTCATTACGCCGTGGAATTGGCCGCTCAATCAGGTCAGCTGCAAAGTGGCGCCAGCACTGGCGGTTGGGTGCACCATGATCCTGAAGCCGAGTGAAATCGCGCCGTTGTCGGCTTATCTCTACGCAGAAATGATGGATGAGGCGGGTGTCCCCGCGGGCGTCTTTAATCTGGTGAACGGCGATGGTCCTACTGTCGGCGAGGCGCTTTCGCGCCATCCCGATGTGGATATGATGTCATTTACTGGTTCCACCCGGGCAGGTTCTCTGGTGGCGCAGAATGCGGCGCCGACTGTTAAACGAGTGACTCAGGAGTTGGGTGGAAAGTCACCCAATGTCATTCTTGAGGATGCCGATCTCGAGGCTGCGGTGACGCGGGGCGTAATGCACATGTACAACAATACGGGACAGTCCTGCAATGCGCCCTCGCGTATGCTCGTGCCGCGCACCCTGCTGCAGCAAGCCGAGCAGATCGCAGAGAAAGTGTCCGAAGCAGTGGTGATGGGCCCTACCTCGGCTGATACCACCACCATGGGTCCTGTTATTTCGAAACTGCAATGGGACAAAATTCAGGGCTTGATCGAGGCGGGCATCGCCGAGGGAGCTAAGGTGGTCTGCGGAGGTCCCGGTCTTCCCGAAGGGATCGAGCGCGGTTATTACGTGCGACCTACTGTGTTTTCTGAGGTCAGTAACGACATGACGGTAGCGCAGCAGGAAATTTTTGGGCCAGTGCTCGTGATGATCCCTTACGATTCTGAGGAAGAGGCTATTCGCATTGCCAACGATACGCCCTACGGACTGGCGGGCTATGTTCAAAGTGGTGATCTCGATCATGCACGACGAATTGCCTCGCGCATTCGCGCCGGTAATGTGCACATCAACGGTGCCTCTGGTGGCTTCGATGTTCCCTTCGGTGGCTACAAGCAATCGGGTAACGGCCGAGAATGGGGTGCCCATGGTTTCACCGATTACTTGGAGATCAAGGCGATCGAGGGTTACGACGCGGCTTGATGAATGGCTTGCTTGAGAGGAATTGATTAATGCGGGCCATTCTCGCGATAGATCAGGGCACGACCGGCACTACCGTAGCGGTGATGAATGCCCGGGGAAATTTGCTGGGTAGCGTTAATCACGAGTTTCCCCAGATCTACCCAAAGCCCGGTTGGGTAGAGCATGACCCCGAGGCCATTTGGGCTTCGGTACTCAAGGGTATTCGCGCCGTGTTTCGCAAACAGTTATGCAGGCCCGCTGATATTGCCTGCATTGGCATTACGAATCAGCGGGAGACGGCTTTGCTATGGGAGCGGCGCTCTGGTAAGCCGCTTGCGAACGCGATTGTCTGGCAGTGCCGAAGGACGTCGGCTTTTTGTGACAGCCTAAAACGAAAGGGTCTTGAGTCGATGATACGAGATCGGACGGGGCTGGTGCTGGATCCTTATTTCTCCGCCAGTAAGTTTCGCTGGTTACTCGATGCTAAAGAGGGCGCGCGTGGTCGCGCCAGACGCGGCGAGGTTGCGGCGGGCACTATCGACGCCTTTTTGTTGTCGCGGCTGAGTGGGGGGAAAGTGCACGCCACTGACGTCTCGAATGCGTCTCGTACCTCACTGATGAATCTGAAAACGCTCGATTGGGACCCTGAACTTCTTAAGCTTTTCAATGTCCCGAGGGGGATTTTGCCGGATATCGTCCCGTCTAGCGGAGAACTCGGCTTTACATTAGGGGTCAAAGGACTGCCCGATGGCATACCTATCTCGGGTATTGCTGGGGACCAGCAATCGGCACTGTTTGGTCAGGCGGGATTTGAGCGCGGTGCTGCAAAGTGCACTTTCGGCACGGGCTCGTTTATCTTGATGAATACCGGCCATGATCGTATGCACAGCGATGCCGGCCTGCTGAGCACGGTTGCGTGGCAGTTGCCCGGTCAAAAAGCGCCCGTATATGCGCTGGAAGGCGGAGCCTTTGTGTGTGGTGCGGCGGTGCAATGGTTGCGCGATGAGTTGGGTATTATCAAGCGCGCGCAAGATATTGAGGCGTTGGCGGAGCGAGTGCCAGATGCAGCGGGCGTGGAATTTGTGCCAGCACTGACCGGCTTGGGCGCTCCTCATTGGGATCCCGAGGCGCGGGGCGTGATTTCCGGCCTCACTCGGGGGGCTGGCGCAGCACATCTGGCGCGGGCTACGTTGGAGGCAATGGCGCTCCAGAATGTGGACATTCTTCGAGCGATGGAGCGTGATCTGGGACGGAGAATGCGAGAGCTAAAAGTCGACGGCGGCGCGGCAGCTAATAACCTGCTGATGCAGCTCCAAGCCAACTACTTGGGTAGAGACATAGTGCGCCCAAAAGTCATCGAAACAACAGTCACTGGAGCCTGCTTCCTCGCAGGGTTGGGAGTCGGAATCTGGAAGGATGTTGATGCTCTTGCCAAGGTATGGCGGTCAGAGACGACTTTCCCGAGCCGAATGGGACCTGGCCCCCGGCGCCGGAGGCTGGAGGCCTGGCAGGTAGCGATTAACCGCACGAAGTCATCGGTCTGAGGCCTATGGCGGATATTCTGCCGTTCAAAAAAATGCGTAAGCCTGATCAGACCCTGTGCCGAAATGGCCACCACAAATGGCGTCCGGTGAACAGTGACCCTTTTGCGGTGCATCGGGGTGAATTGATCACCCGATTTCGGTGCGCACGCTGCGGCGAGGAAAAAACCAAGGCAACCTGAGCCCCGAGACTTGACCTACCACCATCGGGGATAGTGGGCGGCAGTCAGAGCCGATACACTCTAAATACTCACTGGGCTAGGCATGGAGCAGCACTCATGACAGCGATGATTTACCCGACAACCAATCCTGCGCTAGCGGAGCAAATGGTGGTGTCCCGCGGAGAAGGTCCCTACATCTTCGACAAGCAGGGGAAACGTTACCTTGAGGGCATGGCGGGCCTCTGGTGTACCGCGCTGGGGTACGGTAACGAGGAGATCATTGAAGTCGCCCAACGCCAAATGCGCGAGTTGAGCTTTAGTCATATGTTCGGTGGCAAAACCCACCCAGCCGCAATCGAGTTGGCCAATAAAATCGCCGATATGGTGCCCATACAGGACGGGCGCGTTTTTCTGGGCAATTCCGGATCTGATGCCAACGACACACTGCTAAAGCTGGTTCGTTACCACGCAGAGGCGTCGGGTAATCCTCATCGTATCAAGGTGATCGCGCGTGAGCAGGGTTACCATGGGGTGACATTGGCGTCCGCTGCGTTGACTGCAATTCCGACCAATCATGCCCATTTTCAGTTGCCCTTTGAGGCGCTTGGAGTGCTTCGGACGGGGTCTGCACATTTCTATCGTGGCGCACAAGAGGGTGAAACCGAAGCCGATTTTGTAGAGCGCCGGGCGCGCGAGTTAGATTCACTGATTTTGGCGGAAGGTCCCGAGACCATAGCGGCAATGATCGCGGAGCCCGTCAGTGGTGCAGGGGGCGTTATTGTGCCTCCAGAAGGCTACTTTGCCGCTATTCAGGCGGTGCTGGATCGTTACGGTATCTGGTTGTGGGACGACGAAGTGATCTGCGGTTTTGGGCGTCTGGGCGCTGACTTTGGCGCCAACAAAATGGCGATGAGGCCACAAATGATGACCTTGGCCAAGGCGTTGTCCTCTGCCTATGTTCCCGTATCTGCGGCGGTGGTGCAGGGCGATATTGCGGATTGCATTAATGCTTCAGCGACTGAGGTCGGGGTATTTGGGCACGGCTACACCTATAGCGGACACCCTCTAGGGTGCGCTGTCGCCAGCAAAGTGATCGATATATACCAGCGCGACAATATTTTTGAGCACGCAGACACCGTGGGAGGCTATTTACAGAATCGCCTTCGGGCACTTTCGGATCATCCTTTGATTGGTGAAGTGTCTGGAGTGGGGATGATTGGTGCCATGGAGTTGGTTGCTAATAAGGCGACTAAGAAACCGTTTGCTGGTATGAAGGTGGGTCAGTTCTGTGCCAGGGCGGCTGAAGAAAATGGCTTGATTGTGAGGCCGCTGGGTGGCAATCGGGTCGCGGTCTGTCCGCCGCTTATTATTGAGAACGAGCATGTCGACGAGTTGATCGACAAGCTGTCCTCCGCGTTGAACACGACGCTGGAGTGGGTGCGGGCTGAAAAACTGGTCTGACTCCCCAAGCTCCGCTGGTGTGGTGAGCAGTGTCACATTCTGAAACCACGACTGTGGCTCCGATTCGCTGATGCGATCAATTTCTGTCGAGAGGGATATCGGCGGTGTTGTCGGGCTCGCCGCGCTCAGGGGGAGTTCGGCTGGGGCGGGTCATCAGCCCATGTTTTCTGACCAGTGATCTGATTTGATTGTAGTTCAGGCCTAGGAGCGTAGCGGCCTCCTTCTGCCGATGTCCAGATTTGGCGAGCGCCTGGGTCAGCCAAGTGCGCTCCGAACTCGTCATCACCGCTTTGAGGTCTATGGGCCATTCAGTGGCATGCGCTACTGGTCGTTGATGGGACTGAGTCTCGTCGTCGGTAACGGCCGCCGCTCTATGCCCCGACGCAAAGGGATCGATGATAATCTGCTCGATCGGGACGTCAGTCTCTTGGGCGCGAAACAAAGATCGCTCAACAACATTTTTTAACTCCCGAATATTACCCGGCCAGTGGTGCGACGCGAGTTGGGCGAGGGCGCCTTCAGAGAAGCCAGGAAAGTACCCCCAGCCCAGTTCACGACACATCTTGACGGCAAAGTACTCGGCCAATTCGAAGAGATCGCCATCTCGCGCTCTCAAGGGTGGCAGGTGCACAACCTCAAAACTCATCCGATCCAACAGATCCCAACGAAATTGCCCTGTGTTTGCCATCGTTGGCAAGTCCGCATTGGTTGCCCCGAGCAGACGGACATCGACTTGCAGTGTTTTTTGACCGCCGACCCGCTCAAACTCGCCGTATTCGATCACGCGCAATAATTTTTCTTGTAAGCGCAACGACATGGTGGCGAGTTCGTCGAGAAACAAGGTGCCCCCGTCAGTGAGCTCAAACCGTCCGATGTGCTTTTTTGTCGCCCCTGTGAAAGCGCCTGCTTCATGACCAAAGAGTTCGCTTTCCAAGAGCGTCTCGGCGATGGCGCTGCAGTTAATTTTGGTAAAGGTTTGATCCCATCGTGGGGAGAGGAAATGCAGTCGCTCCGCAATGAGCTCTTTGCCCGTGCCTCGTTCGCCAATAATCAGTGTCGGTCGGTCAATACTCGCCAGCTTCGACACATGATCGAGTGCCGAGGAGAGTGAGCTTGAATGGCCGATGATCGTGGGGGCGGCATCTCGCATAGAGGGGCATAATAAACCTTTTAAATGTTAATTGGCCTTTAATTAAGGTAAATAAAACCTATAAGAAGTCGTAAATTGGGTCGCAAAGTCATTAAGTGGTTGATATTTTGTCAATTAATGGCAGTGGCACGCTAATCGCAAGAGACATAATGAGATGTCAAAAGGGGTCTCAAAGGGCCGAGTGGCCCAAGCATCATGGATGATTGGAGAGATGAAATGGATGTTATCGATGAACGGGGATTGATTTACGTGGCGGTATTGTTTGTCTGCAGTGCGCTGGCCGTTTTTGCCGGACCGGCGCGAGCAGCGGCGACATTTGGTGTCGTAGCGGCTTCAATTGAGGGCGCCTTTTGGTTGGGAGGTAATCTGACCCAGCAGTATTGCGCTCATCGTCGTGGGGGAGGGGAACCTGTTTTGGAGCTGCTCGACCAAAAGAAACCCTGCGAGCGGCGTAGGTGAATGGTCTCTGGCGCGAGGCGCTTCCTTGCCAGTGCCCGATGCTCTGATCTTGATTGTCGGGTGTTTGGGGGACGCTCCTAGCTGAAGCGTGCTTAACGCGTTGCTAAGACCTTTGTATTGAAAAATCGAAAGCGGGCGGCGCCGCGCCAGAAGTCGCGGCTCTGGATTGTCTGCCGCCGGTCGATGAACCGGTGGCAGGAAACAGTTGATAGGGGATAGGTAAATGGGCATTTTTTCAAGAATATCGGATATTGTTAACTCCAATCTCAATGCGTTGTGTGACAGTGCAGAAGATCCGGAGAAAATGATTCGGCTGATTATTCAAGAGATGGAGGACACCTTGGTGGAAGTGCGCAGTGCATCTGCGCGGGTGATCGCGGATCAGAAAACCGCATCTCGTCGCCGGGATCGCATCGCGGCGGAGGTATCAAACTGGGAAGACAAGGCGAGACTGGCGGTATCCAAAGGCCGGGATGACTTAGCAAAGGCCGCGTTACAGGAGCGTCGTGTGGTAGAAGATACCCTGCGTATCGTAGAGGATGAATTAACGAGCTCCGGAGACCAAATTGGCCAATTGAACGAAGAAATCGGCCAACTGCAGCAAAAGCTCGATGACGCTAAAGCCAAGCAGAAAGCTATTTTACTGCGTGCTAAAACTGTGCAGTCTCGAGTACAGGTGAAAAATCAGGTGCAGCGAAAAGAGCTGGACGATGCGTTTGCGCGGTTTGAGGGCTTCGAGCGCAAAGTGGATAACCTTGAGGGGGAATTGCAAGCAATGGACCTGGGGCGCAATACTGCATCCAGCCTCGCGGCGGAAATAGACGCGCTGGGAGAAGCGGACTGGTTGGAGGAAGAGCTGGCGCGCATCAAAGGTAGTATGGAAGAGGTCAGTTCAGAACCGGCGAAAGCCGATGATCAAGCCGAAAAGCGCTGAGTCGCCCCGGAAGATCTGAAACCATAGGAATTGGCGCTGCAGCCGGATATGGCGCAGTGTTCACCAGGGAGGGGTAATGAACCCATTCGAAATGTTATTCGTGCCGATGATCCTGTTTATGGTGGTGGTTGCACCAACTTGGATTGTGATGCATTACCATAGTGTTAATCGATCCAGCCGACATCTGACCGAGGAGGACCAGCAGGCGCTCGAGGATATGCTGGTGGCGGTTGACCAGTTGGTGGGGCGGGTGGAATCGCTAGAGTCGATTCTCGATGCGGACCATCCAGATTGGCGTCAAAGCGAGCGTAGCAAAACCAGCAAGGAGCAGCAGTCATGAGCAATCGCAACAAGCGCACTTTTAGCGAGAGCCGCCAACGGGGTTGGGGTATGGGCTTGTATCGAAATCGCGCCGAGGGTTGGGTTGGTGGCGTATGCGCCGGTCTGGCTGGCCATTGGGATGTGCCCAATTGGGTAATTCGTCTCGCTGCGGTTGCACTACTGATGTTTACCGGCACGCTGGCTTTCTGGCTATACGTGCTTGCGTGGTTTGCCGTCGCACCGCAGGCTTCACGATGGTCCAAAACGTCTGGCGAGGGCGGTGCGCTGGATATGGAATACGACGAGGACCGGCACGCTTTTCGTCGCAAGGCCGTTTTCCGGTATACCGACGCACCAGCTCAGCGATTAAGAAAAGCGCAGGAGCGGGTTTCCTCAGCAGGTAAGCGGGTAGAGGCGATTGAGCGGTA
>JADHNP010000066.1 GCA_016779445.1 Luminiphilus sp. | reverse complement strand
GCATCGACATCCATCCTCACCTCTCCAGCCGCCTGGCCCTGTTCAATCCACTGCTGCACGTCGCGGCGATATATGACGTGATGGTTTGCAAGGCTGGCGCGGATATCTGATTCACGCCCAAGGGACTCGTACCAAAGGATGTACATTGCTCGAAGGTAGCCTGACTCGCGCGTGAAGATATCGCGCTGCGCCTGAATGGCTGCCTGCAAAGCGGCGAGCCCGTCTTTACCCGCAAGATAGGTCGACAGGTGCGCCTTCCAAATCTCGTCAAAGCGGGCGAAAAGCTCCATCCACAGGCCGTCTTTGGATCCAAAGCGATAGCTTGCCAGTCCACGACTGTATCCCGCCCCTTCCCCGATATCCTTGAGCGTCGTCTTCGCGGTACCCCGCTCATTCACCAGCTCGATCGCCACTTCGAACATCTTCTGATCGGACAGCGCGGTCCGCTCAGCCTGTGTGTTGCCCACCGAGGTATCGGTCACCGCAGCATCAGCCATCATCCCCTCCAAAAGCCTTGTGTTTCTCGACCGCAAGCGCGCCTGCAGCCAGCTGTTCTCGCAGCAATTTTTTATTCAATTTACCGACGCTGGTCTTGGGAATCTCGTCAAGAAACGCCCAGTACTCCGGCACCCAGAACTTCGCCACTCTATCGAGCAAAAATGCACGTAAGCATTCTGGCAGCGTGTCGATATCGGCGCCCAACTTAGCGCTGACAATCGCCAGCGGCCGCTCTTGCCACCGAGGATCTTCGATCGCAATGACCGCGATCTCCGCGACGCTATCATGCTTTAGCAGCGCGTCCTCAAGATCCACCGACGAAATCCATTCGCCGCCCGATTTAATGACATCCTTGGTTCGGTCGGTCAGTTGCACATAGCCTCGCGCATCAACCATTCCTACATCACCGGTGCGCAGCCAGCCATCGGCAGTAAACGCATCACTGGCCTCGTTCAGATAGCCTCCGGTTACCCACGCACCCTTGAGTTGCAGCTCTCCAACGGCATTGCCATCCTGCGGCAAAATGTGCCCCTCATCATCCATCACTCGCACATCGATACCGGGGACCGGTCGGCCACTTTTGAGCCGCCAATAGGTCTCTGACTCACCACCCAGATCTTTAGGTGGGTGCGATAAGACGCACATCGGACTGGTTTCGGTCATCCCCCATCCCTGAATCACGGGCACGCCCCAGCGATCTCGAACGGATTCGATCATGGATGAGGGCACCGCCGATCCACCCGAGACGATCGCGCGAAAGCACGATAAGTCGAGCGGAGAGGCCTCGTCAGCCAGCAACAGATCGCCCAGAATAGTCGGCACCATCGCGGTCAGCGTAGGACGAGCAACTTCAATCATGCTGCGCAGGTGCTGCCCCTGAAGATGAGGCCCTGGCATGACCATGTCGGCTCCGGACATCCACCCACTGTAGGGAAACCCCCAGGCATTGGCGTGAAACATCGACGGCAGCATCAGAATCACGTCTCGCTCCTGCACCGCAAAGCTGTCGACTGAGCGAGAAGCCAGTGCATGCAAGTAGGTGGTTTTCTGACTGTAGGCCACACCCTTAGGATTACCCGTCGTCCCACTCGTGTAGCAAATTCCGGCTGCCGAATTCTCTGCCGGTTCAGGCCATGAAAACCCCGCTTCGGCTTCAGCAACGATATCTTCATAGGACACCATCCGCGGATCATTCAGCGACGCGGCCATGTCGTGGCCTGTCTCAGTCACGATCAGACACTCAACATTTGGAATCAGGGGCAGAATAGGCAAAAAACTATCGAGGAGTCGCCCATCAATAATCAGAAAGCGATCGCCGGCGTGATTGATAATGTAGGCGACATGCGCCGCAGATAACCTGCAGTTCAGTGTGTGAAGCACCCCACCCATGGACGGCACAGCAAGATAGGCCTCAAGATGCTGGGTACTGTTCCACATGAACGTCCCCACGCGATCACCTTCGCTAAGCCCCAGCGTCGTCAGCGCATTGGCCAGCCGCGCACTGGCGGAATCGATTTCCTCGTAGCTTCGCCAATGGATGCGTTCACCATCGTAGTCACCCACTCGACTGCTACCGAAATGACGCGCCCCGAACCGGTGCAAAGTAATCACGCCAAGGGGCGTATGCATCATGGTGCTGAGCATGGCGCTCACCAGTCTCCCGCCGCGGCGCTTTGCGCCTCTGCCAGCAGCGCCGGCACATCATGCTCCAGTCCCCGGGCGTAATCAGAATTGAGTTTGCCTGCAACATGCAGTCCGTAAGCGCCCTCGATAATCGCCGCCAATCGCCAGAATGCCAAGGCCATGTAAAAGTTCATATGGTGTAACGGGCGGCCGAGTTTTTCAGCCCAGCGCCCCGCCAACTCGCGCCGACTCAACACGCCCGAGCGTCTGGAAACGGCTTGCAGGGCACTGAATGCGGGCGGATCCTGAGTCCGGTAGTCGCCCCAAAACATCAACATCAGCGCAACATCCAGGTAGCAATCTCCGACGGTCGCCAGCTCCCAGTCAATGATGGCGAGAATATCCGGGCGATCCTTTGAGGCCAGCGTGTTATCCAGATGGTAATCGCCGTGAATAACCGCTGGAGGCGATGAAGAGGGCAGATTGCGCCCCAACCACTCCCCCAAAGCAAACAGCTCCGGCAACTCTCTTACCCCGTGCTCTTTGCGCACACTCAACCACCTTTCGATCTGTCGCTCGACAAAACCGTCAGGGCGGCCGAGCTTTTGCAGGGCATTTAAATCGGTCGGGACGGAATGGAGTTCCGCCAAGTTGTCCACCAGACTCTCGCCGAGACGATTAACATCATCGATCGACTCGCTGTAGGCCGCCGGCATGACGTCGGTGATCGCCACTCCGTCAATCCACTCCTGAACCAAAAACGGTCGACCGATCACCTGGTTGTCATCACACCAGCCCAGCACCTCTGGCGCTCTAACCGGGTAGTCTGCTATGGCCTGTAATATCTCCGCCTCGCGTTGTATGCCGCGCGCGGAGGTGGGCGAAATGTCATTCGCGGGTGGGGTGCGGACCACGCAGGCCCGCGCGCCGTCCCGAAATTGCCAGGTCAGATTAGAGTTACCACCGCTCAACGCACATACGAACTCGGCTTGCTGAAAACCAAGCTGAGACTTCAGCCATGCGGCAACCTCCTCTGTTGGATCCACCGCCATCACACCACGCCAAAACTCGAGAGGAGCCCGCCATCCACCGGCACACAAGCCCCCGTCATATAGCGGCTCTGGGCCACCCAGCAGACAACCTCGGCGATTTCCCGATCCTCGGCAAAGCGGCGTAACGGAATTTGTTGAGTCATCTTCTCCAACGCCGTCTCGCTGAGTTCCGAGGTCATTTCGGTCATCACGAGCCCCGGAATCACAAGATTGGCGGTAATGGACTTGGGTGCCAACTCGATGGCCAAAGCCTTGGTCAACCCTGATAAGCCCGCTTTAGAGGACGCATAAGCCGCATCGCCGGGAAACCCACGAAAACCGACTACGGCCCCAACATTAATGACGGCGCTACCGGCGGCCATATGCGGCAACGCTGCTCTGGTCATATTCATCGCGCCAGTGAGATTGACCTGTAGGACCTCGTGCCATGCCTCGTCGGTCAGTCGATGCACCTTGCCGCCACGATGCACCCCGGCATTGTTGACCAGCGTGTCGATGCGGCCGTAATGGTGTTTGATCGCCTCGATGGTAGTAGCCACCGATTCCGGATCGGCAACATTACATTGAAAACCTGTCGCGGCCTCGCCGAGCTCCTCGGCAACGGTAGCAACATTGTCTCCTCTTGCGATCAAAGCGACCTGATGACCCGCGGCGACCGCCACCCGAGCGATGGCTGCGCCAATTCCCCGCGAGGCTCCCGTCACGACCCAGACTTTACCGCCAGACATGCATCAATCTCCTAAAATGCGCCCCAAGACGCCGCAAACCATCGGATTTATTGTCGGCCTCGTTGCTTGTTTGCGTCTAGCAAGTCTAAACTAGCGGCCTGATTTGGCAACCCTGTTTGTTGCTGGCAACAATGATGAACGACTATGGATACCCCCGGGAGGTAGCGGCGTGTGGTCATTTGAGACAGACCCTGAATTTCAGGCATCACTGGACTGGATCGACGAATTCACACGCGAGGAAATCGAGCCGCTGGACCTCGTTTTCCGTGAGCCCGGTGACCCTTGGGACCCTAAGTCCCCTGCCTTCGCAGCAATGGCGCCACTTCGCGAAACGGTAAAAGCCAAACAGCTGTGGGCATGCCACCTCGAACCAGACCTCGGCGGGCAAGGGTATGGTCAAGTCAGTCTCGGACTGATGAACGAACTATTGGGCCGCAGCCGGTTTGGGCCCAGCGTCTTTGGCTGTCAGGCTCCGGATTCAGGCAACGCAGAAATTCTCGCTAAATTCGGTACGCCGGAGCAAAAAGAAAAATATCTTAAGCCCCTCCTTAATGCGGAAATCGCCTCCTGCTATTCCATGACCGAGCCTCAAGCGGGCGCCGACCCAGGCGAATTTCTCTGCACCGCAACCCGCGATGGAAACGAGTGGGTCATCAATGGAGAGAAGTGGTTTGCCTCCCATGCTCGATTCTCGGCGTTTCTACTCGTCATGGTGGTCACTGACCCCGAGGCGCCAATTCATGAAGGCGCCTCCATTTTTCTCGTCGAGGAGGGCACACCAGGCATGGAGATCATTCGCAACTCCGCAGTGGGTCCCTATGTCGAACAGGGCGACGGCGTGCATGCCTATATCTCTTTTAAAGACTGTCGCGTCCCCGCTGATAGTCTACTTGGCAGTGAGGGTCAGGGTTTTCACGTCGCGCAAACCCGGTTGGGTGGTGGTCGCGTCCACCATGCCATGCGAACCGTCGGCGTCATCCGCAAAGCGCTGGACATGATGTGCGAACGGGCCCTCAGCCGGCGTACCAAAGGCGAGCTACTCGCAGATAAACAAATGACCCAGGAAAAGATCGCTGACGCCTACACAATGATGATGCAATATCGCCTGCACGTGCTCTACACCGCGTGGCTGATCGACAAGCACAAGGAATATAACCGGGAGGTCCGCAAGGAAATTGCAGCCATTAAAGCTGCGACGCCAAAGGTATTGGTGGAAATCGTCTCACGCGCCATGCATTTGCACGGTAGTCTGGGCAGCTCAGACGAGACGCCACTCGTGACTATGTGGGCGAATATCCCCGAGCTGGGGGTAGTAGACGGACCCACCGAAGTACACAAAATTGCTGTCGCGAAAGCGGTGCTGCGCCATTACTCGGCTCATGACGCTCTCTTCCCGAGCTATCATACGCCCACTCAACGAACCAAGGCCCTCGAGAAATATGGGCATTTTTTAAAGGGTTAGTGAACGAACCGCACTCCTTACATGGCCTAAGGGCGGGTTTCAGCAACGCATCATCGTGCGCCTAAAAACGGGGGAGCCTCATTGATGAAACTGCTCACTGCTTTACCAATACTGGCCGTACCGGCACTGTTCGTCGTGTCATGGGCCGCCTCTGCAAATGAAGGCGAGGCACTCTACGACGAGCACTGCGCGAGCTGTCATGCCACGTCACTCCGAGGATCGGCTCATGGCGCCGCACTCTCGGGCCCCGCCTTTACCGACAAATGGTCACAGAAATCCGCACTCGAGCTCAGAGATTATCAACAAGCCGAGATGCCTCCTGGCGAGGGACACACCTTATCCCTCGTCCAGCACAGCGCCATCACTCAGTTCGTGATCGCGCAATCCAATCTCCCCGAAGACTCTCCACTGTCAGGTTCAGTCAACAACCTACAAAACGCATCGGATGAAGTACCGGATGCGGTGGAGTTTTCTGCCGCGGATAGCGTGATGGACTTTGCCCGTAACGCCGGCGCTTACTCCATGAAGCGGATCGCTGACTTTCGCAAAGTCGATACGGCGGAGCTGGATGATCCCCCAGCCGAGGATTGGCTCAATTGGCGCAGAACACCCGACGGGCATGGACATAGCCCATTGACTCAGATCTCCAGAGACAATGTGTCACGGCTGTCTCTCGACTGGTCTATGGCGATGCACGCCGGCAGCAATCAACCCACCCCGTTAGTCCGGGATGGCGTCATGTTTCTGACCCATCCGCACAATAAAATCCAGGCGATCGAAGCCGCGACCGGGGAGTTGATCTGGGAATATCAGTACGCTTTCCCGCCAGCCGCAAAAATGCTCGGGGGACCAACGCGCAATATTGCGCTGTGGCAGGACCGGTTATTTCTGGCAACCTATGACGCCGCTCTGGTGGCAATCGACGCCGCCTCCGGCAAACAATTATGGCGCACAGAAAAAGCAGATTACCGAGACGCATATACCCACAGCGCAGGACCCCTTGTCGCCGCTGGCGTGGTCGTGAGCGGTATTAACGGTTGCGAGCTGTTCACTGAGGAAGGCTGCTTCATTACCGGACATGACCCTGAAACCGGTAAAGAACTGTGGCGCACCTCCACGCTGGCGTTGCCCGGCACCCCGGAATACGCCACCTGGGGCGAGGTAGCTCCTGACCGACGCGGTGGCGGCGATGTGTGGATAGCCGGCTCTTATGATCCCGAGCTCGACCTCGTGTACTTTGGCACCTCCCAGCCGAAACCGTGGGCGGCAGCCAGTCGTGGCATGTCGGTAAACGACGACGCCCTCTACACCAACTCGACGCTCGCTATCAGACCGGGGACCGGAGAATTGATCTGGCATTTTCAGCATGTGCCCGGAGAGACCATCGATATGGAGGTTGGTTTCGAACGAATTTTGGCGGATATCGAAGGCACGCCGACGCTGTTAACGGTGGGCAAAGACGGTATTTTATGGAAGATCGATCGCACAACGGGAGAGTACATCGACCTCCTCGACACCATGCAACAGAATATCTTCGACGTGAATCGGAACACAGGAGCGCTCTCTTACAGGGAAGATATTGCTAACGCTGGAATTGGAGACACCTATACAGCGTGTCCCGGCATCTACGGGGGCCACAACTGGCAGTCCGCCACCTACGACGCCGAACGGCACTTGCTATTCCTGCCCGTGCATCAACTTTGCTCCGACATGACTCCCCGTGAAGTCGATTTAGGTCCGGGCGGCGGCGGCTATGGTGCAGATGTGGCGACCTATCCCATGCCAGGCAAAGAAGAGCTAGCAGGAGCGCTGCTGGCGATTGACGTGCGTACTATGGAGATTCAATGGCGCGTCGAGCAGCCGGCGCTTTTTTTGAGTGGCGCCCTGTCGACAGATGGGGGGGTGCTGTTTATCGGCGACCTGAACCGGCGCTTTCAGGCCTTCGATACCGAAACTGGGGAATCGCTGTGGTCGACGCGCCTGCCAGCGCCTGCACATGGATACCCGATTACCTACGAAGCAAGTGGCAAGCAGCTCGTCGCTATCCCCACAGGGATTGGCGTGTTTCGGGCGCTGACTGCGGTGATCTTTCCCGATATCTATCAGCCCCCAGATGGTCAGGGGCTGTTTGTTTTTAGCCTTAATCAGTAAGCGTTCAGTCGAGACCGCTCTTCCCGGCCTCACGCATCATAGGCTGATAGTCCGCGAAGGCTGGCGCCTCGGCGGTAGAACCTGTGGTCGCACCCGCATCGACTGTCAAAGTGAGCCCGCTGGTGTAGCCCGACTCATCACTAGCAAGCCAAAGCGCCGCGTTGGCTACATCTTGTGCCAGGCCAGCCCGACCCTTAAGGGGCGACCCCTTCGCCAATGCCGCAATCGTGTCGTCAAGATTATGGTGATCGCCCGTAATGACCTCGGCCACCATGGGAGTGGCCATCCCTGCGGGAGCAATACAGTTGACCCGCACGCCACATCCACCCACCTCTGCGGCGAGATTTTTGGTCATGCCCACCACGGCGTGCTTGGCGGCTGTATAAGCATGGGGGCCTAGCCCACCCATAACGCCTGCCGTACTGGACATACTGATGATTGATCCGGAGCCCGCCTCCTTCATATGCCGACTCGCGTGCTTCATTCCGTAAAAAACACCGTTAATCATAATGTCGATCGTAAGCTTCCACTCGTCAGCGGGAGTCGTAGACATGGGTCCGACCGCACCGACAATCCCTGCGCAGTTAAACATCACGTCGATTTGACCGAATTCTGACACGGCCGCCTCAACCAGCGCCTCTACCTCTGCTTCGTTTGTGACGTTGCAATGCCGAAAAACGGCATGAGCTGAACCACCCAGCGACGCCGCCAGCGCCTCGCCGGGCAGATCCTGAATGTCGCCCAAGACTACGCGAGCGCCTTGCTCGACATAGGTCTTTGCCGTGGCCGCACCAATACCGCTGGCAGCGCCAGTAATGACAGCAACCTTCCCTTCCAATCGTTCATTCATAACCCAATCCCGTAGCGTAAGGGCCCGCTATACGGCGGGCCTGTTGATCTGATCTCAACTTGGTGTAAGCCAACGTCCCGGCTCAGTCACCAAACTCGTAGATCGCCTCGACGCCGAAAGTGCGAGAACGACCGGCGTAACCGGTAAGACCGTCAGGCTGGCCAACACTACAACGCCGAGTGCATTGTGTTGTGATCGTATTTTCATGGCTTTACCCTCTTTTTGTTGTGATAACGCGTTGGGCGTCAGGCTCTGGCGACCCAAGACTACCCCTCGGGCGCACTGAGTGTAGTGCCCCCAAACTGGTTGAAATAGTGAATAGTGACCTCTCGCTCCGCAATCTTCCAGGCGCCCTAGCTACGCACAAACCGGTCTCGGTAAGTGGCTCCGACAAACGTGGCTTCATCGCTGCCGGCCAGGAGCCCCATGCAATCGACGTCACAGATTCCGGTGGCGGAGTCGGCCCCGTCAAACTCCACAACGAGATTCGACGTCACGTGTTGCGACTGAGCCCAGGCGGGCAATCAGCTCATCGCTCACGAAATATCCCCCGTTGTAGTCGTTGCGTAGTCAACGCAAAACCTACGGCAAATTGTCTTGCTTGTCACTAGCAAGCAACGCTAAATGTTGCGGTGTAAATGCTAAAATCTCAGATAGCCGAGCGGTATTTAGGGTTTGCGTAGCGACCTGCCGGCGTATGAGATACCCATTTAATGGCGTCTGAACAGAGTTGACCAGCAGCCTGCGACGCCACCGGTTCGTAGCGGGTGTTGCGCTGTACGGGCGATCGCCCCGCATCCACAATGGCTTGCTCGATATCCTTCGGAATCCACATTTGTCCATGTGCTGCGCCGGCAGCCCGGGTAATACTCTCGTTCATCAACACGCCACCCAAATCATTGACGCCAGCAGCCAACATTTCAAGTGCCCCTCGTCGACCAAGCTTTACCCAAGAAGCCTGCACATTGGGAATCACTCTCCCCACCGTTAGCCGCAACACGGCATGCATGAGCCGTGTCTCCCGCCAGGTCGGCCCCGGACGTGATTCTCCACGTCGATAGATGGGGGCGCCTTCACTCACAAAGGGAAGCGGCACCACTTCGGTAAACCCCTGGGTTCGCTCCTGAAGGCGAATGACTCGCTGCCAGTGATTGACCCAGGATGAGGGGGAATCAACATGTCCGAACATAATCGTCGCTGTGCTGGACAAACCCAATCCATGCGCACACTCCATAATCTCCAACCAGCGCTCCGCGGAGACTTTGTCCGCGCAAAGTATGTCGCGTACTCGCTCATCCAACACTTCGGCAGCCGTACCCGGCAGCGAATCGAGCCCGGCATCTTTCAACATAGAGAGATACTGCTCCAGGGGCAGATTCAACGTGCTGGCACCCTGATCAATCTCCAACGGCGAAAACGCGTGCACGTGGATTGCGGACGCAGCTTCTTTCACAGTACGCAGAATATCGAGGTAAGTTTGCCCCGTGTAGTCAGGGTGGATGCCCCCTTGCAGACAGACCTCTGTTGCGCCAAGCGCCGCTGCCTCTTTTACCCTGCGATGCAACTCCCCAGCGTCGATATCGTATGCGGCGCGTCCGGCAGCGACTTCTCCGCCGCCTTTTGAAAAGGCGCAAAAGCGACAGCTGTACTGACAGACGTTAGTGTAGTTAATGTTGCGATTAATGACGTAGGTGACCGTGTCGCCAATCTGCCGTCGTCGCAGTTCGTCGGCGGCCTCACACACGGTCTCAACATCCGCACCCCGCGCAGTAAACAGCGCTAGCATCGCGCTATCCTCCAATGGCTCTTCGCGAAGACAGGCATCGAGACTCTCTCTTATCGCCACACCACCGCGTCCCGAACCCAATGTCGCGTTGCGCGCAGGTGGCAACTCCGATAGGCCCGCCCGCCAGGCATCGTCGCGCACAAAGCCCTCTGCATCTGCTAACTCAAGTGCCTGACGCCGAACGCTTTTGGCCATCCAGCCAGATTCCTCGAGATACTGCGGATAAACGGTTAACCTTGCCATCAGATTTTTACTACGATCTGCCGTTGCCGCGCGCAACGCAGACAAGCTGGGCCAGGGGGCCTCTGGATTGACGTAGTCCGGCGTCACCGGCGACACGCCACCCCAATCATTGATACCCGCGTCAATGAGCTGACCCAGCTGGCCCGGGCTCAAGTTAGGGGGCGCCTGAATGCTCATCTCTTTGGGTAATATCGTCCTAGCCTGGGCGATCGTCCAGATGAGCTCTGATAGCGAAGCGTCATCGGCATCCGCCATGCGCGTTCCCGCCTTGGCGCAGAAGTTTTGAATGATGACTTCCTGAATATGTCCGTAGCGGGCGTGGAGGCGCTTGATCGCCTGAAGGTCGCGCAACCGTTCCTCTCGAGTTTCACCAATACCGACCAACAGCCCTGTGGTCATCGGCACACGCAATGCTCCAGCTCTGGCCAGCGTTAGCCAACGCCGAAATGGCTTTTTATCAGGCGAGCCAAAATGAGGGCCGCCTCGCTCACATAATCGTGCCGCACCACTCTCCAGCATGAGACCCATGGAGGCAGAGACCGAGCGCAACTGTCGCAGTTCGCTGCGCGTCAGTGTGCCCGCATTAATATGGGGTAGCAGTCCCGTTTCGCAGAGAACACGACGGGCGATTTCTGCAACATAATCAACGGTGCTGGTATACCCCTCTGCGGCAAGCCATTCCCGCGCGACGCGATAGCGAAGCTCCGGCTTTTCACCTAATGTCAGCAGGACCTCGCGGCACCCCGCTCCAGCTCCTTGCCGCACGGTGTCGAGAATTTCATCGACACTCAGATAAGGCGAACTCAACTGGGAAGGCCTCTTGGCAAAAGTGCAGTAATGACAAACATCCCGACA
Source organism: Luminiphilus sp. (assembly GCA_016779445.1). Taxonomy (GTDB): domain Bacteria; phylum Pseudomonadota; class Gammaproteobacteria; order Pseudomonadales; family Halieaceae; genus Luminiphilus. The sequence continues at coordinate 1,518 of JADHNP010000066.1, read as the reverse complement.
CAACTGGGTGACAGGGATGAAGATCTTGGGGCTATACGTGATGTGCGCACCGTAGTGCTGATCTCGAATACTACGCGCACGCGCCTCGATCACGTCGTCCATTCCGACAACGTCACCCCCGCCCGCTAGCGCAAATACTGCTCGCGCTGCATACCGCTCGTTCTGATGTGCCCCCATAGGATTGCTACTCTACAGCGTTAGAGGGCGTGTTGGGTAGCGTCGACAGTGAGATCGACCTGATACACGTGGAACCACTCTGCCGTGCGCTCGCCGATCAGCGCGTCACCCAGCCGCACCCGATCAAGATCCGCCGGCACATCGATGTCCAATGACAACCCGGGTCGCCGCGCGATCCGCCATGGCACACCCGCAACATCAGCCGCGTGTTGATGCCGCCGCAAGCTGTCATTCCCAAAACATAGCGGCAGCGGTTGATCTCGCCAGCGCAGCACCGCGTTGGTGCCGACGTCCGCATGATCAGGGCACAGCACGGCATGACGCTCCGCCGATGCTTCAATAACGGCGGAAAGGCCCTCTTGGTCAAGGCAGGGCAGATCGGCGTGCATAAATAACAGTCCCTCAGCCGCGGATTTCTCCGTCATCAGTTCGTAGGCTTGAATCAACCCGTTGACGGGCCAATCAGACTCTTGCCATAACGTGATACCGCGCGGCAGTGGACTTCCGTCTGACCACCCTGCGCCAGAGATAACGTGCACGGCCTCGATCTCCGGGTGCGTTAATAAGCAGGAGAGGACATCTACCGCCATCGCCTCTACCAGCGCCTCGCGCGCCGTATCGCCAAGCATTGATGTCAGTCGCATTTTGCTCTGGGATCGCGCTTTCAGCGCGACAATTGCATCAACACTCACTCGCACACGCCTCGAGTAACCAGGCGCCGAATTGACGGGCAACGCCGGGGTCTGACATCACCGTTGAGGTGGTTCTGATGTCGAGAGACTTCAAGGCGTCTGAGTTCGCCAGCCCTTCATCGGTCTCGTCCCACACCCAGGTATCCACAAGGGCCGGATAGCGCTCATTCATCCACAGGGTCCACCCCGCCGCCGAGACGGGCAGACCCAGTTCCGACATGATTTTTGCCGCAGGGCCTTTCAATGCGCGACCACCAATGATCGGTGAGATAGCAATCACGCGGCGTGCCTGCTGGCGCAGCAGCGCCATCATGCCCGGAATATCAAGGATAGGACCGAGACTTAAAAAGGGATTGGAGGGGCCCAGCACGACATCAATCTTATGAGGACCGTACTGACTCAGCAGGTCAATCAGCCGCTGACTGGGGGACGCAGCCTCGATGCCCTCGTAGACCACATGTTTGAGTACCGGCTCGCATCGCTGCCCTACGAAATAATCCTGAAAGGCCATGCGGCCTTGATCGGTCAGAACATGGGTTCGCACTGATGACTCGGTTGCCGGCACAACAGTCACCGAATCGGGCACCTGTAAACGCCGAGCCAACGCCCGTGTCGCGTCGACGAGGCCTTGACCATCGGATAACAGTGA
>JADHNP010000065.1 GCA_016779445.1 Luminiphilus sp. | reverse complement strand
GTCGTTTTGCCCTCAGGTGAGCGGCATAAGCATTTGCGATCTATTGAGCTGATTCTCGATGCCGCACTGCAAGACCGCCATGAAAGGCAGAGCCTTTTTATAGCGCTGGGTGGTGGCGTGGTCGGGGATATGACCGGTTTTGCCGCCGCTTGCTTTTTACGTGGCGCAGATTTTTTGCAGGTGCCTACGACACTGCTCGCGCAGGTTGATTCATCGGTCGGCGGTAAAACCGGTGTTAATCATGCAATGGGTAAAAACCTGATCGGCGCCTTCCATCAACCTCGTCGGGTGATGATTGATCTCGACACGCTATTGACACTGCCAGAGAGAGAATATGCAGCGGGTCTCGCCGAGGTCGTGAAATACGGGCTGATTAGTGATGGCGAGTTTTTTGACTGGTTGGTACTGCACGGGGGTTCGCTGAAGAATCGTGAGATGGAGAAAGTCGCCATTGCTGTTAAGCGTAGCTGCGAGATTAAAGCGGCCATTGTCGCCTCAGATGAACGCGAGGCTGGTGTGCGTGCCTACCTAAACTTTGGCCACACCTTTGGTCATGCAATTGAGCGCATGCAGGGTTATGGCGACTGGTTGCATGGGGAGGCGGTGGCAGCCGGAATGGTAATGGCGGCCAGGATATCGGCTCAACGAGGTGACTTGGCACCGGAGATCGTTCAGCAGCTTATTGAATTTAACCAAGCAGTCGGTTTGCCCAGTGACCCGCCAGTAGGACAGACGGCAACCGATTTCATCGAAGCGATGTCCAGTGATAAAAAGGTGTCTGCCGGTAAAATTCGCTATATTTTACTGCGTGGGCTGGGCGCCCCCTGGATTACGGATGGTGTAACGGTAGAAGATATTGCGCGCGTGATCGCGGCTTGATCGCCGAATTTACCGCTAATTGAGTGCCCTCTGTTGGGTGTGTACACTACGCCCCCCTTGTATTTTAGGCCCGTAAAGGGCGGTTTCGCCGGTCTCGAGTGCCGGCGCACTAGCGAAACGTGTTATGAGTCATCATGCTAAGGCGGACGCCGCACCAGAGCAGGCGGCAGTCTCGCGCGGTCTTTACCGCCCCGAAGAGTTTCGGGACAACTGTGGATTTGGTCTGATTGCCCATGTGCAGGGCGAGGCCAGTCATCGCCTGTTGCAAACCGCCATTGAATCTCTGACGTGTATGACCCATCGCGGCGGCATTGCAGCTGACGGTCGGACCGGAGACGGATGTGGTTTGCTGATGCAAATGCCCGATGCATTCATGCGCAGCGAGGCGCTAGCGACTTTCGGTGCCGAACTCGGCGAGCACTATGCCGTGGGCATGGTCTTTCTTAGCCAGGATGGCGAGCGCCAGCAGATGGCACGCAAGACGATGGAGGCGGCGCTGAAATCAGAGGGTCTTGCCGTCTATGGCTGGCGTGAAGTTCCGATTGATACCGGTGTTTGTGGCGAAATTGCGCTGGATCAATTGCCACGCATAGAGCAGGTTTTCGTTAATGCGGATGGCGTTGACCACGATCATTGCCTGGGTAAACTTTTTATCGCGCGCCGCAGAACTGAAATGGCGCTCCAAGCGGACCCCGATTTCTATATATGTAGCCTTTCCGACCGGGTGATCTCTTATAAGGGGCTGGTGATGCCGGCGGATTTGGCGCGCTTTTACCCGGATCTCCATAACCAGGCACTCACGGCCGCAATCTGTGTCTTTCATCAGCGTTTTTCTACCAACACCTTACCCCGCTGGCCGCTCGCACAACCCTTTCGAATGTTGGCGCATAACGGTGAAATCAACACTATTGAGGGTAATCGGAGCTGGTCCCGGGCGAGGACCTCCAAGTTGGATTCGCCGCTTTTACCCGGTTTGCAAGATTTAGTGCCCCTGATCAATACCGAGGGCTCGGATTCCTCCAGCCTCGATAATATGTTGGAGCTTCTCACTACCGGTGGTGTTGAGTTGCCTCGTGCATTACGCATGCTTATCCCGCCAGCGTGGCAAAATATCGAAGGCATCGACCCTGACCTCAAGGCTTTCTATCAGTACAACGCGATGCACATGGAGCCTTGGGACGGGCCCGCAGGTATCGTGCTCACTGATGGTCGATATGCCTGTTGCCTACTGGATCGCAATGGTTTGAGGCCGGCGCGATGGGTCACCACTGATGATGGTTTTATCACTCTGGCTTCGGAAATTGGTACACACGGATATCAGCCAGAGGACGTGATTGCTAAAGGCCGGGTGGGTCCTGGACAGATATTGGTGGTCGATACACTTGAGGGCAAAGTTTTGCATACTCGGGATATCGACGAATTACTCAAAAGTCGTCAGCCTTACAAACAGTGGCTTCGCCGTAATGCCCGCCTGATCGAGGGCAGTTTTGTCGGTGAGTCGGTAGCGGCTATATCGGGTGCCGAACTCGATGTTTATCAAAAAATGTTTCAGGTCAGTTTTGAGGAGCGGGATCAGGTGCTTCGACCCCTGGCTGAGTCAGGCAATGAGGCCGTGGGGTCGATGGGTGACGACACACCGATGGCGGTGCTCTCGCGCCAAGAGCGCTCACTCTATGATTACTTCCGCCAAAAATTTGCTCAGGTGACCAACCCCCCGATTGATCCGCTGCGCGAATCGATTGTGATGTCGTTAGAGGTGGACCTGGGCCCAGAGCGCAACATTTTTATGGAGTCTGAGGAGCACGCGCGGCGTATTAGTCTGACCTCGCCGGTGCTATCTCAAGCCAAGTTTCAAACGATTCTGGCGCTGGATGAAGAGGGTTTTCGAAGCGTCGTCATCGACGTGACCTATGACCCTTCTGAGCGCAATTTGCGTCAAGCATTGGAGGCGGTTTGCAGCAGCGTCGAAGCGGCAATTCGTGAGGGCGGCAACACTATTATCCTCTCTGACCGAGGGATCGGCGCGGCCCGCGTGCCTCTGCACAGTCTTTTGGCGACAGGCGCCGTACACCATCATCTGATACGCAGTGGTTTGAGAGCCGAGTGCAACTTGATCGTTGAGTCAGGTAGCGCGAGAGACTCGCATCATGTTGCCTGTCTGCTGGGTTTCGGTGCGACGGCTGTCTACCCCTACCTCGCCTATAGCGTGATTGAGGACCTGTTTAATCGTGGCGAGTTGCTGGGCGATCCCCATCTTTGTCAGAAGAATTTCCGCAAAGGTATTAACAAAGGTCTTTTGAAGATTATGTCCAAAATGGGCATCTCTGCAGTGAACTCCTATCGAGGGGCGCAATTATTCGAGGCAGTGGGCCTCGATACCGAACTTGTCAGCGTGGCCTTTACGGGCGTGACTTCGCGCGTCGGTGGATTATCTCTCGATCAGTTGGAGAAAGATCAGTGGCAAGTCGCGAGCCGGGCGCGATCGCGGCGCAAAACCATCGATCAGGGTGGGCTGTTGAAGTATGTGCACGGGGGCGAGTACCACGCGTATAACCCCGATGTGGTGATGAGTCTTCAGGCGGCTGTGACCAGCGGCGATTATGGCGACTACCTGCGCTACGCGTCGTATTGTAACGAGCGACCCGTTGCCGCGCTGCGTGACCTGCTGGCATTGAAGCTTTCTGACGCACCATTACCGCTTGATCAGGTGGAACCGGTAGAAGACATTTTACGTCGTTTCGATTCTGCGGGGATGTCACTGGGAGCGCTGTCGCCTGAGGCCCATGAGGCGTTAGCTATGGGTATGAACCAGATTGGCGCCCGCTCCAACAGTGGTGAGGGCGGTGAGGACCCTGACCGGTATGGCACCAATCGTGTCTCCAAGATCAAGCAGATCGCGTCTGGTCGCTTTGGCGTCACCCCACACTACTTGGTTAATGCGGAAGTCTTGCAGATTAAAGTGGCGCAAGGTGCCAAACCCGGAGAGGGCGGGCAGTTGCCTGGCGGCAAGGTTAACGACCTGATCGCGCGACTCAGGTATTCGGTGCCAGGTGTCACGCTGATTTCTCCGCCGCCGCATCACGATATTTACTCTATCGAGGATTTGGCGCAGCTGATTTTCGACCTCAAGCAGGTAAACCCTGATGCTCTGGTATCGGTAAAGCTGGTTTCCGAGCCCGGCGTTGGCACGATAGCGGCAGGCGTGACCAAGGCTTACGCCGATCTCATTACCATTTCCGGATATGACGGCGGTACGGCCGCTAGCCCACTGACATCGATTCGTCACGCAGGCTCCCCCTGGGAGCTGGGGATTGCCGAAGTTCAGCAAACCCTGCGGGGTAATCGTCTCAGAGGCAAAGTAAGACTCCAGGCAGATGGTGGAATGAAGACCGGCCTCGATGTGGTGAAGGCGGCGATTTTGGGTGCAGAAAGTTTTGGTTTCGGTACTGCGCCGATGGTGGCGATGGGCTGCAAGTATCTACGTATTTGTCATCTCAATAATTGTGCGACCGGTGTGGCGACACAAAACGCAACTTTGCGTCAGACACATTTTGTGGGTGACGTCGAACGTGTCGTTAATTTCTTCACTTTCGTGGCCAACGAGACGCGGGAGTGGCTTGCCAAACTAGGTGTCGCCAAGCTTGAGGATTTGATTGGACGGGTCGATTTGCTGGAACGGCTACCTGGGGAAACCGCCAAGCAGCAAAGCCTCGATCTGGATCCCATTCTCTGGATTGATGAAGACGCTGCGGATCAGCCCCAGTTTTGTCAGGTCAGCAGTAATGATCCATTTGACACAGCTGATAAGGCTAATCAGATGGTCGCAGACATATTGCCCGCGATTGAATCTGCGAGTGGCGGCACATTCTCTTATGTAGTGACTAACTGCGACCGTTCGGTTGGCGCCCGTTTATCGGGAGAAATCGCAAGGCGCTATGGCAACAACGGGATGGAGCCCAACCCGGTTATTGTGAAACTCAGGGGTACCGCGGGCCAAAGTTTTGGGGTCTGGAATGCGGGCGGTTTACACATGTACCTCGAGGGTGATTGCAACGATTATGTCGGTAAGGGTATGGCCGGTGGCAAGCTTGTGGTATCTCCGCCTCAAGGCAGTCGTTTCGAAAGCCGTATAACCAGTATCGTTGGCAATACCTGCCTTTATGGTGCGACAGGCGGCCGGCTCTTCGCTGCGGGTGTCGCCGGCGAGCGCTTTGCGGTGCGTAACTCCGGCGCCCATGCAGTGATAGAGGGTGTTGGTGATCATTGCTGTGAATACATGACGGGAGGACTAGTGACGGTACTCGGTCCTACGGGCGTGAATTTTGGCGCCGGCATGACGGGAGGATTGGCGTTTGTGCTGGATGAGGACCGTGCATTTATTGACCGTTATAACAGCGAGCTGGTCGAGATCCACCGTGTGGCAGCGGAGTCAATGGAAGCGCATCGACACTTCCTGCGCGATAATATCCGGGAGTTCGTCACCGAGACGAGCTCGGTGTGGGGCGCGCACTTGTTGGAGAACTTCGAAGATTATGTGGGTAAATTTTGGCTGGTAAAACCCAAGGCCGCTGATATCAACCAACTTCTCTCGCGACTGCGGGATACCGACTGAGGCGCAATTAAGTATGAGCACCCGACTGGCCAATCCGTTTCAGTTTCTCGACGTTGATCGCAGAGACCCCGGTAAAAAGAATATGGAGGCGAGAACTGAAGCCTTCGTAGAGATTTATGACCCCTACACTCAGACGCAGGCGGTGGAACAGTCACATCGTTGTCTTGAGTGCGGCAACCCCTACTGCGAATGGAAGTGTCCAGTACACAATTTTATCCCCAACTGGCTGAAGCTTCTGGCCGAAGGTAACCTTTTTGAGGCGGCAGAACTCAGCCATCAAACCAACACCTTGCCCGAGGTCTGCGGGCGCGTTTGTCCTCAAGATCGTTTGTGCGAAGGCGCCTGCACGCTGAACGAAGGGTTTGGTGCGGTGACAATTGGCAACTCTGAGAAATACATCACAGATACAGCGCTGGCCATGGGTTGGCGGCCTGACCTTTCAGATGTCGTACCCACAGATAAAAAAGTAGCGATTATCGGTGCTGGTCCCGCGGGCCTTGGCTGTGCGGATATTCTCACCCGCAATGGCGTCAGGGCGGTTGTGTTCGATCGATATCCGGAAATAGGTGGGCTGCTAACCTTCGGCATTCCCCAGTTCAAACTGGAAAAGCAGGTTATGCAGCGCCGCCGCGAGGTATTTGAGGGGATGGGTATCCAGTTTCAGCTCAATACCGAGATCGGTCGCGACATCACTATCGATCAGCTCCTGGCAGATTATGATGCCGTGTTTCTGGGCATGGGTACTTACAAGGCAATGGAGGGTGGGTTCTCTGGCGAGGATTTGCCCGGCGTTTACAAAGCGCTCGATTACCTCATTGCCAACGTCAATGAAAAAATGGACTACCCCCGTGACGCGGATGAGTACATCGATCTGCGAGAAAAAACTGTGGTGGTACTTGGGGGGGGAGATACCGCCATGGATTGTGTTCGAACTGCGGTTCGACAACAGGCAGATCGGGTTTACTGTGTTTACCGACGGGACGAGGAAAACATGCCTGGCTCGCGGCGCGAGGTCGCAAACGCAAAAGAAGAAGGCGTGCAGTTTTTATTCAATCGTCAGCCTGTTGAAGTCATGGATTATTTCGGTGAAGCCATAGGGATAAAAGTCGTAGAGACCCGCTTAGGTGAGCCAGGTCAGGACGGGCGTCGACGGCCGGAGTCGGTGCCGGGCAGCGAGGTTGTCATCGAGGCGGATGCGATCATTATGGCTTTTGGTTTTCAGCCGGATCCGGCGGACTGGTTTGCCAATGCGGGAGTGACTTGTAACGACTGGGACGGCGTGATCGCCCCTGAAGAGCAGACTTTCAAGTTTCAAACAGCCAATCCCAAGATCTTCGCTGGAGGTGATATGGTTCGGGGGTCAGATCTGGTGGTGACGGCCATTTGGGAGGGGCGCCAAGCAGCTGAGGGCATTCTGGATTACCTCGATCTATGAGTGTCAGCAGCGCCTCCTAATGTGTGGAGCGGTGCGCTGGATTACCGGGGGTCCCCGGCTACTGTAAACAGCCATAACAAGACTAGAAAAGAGAGAGTCGAAAGCATGACCAGCTTGGAAAATGACCGATTCCTGCGCGCACTGTTGCGGGAACCCGTCGATAGGACGCCTGTTTGGATGATGCGCCAAGCGGGACGGTATCTGCCCGAATATCGCGCTACCCGGGCAGAAGCAGGAAGCTTTATGGCTCTGTGTACGAACCCGGAACTCGCTTGTGAGGTCACTCTGCAGCCACTCAGGCGATACGCCATGGACGCGGCTATTCTCTTCTCCGATATCCTGACGATACCGGACGCTTTGGGCCTTGGACTTTATTTTTCCGAGGGGGAGGGCCCTCGGTTTGAGCGCCCGGTATCCTCCGCAGCAGAAATTGCGGCGCTTGAACCCGAGCGAGCAGCCAATGAGCTGGGGTATGTCATGGACGCAGTGGCCTTGATTCGCAGAGAACTTAAAGGCAGCGTGCCCCTAATCGGATTTGCCGGCAGTCCCTGGACGCTGGCGACCTACATGGTGGAGGGCGGTTCTAGCAAAGACTTTGCCAAGGTCAAGTCATTGGCCTTTAACGAGCCAGAAGTCATGCACCAATTGCTATCAAAACTGGCGCAATCTGTTGCGGTTTATCTCTCAGAACAGGTGCGTCATGGCGCTCAGGCATTGCAGATTTTCGATACTTGGGGAGGATCGCTGAGTCATGACGCATACCGGGAGTTTTCCCTGCGCTATATGACCGAGATCATTGAGCAACTGCCCAGAGAGGCCGACGGTCGCCGAGTGCCGGTAATCGTATTTACCAAGGGGGGCGGACAGTGGCTGGAGGCGATCGCTGAGTGTGGCGCTGATGCCGTTGGACTTGATTGGACTACCGATATTGGTTTGGCGCGTTCCAGAGTGGGCCACAGAGTGAGCTTACAGGGCAATATGGATCCAACGTTACTCAATGCCTCGCCCGACAGAATCCGCGCCGAGGTGGCCCAGATTCTGGACTCATACGGTGAGGGGACTGGTCATATTTTCAACCTAGGTCACGGCGTGACGCCCGGGATTGATCCCGAGCATGTTGCGGCTATGGTCGAGGCGGTGACCGAGTTATCTCCCGCCTACCACTGAGATTCGGGAATCGCGTGGTCCATATCCAGCGCCGGTGAGCTGGAGGTCGGTTTCCCCACCACTCTAGCAGGCACACCCGCCACCGTGGTGTGTGCGGGAACGTCCTGCAGAACGACCGACCCAGCGCCCACTTTGGCACCCTCGCCGACGTGAATGTTGCCCAGTATCTTTGCGCCCGCACTGATCAGCACACCGTCTGCAATTTTTGGGTGCCGATCCCCGTCCTCTTTTCCGGTGCCACCCAGGGTCACTGATTGCAGGATTGATACCCGATTACCGACCACGGCGGTTTCGCCCACCACTAGGCCGGTCGCGTGGTCGAGCATAATGCCGCGTCCAAAGCGTGCTGCAGGGTGAATGTCGATCGCGAACTGTCTTGCCATCTGACTTTGTAAAAAGTGTGCCAGCGGCTGCCGCTCATGCTCCCATAACCAGTGCCCCACACGGTGAATCTGCAGCGCCTGGAAACCTTTGAGATAGAGAAAGGGGATATAGAGGTTGTGGCAGGCAGAGTCGCGGTCGAGAATGGCGTTGAGATCGTCTCTTATCGCACATCGGATACCGTCTTCATCCTGCAGTGCCTCAAGAATCACTTCGCGGAGCATCATGGCAGGTGCGGAGGGGCTATCCAGCAAGTTCGCCAGATGAAAGCTCAGCGCACACTCCAGCTCATCATGATTAAGAATAGTCGCGTGCAGAAAGCTCGCTAAAACCGGCTCGGCTTTGGCAGCTTCACGCGTTTCATTGCGGATCCGTTCCCAGATGGGATCGCCATTATGCATCTGTTCAATGCCTTCACGCTGTGTTGCTGTCATGGTTGATCCCTTTTACCGAGTGGGATATCACTTTATTGGTCGCGCAGGGTATCTCAGGCCTCCATATTCCGCTAGCGGTAGAATTCTCCGTGAAAACGCCACAGCTCGTGACCACGCTGTTGATATTTTTTTTCAAAGAGCGTCAGAGGCGATGCTGAGGTATAGGCTTCGCATGTACCCAAGAGGCCGATTACTGCCGCTGCCTGAGCAAACTCTGTTGCGAAGATGTTCCAATTGGTCCGCATCTCAAGCGATCCACCCAATTTCGATAGCAAGGGAAAGGCGCCATGCCCGTGAACGCGGCGTTTGAGTTGGGACGCCTTTGGCCACGGGTTGGGGTACAGCATCCAGTGTGATTGCAGTCTGACCTTGGCTTCAGCAAGGCAGGCCCAGAAAGATTCAGCCTCGGCGCGGAGCAAGAGGTAATTGTCGCGTTGCCTGCCTTGGTGCTTAGCCAGACGGTGGGCAGACTGATCGATTCCCACCACCCAGCTGTTGGGGTAGCGGTCCGCAAGCAAGGCGGTACTCATCCCCGTGCCACAAAAAGAATCGAGTACCAATGGGCGGGGTTCATTTTCGAGTGTTTGTTGGAGTATGCGGAACGCGTCACGGGTATGTTCCGGGCAAGGTTTGCGCCAGAGATGCTTACGGTGACGTTGTACCACCGACAATAGATCAGGATGAGGGCCAAGTTGATCTGTGACGATCACGTTTGGCAGGATTTTTTTAGGGGTTGTTTGCGCAGTCATGGTCACCTTGCCATCATACCCCGACGAGAGAGGGTCGAACGAAGACAGTATTTTTATGAGAGAAGATCTCCGTCCATTTTGGGTGAAGCGGGCCTACCTGCAGTTTCGCGATGCCTGGATCCATTGGTTCATTCGGCCACGCTGCGCTCATTTGGGTCGGCATGCGACCATTATGTCGCCTTGGTACATCGATATTTCGGGACCTAATATTTCGATAGGTCACTCTTTTACCGCAATCAACACCACCAGCCAGCGGGTACAGATCGGCGTATGGGGCCGAGACGCAGGACAAGGAAGCATTACGTTGGGGGCGGCGTGCTTGATGAGCCCCGGATCGCGCATCAGTGCCAGTGATGAGATCGTGTTGGGCGATGGCTGCATGTTGGCAAATGGCGCCTATATCACAGACTCAGACTGGCATGGCTTGTATGACAGGATCAATCGCGCACAAGATCCTACCCCGGTGTATCTGGGCCATAACGTCTGGGTGGGGGATCACGCAACGATACTGAAAGGCGTCACCATTGGTGATAATAGCGTTGTGGCCGCGCGAGCAGTGGTTACCCATGATGTCCCCGCCAACTCGGTGGTTGCGGGCAACCCCGCTTGCGTAGTCAAGAAATTGGACCCAGCTGAACCTCGATACACTCGAGCAGATCTCTATGCCGACCCAGATAAAACAGCGGCGCAATTTCGGGAGCTGGATCACTATGTGCTGTCCAAAAATCGGTTCTGGTTTTGGTTGTGGACCCTGTTATTCCCTGGGGCTCGCCGAGGTGGATAGCTTATAAAAGCCGCAACGGTGGCTCCTCCATTAAGGCCAGTTGCTCACGCAACGCCAAAATCTGATCTGACCAATATCTCGCCTGCCCAAACCAGGGAAACGCTGCTGGAAATGCCGGGTCATCCCAGCGCCGCGCCAACCAAGCGCTGTAATAGACCATGCGTGCCGTGCGCAGCGCCTCAATCCACTTGATTTCCCGGGAGTCGAAATCGTTAAAATCTTCGTAGCTAGTAATGAGTTCGGACAGTTGCTGCTCCATTTGGTGACGATCCCCGGATAAAAACATCCACAGGTCCTGAATGGCGGGTCCGGTGACGCAGTCATCCAGATCAACAAAGTGAGGCGTGTCATCTCGCCAAAGAATATTGCCCACGTGACAGTCCCCATGAAGCCGGATGCCTTTTGTGGGGTCATAGTCAGACATCAGCCGTGTCGCCCTATCGATGAGATCTTTGCCCAGGCTATCCCAGGCCGGGCGCAGTTCCTCCGGTATCCAGTTCCGAGCAAGATAGTCTATGGGCTCGATGAGCCAGCGCTCGAGCGTATAGTAAATACGACTTGTAAATGGCGCCGCTTGGCCGACGCGATGGAGCCTGCCCAACGTCCGCCCGAGGCCCAATAAGTGGTCAAAATTATCAAGCTCCGGTGCGTGCCCACCGCGGCGGGGGAAGGCGGCGATCAGAAAGCCATCAGCCTCATGAAGGGTATCCTTGCCGATTGTCATGGGAGCGACGACGGACAACTCGCTCGATGCGAGTTCTAGGGCAAACGTGTGCTCTTCCTGAATTTGCGCGAGCGTCCAGCGACCCGGCCGATAAAACTTCACAATAATCGGATCGGCGTCATCCAGGCCCACTTGATAAACCCGGTTTTCATAGCTGTTGAGCGCAAGCAGTCTGAGATCACTGTGCAGACCAATCGCTTCTACGCAGCTCACCACACGATCTGGAGTTAGGTTTTCGAAAGGGTGTGTCATATGACCGCCCGTGAGGAAAGAGCGCTATCTTAACGCGTCTGTCGTTTTGTCTTCTGGAGGAGTTCTGGCCAGACACCAAACTGAAATAGATTCGGCTCCACCCTTGACGCAGGCGGCGGCTGCCGACCGAGCAGTGGAGCCAGTCGTCATCACATCATCGATCAAAATGATATGTCGACCCGCTACACCGCGGTGTACCACAAACCGATCTGCCCCCCTCTGTATTCGTGTCCTGCGATTGAGTTGATGTTGAGGGGTCTGGTAGCGGGTGTTTTGCAACCAGGGTTTTACCTCGTATTTGTCCGGTAATTGCCATCGTAGTGCCTCGGCCAATAACCAGGTGTGGTCAAACCCGCGACGAATTTGCCGGCGCCATTGTGTAGGCACGGGTACTAAGACCGCCGATTCCGGTAGTGATCGTGTGTACTCGAATGGGGCTGCTGACTCAAAGAGCGCGGCAAGCAAGGGTGTTAGTTGCGATTGGCCTCGAAATTTCCAGAGCTGAATCAGTTCCCGCATCCCTGTCTGCATGAGGAACGGCGCCAGTGTTTGGCTAAAGTGAGGTGGGTGGCGATAACAGGCGTGGCATCGCTCTGAGGGGGGTCCTTGTGTTGAGGGCCTGCGAATCTTGGTACTCAGCGGTAAGCCACACTGGCGGCAGGAAAGGGTGTTTTGGGGGAGCTTCATTTCGCATAGAAGGCAGATGGCCCGCTGACCGCCATGCACCTCCTTGCAAATCAGGCAACATGGAGGACTGAGCCATCGCACCAATTTAGAAGTGCCCGTTAGCAATTGGCTCACCCTTGCGTATATGCGTTTGCGTATCACTTGACGCGCGGTGGGCCGAAGCAATGCAGTGCGCTTTGCATCGTTTAATTTCTCTCCGCCAGCCTCATATTGTCTTTTTTTTTGAAAACCGCGGGAACACCATGGTTGAACTAAACCTGATCATCGACGAGCGAGGCGCTGAACATAGTTGACAATAGCTTGGCCTCTTTAGCGTTAAGCTTTAGAGTGGCGCCAAAGCCAAGGCAAGTGATGACGGATGCACCAGGCTAGCGAGAACACACCGGCTGCCCAACCACAACAACTCTCTGATGCGGACCAGGCGAGAGTCGATGGTTTTTTGGAGCGGGGGGTCAATGCGACCGATCGTAGGCCGTTTCGCCCAATTTTATTGATCTTCTTGTTGATGGCTGTGGTGGCTGGGTTCAGTCTATTGAGTCAAGGTGTTGCGAAATGGTCGGGTGTTTATTAGCCCGGCGCGTTGCTCTCTTCACCCCATTTCCCCTTTTTGCTACTCTGCGCGCCTCGGTGTGTGGCGCAGCCTGGTAGCGCACTTCCTTCGGGAGGAAGGGGTCGGAGGTTCGAATCCTCTCACACCGACCAATATTTCTCCGTTTAAACAATACCTTTTGCGTTAGGCAGCTGAACATATTTGTGGCTAAAATTTTCTGGGCAACAAATAATCAAGACA
>JADHNP010000064.1 GCA_016779445.1 Luminiphilus sp. | reverse complement strand
GTTTACCTTTGCGAGGCATTTGTAATGAGGGGACTACATCATTCACTGGCGCTCAATAAAAACCTCGACCAGCGCGCGAGGGAACGCTTTACCTCCTCCATGCGCGCCTGGGTGTTGACTGATCTGGCGGGCCAGATGCAGACGGACTACGAAAAATCCAGCGCTGAGGCCGGTCAGCACCATGACTCAGGCGAAGCGGTTCACCAATATGTCAAAAACCGCGACATGTTTAAGTGGTACTCCAGTTTGCGTTGCGCAACACAGGAACTGGTCTGGCAATCGGTACTCTCGGCCATCGCCTCGGATCCAGAGTCTGTCGAAAAAATCAGTGAGCAATCCGAAGCAACGCACGGTGGTTCGCTAATGCTTGATGCCGGGATCGCATTACCGGATTACACCGATTCCATGGATGTTCATCTGATGCCCGGCAACTACCAGGGCACTGAGGATAGCGGAGCCGAAGCGGGCGTTGTTTATGACAACGGCCTAGAAGTCTTCTCATTTGGCGTGATGGGGAAGAATCTGGATGATATTGGACACTCGATGGCCAACTACACGCGCCTGAAGTGGCCACAGCTCCAACCACAGCTGATTGTCGATGTGGGATGCACGATCGGTCACAACACGCTGCCCTGGAAACAGACCTTCCCCGCTGCTGACGTGCATGGTTTGGATGTTGCGCCCTCTTGCCTGCAGTATGGTCACACTAGGGCAGAAGCGTTTGGCGTCCCCATTCATTTCCGTCAGGCCTCCTGTGAGGCCCTGCCCTACGAGGACGGTAGCGTCGACGTCGTTTTTTCCTCCATGTTTCTTCACGAGTTACCGACCCACCTCATCAAGGCGTTTTTTCAGGAAGCGCACCGTATTATGAAGCCCGGTGGCGTGCTGATTAATATGGAGCTACCACCCAATGACGCTCTCGGCGCTTATGACGCGTTTTACCTCGACTGGGATTGCTTTTATAACAACGAACCTTTCTACAAGGAATTTCGGGATCTCAGCTACTCCGCTCTTTGCACCGACGCGGGTTTTCCTACCGAGAATTTTTTCCAGGCCACCATGCCTCGCTTTACCTATGTCAGCGAAGCAGAGTTCGCTGCGGCATCGGGGGCTGACGCCGCCTTTGACGCAGACACGGGCCGCCTCTCCGACACCATCACCTGGTACGCCTTTGGTGCGCAAAAAGGCAGTATCGCATGAGCATCGATAAAAAGGCCGTCAAGGCGGGTCGGCCAGCTTTTTTCTCTGACCCGGAGATCGACCGCTTACTGGCAATTATCGTCCGGCTCATGACGGAGCACTCTGTTCTCAACGAGCGAGTCAAATCTCTAGAAGCACTGCTGGAGAAATCCGGTGTGATTGCCGAAGATGCCATGGAGCGCTTTCAGCCTACACAAGAACAAGATGCCCAGTGGGCAGAGGCGCGTTTTCAACTAATTAAAGACGTACTGGAGTCGGGCGCAAACATTACACAACAACCATAGGAGGTGGATGATGGAAGGCGTGTGGCTATACCTGCATATTTTGTTGCTCGTATTCTGGGTCGGAACAGATGTGGGCGTTTTCATTGCCGCGCGCTGGTCCGAGCAAACCACTTTGAGTATCGAAACGCGGCAAACGGTGCTTCAACTTGGGATGGTATTGGATCGATTACCTCGCTCCGCTCTGACGCTAATCATTCCCTCTGGCTGCCAACTCGCAGTGTCAACTGGCTGGCTTGCCCTCTCGGGTAGCGTGCTTGGCACCATGTGGCTATTGGCGGGGATCTGGTTGCTAATTCTTTGGCGCGGTTTCCTCGCTACAGACCCGAAGATCCAGGAGCAGAGCGCCAAGATCAATTGGGTACTGAATCTCGTGCTCGCCTTGGTGGTCAGTAGTGCCGGCATACATCTGCTTACCCAGACAGACACCCCCGACTGGCTCGCGCTAAAGGTACTCGCGGTCGGAGCAATATTCTGTGCAGGAGTTTTGCTCGATCTTCTCTTCAAACCCGCCGTCGATCTATTTATAGCGCTTGCATCGACGCCTGACGATGCGGACTTAAACGCCGCCTACTCTCGGGCTCTATCGCCTGTTTATATCGCCGTATTGGCGATTTATGCCTTTGCGCTGATCGCCGCGGCGCTTGGGGTTTTCAAATGACGCTAAAACCCGTTATCTCGCTGAGGCTTTCATGCCGATGGTGGCTTTCGATGCTGACGCTCTCGATGAGTCTCCTGACAAGCGCTCAAGCAGTCGCGGACTTCGAGACCGAGATTGCGGCCGAGGGGGGTAAATGGGCCCGCTATTACGAGCAGGAAGACCTCGAGGGGCTGATGACGCTTTATGTTGATGATGCGATCGTCGCGCTGCACGGACAACCGGCACTGTTTGGCATCGCAGCAATACGCGACTACTTTTCCAGCCGCATCGGCAAAGCGGATTCCGTATTTGAATTGGAGTACGAGTTGAGGGAAACCCATGGCGAGATCGCCTACATCATAAGTAAGTATTGGCTGAAGGCCACCGATAAAGAAACGGGAGACACTTATCTTGACGCCGGCAGGTCACTATTGGTTTACAAAAAGCAAAGTGGACGATGGAAAATTGCAGCCGATATTGATCAGTCTACGCCCGATGTCAGTTGGCCCGCACCATCCGGGCTCAACTGAATATCCTTAACAGACAGTCAAACCCCAGCAGAGCTCAAACAAAGCCACACCAGTCACGAGGGCGCCAACCGGCGCCCTTGTGACATGCAAGATGCCTCGATACTGCAACGTAATCTCAGTAACAAAGTAACTTGGACGATCGGGTATGACTCTTAAGACACCTAATCAACCTCGATGATCTCGAAACCTTGCGTCGCTGTTCGCCAATCAAGGCGAATATCGTAGAGCATCTCGGCAACACTCGCGTCTTGCAGCCAGATTTGAGCGTCTGAGACTGTGCATTGCGCCGCATCGAGATTTACTGCGTCATTGGCTCCAATAAAAGGCTTGTTAAACCGCGTCACGGTAAAGGTTGAGGTACGTTCCGCATATTGCCCGTTTGTGTTGTAGGCTCTGGCTGTCATGGTGTGCTCACCCGGACTCATGACGCTGTAATTCCAGGCCAGCGCATAGCCTGATTTGTCGGAATCTGGAAAATCAGGATTTGCGTTGCCAACGTCCGTCCGCTGCCCACCGTATGGCGCGTCGAAGGCATACACACCGTCAATCCAAATCTCGACGTTCTCAATACCAACAGAGGCAACCGACCAACCACGCAAGTTCCCCACGCCCGAATAAATACTGCCACTACCCGGCTCCTCCAATACCACTTTCAGTGTATCGCCGGATGCGATGGAAGATTCGAAGCGAGGCGTTATTAAGCAGTCAGAAGAGACTTTTTCCAGCGTAAAAGTGTTGCCTGTTAAGCTGCCGCCACAGGTGCTATCCACTTCGGCAAGTTGATACCCGGGCAACGCCACAAATGTAAGAGTTACGGTTTCGTCTGGCTTAAAAAGCCGAGTGGTCTGCCCCTCAACCGCTCCTTCCCCCGGCGTTGTAACATTGAGTCTCACATAATCGCCGTCATATTCTTCATCCCACAGTAAGTGCAGTGACTCGAATAATTTCCCTGAGACCGGGTCTAGATAAGTCAGCCAAGACTCTTTTATAGTCGCCCCATAGTCACTCTCCTCCTCCAGCTCTCGGCAACTGGGCTGCAGAAAGTAGTTAGGCTGCAAAGCAAACTGGCCGGGATCAAAATCATAAGTCAGTACCGACCCATCATCCGTTAAAAACGACTGGCCGCGAATCTCAATCGTGTGGGGAGATGCGTTTGAGATGGCATGTCCTTTTCGAAAGCCCTCACCGCCCTCGTCTTCAAGTTCACAGGTCTCGTCTATCGGGAAATCCTCGATCAATTCGTGGGCAAGCGTCTCACTCTCATATCCGGAGACCATAAATCGCGTTTGACTAAACCCCCTCGCATTATCAGCCGACTCCGGATCGCCATCTGCAACACCGCAGGCGGACCCAAAGCAGGAGTCGATGTTAGGACTGGAAAAGACGTTGATTTCTCGCTCCGTCCCGTAGCTCATAATCGTTTTAAAGAATCCCTCTCGGTAGTGAGCAAAACTGAAGTCATACGCTCCCTTATCTCCTTCCTCAAATAGCCGCCGTTCGTGTTGCGATCCCAGAATATGGCCTATCTCATGCGCAGTGGAGGTGTCAGTGCAATACAAACCGTCTATTGCTTTATCAACCGGCAACCACTGCACTGTCGTCACATATCCATTGCGCCAGGGAGAACCGTCTAGCACGCCGATATACGCAACGCCACATGAATCGTCATCCGCTGGTATGTTCTCGCGCAACGCCACGACAATGTCTGCGGCATAAAATGTCCTGTCATTTTCGATATCTTCAAAAGGCGTTTGGGCCTCGGACATCGCTTCAAGCACATCATTCTGCATGGTCTCAGAGTCAATCGGTAAAGGCTTTAAGCCGACGATATTCAACGTGATGTCGATATCGCTGATCAAAAATGCCTGATTAGCCGTCTCAATCACGAAATCAGCCACGGAAGAGGGGTCCTCCATCCCCTCTTCGTGATAAAACAGCACATCGATAGTGGCCAGTCCGATCCCATACTGAGGGTAATAAACCTTCTCATCAGCAACATCACTCATTGGCGCTGCTCGAGGTGACATGAGATCCATGTCATATTGCTTCATCTCTATCATGGAGCGACGCCTTGGCACCTTCACTGCGCGAGCGTCAACAGGTTTGGCCAGGTAGGGGTCAACCGCATGCCACGCAAATCTGCCGCCATTCTGGGTAATTCGAAAAGTCTGTCCTGCGTCGCGCATTGACCCCTGAACAACGCCATCTGAGGTCACCACCATCGTCAATTGTGCGCCAGCATTGTTCTGGCCCGTGATGATCTTGTTTCCCAGAACGGAACGACGTGCTGAGGCTACGCTGAGTTCGTAAACGTCACCAAACTCCGACTTCAGACGCAACACATCTCCTGCTCTCACATCCAGTTGTCTCACAGACGCAATCGGTTCTGGTGCCTGATGGCCACGTATCAGATCAACCACGAGGTCCTCCGCTCTTGACTGGAGGGCCAGTATCATCATGGTCAGGAATAGAGCCGCCGATGTCGTGAAGTTGAATCGGTTACCGTCTGGGTGCATCGTTAAAGTCTCATCTGACATCGCGGAATTGTGTATAACATTAGACGTTTCGTCACGAAAGGCCCAGTCACCATTGTCAGACATCAAACTTTTTGCAATTTACGATGCTGATGGCTCCCTGCTAGGGGAGTTAGCCTATCTATGGCGCAAGTGCACGGGCCGTGCGGAATGTTCTCTGTGTGACTTATCTCACGGCTGGAACCCATTGGGGAGACGGGGTTGGCGCCAACGCAAAGGAGCAACGGCATCGGTGAGCTGGATCCACCGTGACGAACTGCCCAGTCATGTATCGACCCAGATAATTGG
Organism: Luminiphilus sp.; assembly: GCA_016779445.1. Lineage (GTDB taxonomy): Bacteria > Pseudomonadota > Gammaproteobacteria > Pseudomonadales > Halieaceae > Luminiphilus. Next base: position 7,495 of record JADHNP010000064.1, on the reverse strand, counting down.
GCAATTACCCTGTGTTGTGATCGATCGGAATGACCAGATAGAAATTTTGATCTCTAGCAAAGCCTTGCAGGCGTGTGACGGAGACTTCGACGCCTTCGAGCGGCTGTTGAGCCAAAAGCTGCGGGCGCTCAATCATAAACCGACGCCCGCGACCCAGAGTCAAACTTGAGGCTAACTCTCTGCGGCGTACACCACCTCACAGTTCATAGTGAAGCCATGGTCGTAACGTCGAATCTTCGCCATATCGCCGAGAATTGTGGCAGCCCATTCTTCCTCTAGCTCATCCAGCATGGCGCCCAGCCGGTTGCCATTAGGCGCTTGAATAACGGCCATCAGCTTGCCCGCATTCTCGCCCGTGAGATAGGTGTACACGGTAAAGCGAATATCAGAGAAGCCATTTTCGTCCGCGGCAGCCGACATACGCTTTACCTCACTAACGTACCCGGCCGGATCTCGGGTAGAAACGACGATATTCCAATTGGCAAAGGTCTCGCCCACCTGGTAAGCCCCCGGCTCTGCCATCAGCACGCTGTAGGCATCGCCTCGAGAAACTACCCGCTCGGCCTTGAGTTTTTTGAGCTCCGCCACAACGGTGGGATTGTATTGCTCAGCACCCATCGCAGTCGCGTGATCGCCAAATAGGTGCCAATAGTAAAGTTCGCCGGGGCCGTAATAACCCGCGGAAGGCAAGCACACGCCACCCACCGCCGCACCGATCGATTCGCCGATCGCCGGGCCACTGCCTTTTACCCACTGCATATAGGACATCGGATCCTTGGTGTTGATGGTCAGTACATTCATGGCGGCTCGTGACCAGACCTGTCCGGCGGCTAAGGTTAGTATTAGCCCCAAAGCGACACTCGCTATCCTCAGCGTTTTGTCATGATGCATATTGTTCTCCTTGTGTTTATTAAGTGGTAACCAAGATTCACGCGAGCGCCTCCATAGCGACCGTAAAGGAATCGTCATTCAAACATTTCCATAAAGGTTTCCATATCAAACTGGCTGCCATAGAGCATGGAGCTGTTGAGTGCTACATCTGCTGCGATGGCTACCGCAGTTTTGATCTCTTCCTCAGTCGCACCTGCTGCGCGCGCAAAAGCCGTATGTGCCGGGATGCAATACACGCATTTCATGGCCACGGATGCCGATATGGCGGCCAGCTGTGCATGCTTCAGCGGAATGGCGCCATTAAAGACATTTTTCTCAACTGCAGCATAGTACGCTTGCGCGGCTTCTTGCTGAGACTCGGGGTGTAACAGAATGAATGGGTTGGCCGTCTTGGCGTCCCTTATCTCATCATCTGCCCAGCTTATTGAGCTCAGGACGACGACGCAAAGTGCTATAGCAATACGCATAGTGGATATCTCCTTGTTGTCTTCACGCAAAAACCGCACCCTCAGTGGAGAGCGCCGCTTTTAAGCAATATTATTGGTTTGTGCAGTAAAGGGGCTCGCCCTTAATAGAACTGATTGCTGTTGCGGCGTCGGAGAAAGCGGCCTGTAAAAATCGAAACGCCTCACCAGCGGCAACCTTGTCTCCAAATTCAGCCAGCGAAGTAACTGCTTCATATCGACTCTCCATTTGCGTGCAACTAACGCTCTTAGCGCGGCGATTGCAGACCCTATCACATTGATTTGACATTGATGTGACGGCAACAGGGTTTTGGGGTATCGAATAGATCTTTGGCTTTATTCACAGAAAACTGCAGTAGTGGCGGCCCAGATTCTGCAAAGGCGCCTCCCGAATCGTCAGATCAATTTTTTTACGGGCACGCCGCTAGACAGTAAGTACTGCTCGAGCATTCGATACAACCTGCGGTATCGGAAAAACGGCACCTTCGGATACAAGTGGTGAACTGCATGATAATTCTGGTAGCCCCAGAGCAGGGTCATCACTGTGTCCAATCCGTGTCGCGCCTGATACACCGTGGTCGTTTTCATGCGCTCTTGCTCGCTGTGCGGGTGGTGCACAATCCATGCAAACAAGGTGGTTAAAACGGCATTGCCAATGATATAGCCCAGCGCCAGCGTCACGAGTGTGACGCCAAGATCTGCACAATAAATAAGCAGCAGCGCGCGCGTCACGAAGATAGCAACATACTCGAGCACGACTGTACGCTTTTCTGCTGCAGTGAAGTGCTTGAAGGTCACCGCAAAAATCCACTCCTTAGGGATGCCCTTAAACCACATTGCGATGACCGCCGGCAGTGACTTGGCAGAAAAAGGCATATCCGGATCGTCTTCGGGATGATTAGTTGCGCGATGATGATTCAAATGCCCACGGCGGTGGGCGATAAACGAAACCCCCAGCAAGTGAGCGGCAATGAAACCCGCCCACTCATTGACCCAGCGTAACGTAATGCTCATGCCTGTGATCGCGCCATGAACCGCCTCATGCACCGGCGTATAAGTCGCATAAGCACAAAAGGCAATTCCCGCCACTACCCACCAAGAAAAATGTGGGTCGGTGACCAGATGCCAAACGCAGGCACCATAAACCCCAACGCAAGTGACCAGCAACAAGACGGTTGGCCAAGCAAAGCCGCCCATGTAGCTGATGACAACTTGCTGCGCCTGTTTCTCATTCGCGATCATGGCAAAAACTCCGCTGTGCTAGCCCCTGATATCAAATCTCACCATAGGGTAATGCAGCGTCGTCAGTGAGCTATTGCAATAAGTGACACGCTCAAAAACGTGTCACTTATTGCTAGGGGTTGCCCAATTCCGGCGTTAAGCAATGGTAAAAAAACGAGGCCGCAGTGCAGTCCTGATGACCTCGCTCATACACAATTTACCGCAACAAATCCCAGAACACGGGGCAGTAGATGTGCACGCAGCTGAAAAAGGGTAGATTAATCTTTCGACAATACAACCAAACATTATGATGCTGACCCTTACTACGCGTCTCGCCACAGCCGATGATCTACCGCCACTCACCCTACTTTTTGATCAGTATAGGCAATTTTATGAGTGTGTCTCTGACACGGAGGCCGCACGTTGCTGGCTCGACACAAATATTCAGCAAAACCGCTCGGTGATTTTTGTCGCGCTTGCCGATGACCAAATGCTGGGCTTCACTCAGTTATATCCGGCACTCTGCTCGGTCGACCTCGTTAATTATTTTGTACTCTACGACCTTTTCGTAGCGGAAAGTGTGCGCCAGCAAGGGGTGGCTCGATCGCTGATGAACGCGGCCAAGGACTGGGCAATACAGCAAGGTGCTGCCCGACTGGATCTGGAAACAGCGCGCGACAACGCCCCCGGGCAGGCCCTCTATCGTAGCCTCGGTTATCGGTCTGACGAGGTGTTTCTCAAGTTCAGCCTCGATTTGGGTCAGTAAACTGGTAGTGCCCTCAACCCACACTGCAAGATGTTGGTGATGATCGCGTTGAGGCCAGCGCCTGAGATCGCATTCGGCATACTCGCGCTCCGTGACGCTGGTTAAGTATGCTCGCTCACAAAATAAGACAGCACACTAATGAACCACGGCTCGGATTATCTCGGACTAGCCGGTGGGCACTTCATTAAAGGGAATGCCCTTGTCTAAACGAGGCTCCTGCGGCAACCCCAGAACGCGCTCGGCAATAATATTCGCCATGATCTCGTCGGTACCACCAGCAATCCTCAGGCCCGGCGCACCCATATACGCCCTCTGAATAATCCCCGCCTTGGTTGCGAGATTTTCATCAACAACCGCGCCACTGGCGCCGAGTAGGTCCATCAAGTAAGAGGCCATCGCCTGCATTTTCGGCGCGCCCACCAGCTTACCGATGGAGTTCTCCGGGCCGGGTAGCGCGCCCCGCGAGAGCGCTGTAAGAGATCGATAACCGGTGTACTTGAGTCCTGCTTCCTGCACATACCAATCAGCGAGCCGCGCGCGCACTGCTGCGTTCGAGAGCGCCGGCTGCCCGTCTATCTCCAAATCTTGCACAACGGACATTGCCATTGAGACATCCATTTGACCAAATCCGCCACCGATTGCAGCACGCTCATTCATGAGTGTTGTCAGCGCCACTTGCCAGCCCTGACCCACCCCACCCAGCCGGCAGCTGTCGGAGATTCGCACGTCAGTAAAGTAAACCTCGTTGAAGTCCGCGTCGCCGGTCAGCTGCTTAATAGGCTTTACCTCAACGCCCGGCGCTTTCATATCAATATAAAAGTAGCTCAATCCTTTGTGCTTGGGCACATTGGGGTCGGTGCGCACCACGATGACACCGTAATCGGAATAATGGGCACCCGAAGTCCAGATTTTCTGGCCATTGATGATCCAATCATCCCCATCGCGCTCCGCGCGGGTTCGGAGCGCCGCAAGATCAGAGCCACCTGCCGGCTCAGAAAAAAGCTGACACCAGACCTCCTCACCACTAGCCAGCGGCGGCAGAAAGCGCGCTTTGTCCTCTTCACTGGCCCACGCCATCAAGGTAGGCCCAATCATGCCCTGACCAATTAAAAAGAAGTTTGAAGGCAACTCATATTCTGACTCTTCCTGTCGCCAAATGACCTCCTCAATAGGAGACGCCCCGCGGCCACCAAAGCCTGGCGCCCATCCAATACAGGCCCAGCCGTCATCATATTTTCGCTTCTGCCAGATCTTAGCCTGCTCTAATGGCGCAAGCGCGCGAAATGCGTCGTCCGTGGGCACATTGTCAGCGAGCCAACTGGCTGCTTCCTTGCGAAACCGGGCTTCTTCAGGAGTGTCATTAAAATCCATAACTACGACCTCACGCTGCGACGGCTGAACGACGACTCAATGCATCAACAAGCCTATCCTGCCAAACCGATTCACTACCAACAACCAAACTCAGCAGCTTGGCCCGTCGGTAATAAAAATGACAATCAAAGTCCCAGGTAAAGCCCATGCCGCCGTGGGTCTGGATATTTTCTTCAGCGGCAAAGGTCGATGCCTGAATGGCGGCAACCCGAGCAGTCGCTGCGGCAAGAGGCAGCTCATCGCTGCCCTCGGCCAGCGCCCAGATGCCGTAATACGCATTGCTTCGCGCCAGCGTATTTTTGACATACATTGCGGCAAGCTTGTGCTTGATTGCTTGATAGGAGCCAATTGCTCTGCCAAATGCGTACCGCTGCAGCGCATAGTCTCGCGCCTGAATCAGCGCGGACTCTGCGATTCCAAGCTGCTCCCAAGCAAACAATGCGGCGGCGCCGTCAAGCAACCGATCCCATTCTTTTGGTTCCAGCGTTCTGTCGCCTAGCCGCTCTGCCTGCGCCTCCTTCAATATGAGGTTGCTATGGCCCCGACTGCTGTCCAGAGTCAACACCGGTTGGACCGCGACCCCTTCCTGCTTGAGCGGCACAAGACACAACTCAACATCTGATCCCGTGCGCGCCAGTACCACGGCCATGTCTGCCACTGCCGCATCGGGTACCGTGGTTTTATAGCCACTGATGCGCTCGTCAGTGCGCTGTGTTTCCAGTTGCGCCAGAGACAATCTGCCCGGACGTTCGGCCATGGCAAATGCGGCCACACACTCGCCGCTCGCCAATTTGGGCAACCAGTCGGACTTTTGTGCTTCTGTGCCAAAACGATTGATCGCCTCGCTCGCCAGATAGACAGAACTGCTGAAAGGTAACGGTGCCACCGCGCGGCCCAGCTCTTCGGCAATGACGGCCAGCTCGTAATAACTCAGACCCAGTCCGCCGTAGGCCTCGGGAATTGTCGTTGCCGTCCAACCCATTTCAGCTACTTTCTGCCAAAGCGACTGATCCCAGCCCAACTCGCCATCCAGCACCGTCCGGACAACCGCTGTCGTGCAATGCTCCGACAGGAATCCTCTGGCCTGCTCTCGGAGCATTTGCTGTTCTTCGGAAAATTCAAAATTCATTTTTTTGCCCCGGATGAATCGCGCCTACATTAGCCAAAGTTCTGCGTAGCATTTATGCAGCAGCTAACAGTTGTGGTGCCTGCTCTCGTAAACGCTGGTAACGCAAAGGCGCTGTAAAACCCAGTTCAGCGCGAACAACCTCGAGAGGCTGGGTAAGTTTCTCCTCCCAATTGATCTCGGCCATCCACACCGCATTGCGGGCGATCTCCGCACCTTCTTTAATCAAGGCGCGGATATCGAATTGCGGCACATCACGGCGATACTTCCACTGACCGATCTTGACAATAAAACGGATGCCGCGGTTAGGCGTTTGTGTTGTCATGAAAGACAGCAGACTCAGTTCTCCAACAGGGTCACGACCGTAGCCCGTCATCACGTGCTGCAAGTCGTGAATATCCCTGAGCCGGTCAGCTAGCCAGATCTCATCCTCTGACAGCCCCCGATAAATCTCGGCGCGTGACGACGTCTCGCTAGAAGCGATTAAGCCCTCTGCCGAAAGATTCTCTCCGTGAACAAAATCATAGTAGATCTGTCCGATTGACCCATCAGGCAGGCTTAGTAACCACTCACGGTCATTGAGGAATCCAACGATATTAGGCTTTTTCTGGAGCATGTGCCGGCCCTGCTCGGTACTGCGCAGCCGCCTAACCGCCGCGCTGAGGCTATCGCCTTTGAGCGCCTCAATAATATGGAAGACCTGCGTCGTATCGTCAGGGTTTTTAAGCAACTCACGCATGGCGCGCCAGGCTCGCAGAGGCTCGACACGCTGTCGCGCCAGCAGGGTTTTGATGCGCCTCATGTATTTTTCTCTGTGCTCACTGGCATCAACATTCTCTCTGTTAAACCCAAACTCAGTCGCGCGTCGTCTTCCACGCCCGCCACCCACAATCATGCAACGATAACGAAAAGAATAGCGGCGATGAGCGCTCCCAACAACGCATAGGGCAGTTGAGTAACAGCGTGCTCATAAGTTCTGCAACCTGCGCCTTGAGCGGACAAAACCGTGGAGTCAGAATAGAAACAGGCATGGGACCCAAAGCCACTCGCGGAGAAAAGCGCACCCAGTACCAGAGGGATGCTGACATCGAAGGCCTGCGCCAAAGGCAAAGCAATTGGCATGGTGATGGCAATGACGCCCCAGTTGGATCCGGTCACAAAGGACAGTAGTGATACGGTAATAAAAACCACCACCGGCAGCAGATTGGCCGTCATGAAGGGCGACACTGCGTCGATCACATAGGGGGTCAGCCCGAGCCGATCATTCGCCTCCACAAATACAAAAAGGGTCAATAACATCGCAAGCACCGGTACCATTGATTTGATCCCGTCTACGCAAGTATCGAATAAATCGAATAGCGGCATCACACGCCACAGCGCATAGTGCAAAAAGGTGATCAATATGGCGGCGATGACCCCCCTCAGCAAGTCGATGCTGGGAAAAACCGTGAAGAACACCAGTACAATCATAGGAAAGAAGAAGATCATCATGCTGCCCTGAGAGCCTTCTTCAACTGCCAGCGCATTGTCCTCGTGGATCCCCAGATCGCCCGTAGTCTCGGCCTTTTGCTCTGCGCGACGCATAGCACCCAAAAGAGGAATCACGCCCATCGCAACCAGCGGCACAATCAGGATCGCCACAATGGGATAGAACAT
>JADHNP010000063.1 GCA_016779445.1 Luminiphilus sp. | reverse complement strand
CTGATTAGGGGCAAGCCACCTCTTACCGAACGTATCGTTCAAAAAAAGCCACGCCAGGGTGGCTACGAAGTTGAGGTCAATACGGGCTTCAAAGGGCTATTATTAAACAGCAAAGCTAGCCGCCCAAAGCCTCGGCTCGTCAGTTACAGCTTTGCTAGAGCGCGAAAGCCTGCTCAATCTTATCTATCGATCGCGCACCCTCTTCCCAACTGTCGCGCGCGCTGTCGGGCATCTCTTCAAGATCGAGAATGTCTTCTACTTCAGCCACTGCTGCCATTATCTGCTTCGCCTCAGCCGTCGATGGCTTACCTTTTTTAATGTTGCTCTCTAGCGTTTTGCTCAACTTACCAATGTCTTTAAGTTCTTCCTGAGCGGTTTTCACCGGATCTTTCAAAGACTTTATTTTTTTGGTGTCCTTTCCGAGCTGCTTACTGAAGCGGCTTGAGAATGCCCCCGTTTGCTTGGCGGCATCTGCGAGCTCTTTGTCACCAATTCGTCTAACCGCCGCATCCTCAGAGAGTGGAAATGCCGCTCCATAGGAAGAGGCAAGCTGCTGCAAACTACCTGCATAGACATCCCATTCGTTCACACCTTTTACGTCAGGATTATCCAAAAAGTAACCATGCATAACTGAAGATCGAGTAAGGATTTCTGTTACCTCAGCACTCGCGGAATAGTCTCCGGTAAAACGATCGTTGAGGTGTTCGATAGCGTCAGCCAAGTCACTCAGATAATTCTTGACCATCAACTCGCCCGAAGGGCCGCGGAGAATGCTCTTTTTAAACTTAGAGGGCAGCGCCTTTTCAAAAGATTTTTCTTGCTTCGCGATACTCTTGCCCAAATCTTTGACTTGTTTGTCTGACATTCTCGCGATCGAATCGGCCACTGGTGCTAGGGATAGCGTCATCATCGCCATTATTAGCACTAAGGACTTGATCAGTTTATTCAGCATATTAATTCTCCTCACTCTCGATTATTTTGGTAACACATCACTATGCATCATCTGAGCACTGATTGTTTATCAGTGTTGCGACATGTCGGCAACAGAATGCTCAGTGCAAAACGAGGTTGCCTGGCAGCCCACCGCCCTGTCGGGAGATCGATATCGAACCCAGCAATATATTGTGGGGAAGACAAGGATCATGTTGACTCTCACGCCCCAACCCCCAGGATCATAGTCATTCTACTCAGCCCAATATCTAAGAACCCCACCTGCTTTGTCCACAGCAGTAAGTGAGAGGCCTCTAAGGAGCCCGGCTCACAAATCAGTGTTTAAGGCGCTTCAGTAATCCGGCTGTAATACGCAATTCCATTCTTACGGGTGGATGATAGGCCCGATTTTTCTTTTCGCTGCTTTGTCATGACGTGGGTATTATCTCTCTGCTCGCGGCAATCATCGCGTGGGCCTAAAAGCCATGCGCACTGCATAGCCGCACATACTGGCAATTGCCTTTTCTGCGAAGCAGCCTCAAGAGTCAAATATCGATAACTGATCTTGATTGCGCTGTCGTTTGCCACAGTGGGTTTGACATAGCTGTGTCATACTCTTGCGCCTTTACTCAAGAGTAGCCCCTTAACCCCCAAATGAGCTGGTACTCACAACACTGGATCGCATTACTCCTATTAGCCGGCTACACCTCAGCACTCTTCTACAACGCTTACCTGGGAGGCAAGGCGAGCCGAGGGATGGCCGGTTACTATGTTGGCAATCGCGAGATGGGGGGTGCCGTGGTCGGTATCTCCTTCTTTGCCACCTTCGCCTCAACCAACACCTACATTGGTCATGCTGGGAAAGCCTACGAGTATGGTGTGGCTTGGTTCACCATGGCCATTTTATTGGTTTTGTTCAGCTGGATGTCGTGGCGTTGGATCGGTCCACCTCTGCGCCGCTTTGCCTCAGAGTGGGATGCGCTGACCATTCCAGATTTTCTGGGAAGCCGATATATCAAAGAGTCACACCCCGTAGCTAGGCACCCGCTGCTGCAAACGTCAGCTGTGGTAATCGTTTTCGCCAGCATGCTGTATCTGCTGGCTATTTTTAAAGGCGCCGGGCATTTGTTCCAGATGTTTCTGGATGTGCCGTATGAAAACGGCGTTGGTCTGACCCTAATCATCGTGGTGCTCTACACCTCTGTCGGAGGATTCGTGTCCGTCGTAAGAACAGATGTATTGCAAGGCACCCTGATGTTACTGGGGAGCGTGATCATCTTTTATTTCGTCACGCGCGCTGCAGGCGGCATATTGGCCATTGGGGAGATACGAGCCATTCCCGAAAAACAGTTTCTGTTCGAATTAAACGGGGGAATTCCCTTTGCAGTATTGCTGGGGATCTCTTTGTCGGGGGCGCTCAAATTACTCGCAGATCCACGACAGCTTTCTCGTTTTTACTCGCTCAAAGACGACAAGGCGGTTCGCCAAGGAAAATGGATCGCCACAATAGGTCTGGCCATCGTTTTATTCTGTTTATTTCCCATCGGTATTTATGCCCACCTCATACTGCCAGAGGTAACAGATACCGATCTGATCGTTCCGTCTCTGGTAAATGATTCTGCTGTGTTCCCACTTTGGGCGACGGATTTTCTGATCGTATCAATTCTGGCCGCAGCCATGTCATCGATGGATAGCGTGTTACTGGTAGCCGCCTCTACTCTGTATAAAAACCTTGTTGCTCCCTTCGCCTCGTCGTCCAGAGAATTGCTGTGGACAAGGACAGCGATCATTGGATTTTCGGTGGCTGCGGCAGCATTGGCGCTGAACCCACCGGGCGATATCGTGGAGATCACAATTTTCTCGGGCAGCTTGTACGCTGTCTGCTTCTTCCCCGCAGTGATCTTCGGACTTTATTGGGATAAAGGCTCAGCAAGTGCGGTGCTGGGATCAATGCTTGTTGGCGTCACCACGCTAATCAGTTGGATCGCAGCAGATCTGAGACACAGTCTGCACGAGGTTTTCCCCGCACTACTTCTGTCGATAGTGGCCTATTGCTTGCTGTCGATCAGGGCGACTGCTCGTTCCAACTGAAAACTGAACTGCGCCGCGCAAAAAGCTGAGACGCCTATTCAAAATACGCTTTTAAGCGACGGCTTAACGACTTTTCCCATCGCATTTCGCGGCAGTGCCTCCAACACCACGAGTTTTTTAGGCGTCTTGTAGGCCGATAACTTATCCTCGCACCAAGCTTTGAGTCCTGAAAGCGAGAGCGTCGCACCGGCCTTGAGTACCACGGCGGCGGCAACGGCCTCACCCCAGGTTCGATCCGCTACTCCAACAACCGCGACTTCCGCGATAGCCGGATGCGCAAGCAATTTGTCTTCAATCTCAAGGGCGGACAACTTGTACCCCCCTGATTTGATGATGTCGATTGACGAGCGCCCCATGATGCGATGGAACCCATCCTTCACCACAGCAATATCGCCTGTGCAGAACCACCCTCCGACAAAGGCCGCTGTCGTAGCATCGGGATTGCCCCAATATTCGAGAAAAACTGTATCACTCTTAACCTGAATCTCACCTGGAACGCCCTCTCGGGTAACAACGGCACCGGACTCCTCGACCAATTGAATTTGCACCCCAGGCAAGGGTTGTCCTACATGTCCTGCCCGCCTCTCTCCGCGATACAGGTTTGATAGCGCCATCCCAATTTCAGTCATACCGTAGCGCTCCAGCAGCACCTGTCCGGTCAGTTGTTGCCACTCATCAAACACTTCCACCGGACAGGCGGCAGAGCCCGATATATTCAGGCGCATGTTGGCAAAGCCCTCACAGATCAAGCGCGATTCCTCGGTGGGCAGATCGCGCAAATAGTCAATGAGCTTCACATAGATTGTGGGTACCGCCATCAATAGCGAATACGCATCATTTGCTACTTGCTCACAAAGCCATTTGATATCGAGTTTGGGCATCAGGTGAACAGTAGCCCCGGCCCACAGCGCACAACTCAATACATTGATGATGCCATGCACATGATGCAACGGCAGAAACAGTGGGATCACATCCTCACGCTGCCACTCCCAAGCCTCGACCAACGTAGCAATCTGCGCGGCGATATTGCCATGAGTGGTAACAACTCCTTTTGGCTTACTCGTAGTACCACTAGTAAAGACAATCATGGCACGACGCTGCGGCGAGAGCGTGGGGAAAGAGGCTCTGTGGTCAGAGCCGCAATCTCTGATTATTATGAGCGAGATAGCCAAGCGATCACATAAGGCGCTTATGCTCGCGGACTCTTCATCTGCGGCAATCACCCGAGTCACACCGGTGCTGCTCAGGCAGTGCTCCCATTCCGACTCTGTCGCGGCCACATTGAGGGGGACAGCGATACCCCCAGCTCGCCACACGCCATGTAAAGCAACGACGTAATCAGCGCTGGCCGGAAGCAAAAAAGCGATCCGTTCTTCTTCCAGGTCACTACTGCCCGCCAAGAGCCCACTGGCCATTGAGCCTATACGTTGCTCCAGGTCTTCGTAGGTGAGGTTTGCCTCTCCCTCAACCAGTGCCACGCGATCTGGGAACGCCTGATTCAGCGGCTTTTGCATTGAAGTGCTCTGCATCGAGATAAATGACCATACTAAAGCAAAGTTAAAGATGCGATGTGCCGAATAGGTTTTTCTCGGGGCGCAAGCAGTTCAGATGGAGCAGATGCAGATCTTCGGCAGCGCTGCCAACATAAACGATTAATCAGTCAATGGCTCACGGCACTAATGCAGTAACGTGGCTCGCTCGTAAGAACCGGTCGTCCATCACTCTTCGACCCCTGCAATGCTTAATGAGCAGATCCCTCAGATACTCAAATCATCCAGGTTGTAATCCTTGAGATCAACACGGGCCGAAGCATTCCACCGATAAACGACACCCGCCGCTGAGAGAGGCGCATAGTCATAGGGCGTCTCGTCGGGAAATCGCTGCGCACGTGCATCGATAGCATAACCGATCGCTCGAGAGCGGCGCGCCACGGTGGTTTCGTCGAAGACCTGAGCATCACTATGAATTCCGCCACCCATCACACCGAGAACCGATGAGCGCTTGTGAAAACCAAAATTGACCGTAACGCGGGGCTCGAATCCGCAGTTGGGGAAAGAGCCATGGAGGAGTTGGCGGTTACAAATCACAACATCACCGGGGTTACAGATAATCGGGACAGCACCTTTGAGACGCTCGCTCCCCGATTCTGCTACCAGTTCATTGATATTCAGTTTGCCTAGCTTGTGGGTACCTGGAAGCACCCAGACCCCATTTACAGCAGTGCTACCGTAAACCTGCGCCATGAAGTTGAAGCCATGGATATCCTCCTCGAAATCAGCGCTATCCCAATGCGTGACGCCGTCTTGATGCCAAGATACCGCCGCGCCTATGCCAGGATCCTTTATGAAGAGCGCTTCATTGAAGGGTGCGAAGTCGGGCCCGTTAATAGATGCAGCCACACTCAGAAGCTGTGGATGCGCATAAGTACGCAAGCAGGCCTCTGAAAATTGTAGGGAACCCAGCAATATAAAGGGCGCTGCTGGCGGCGCTTCATCCGAAGCCTTCGGCTCAAACATTTTTACCTGGTGCCGGCCGTTGGCCAACGCTGTGCCGCCTAGCGGGTCACCCAGTGGTTTAGACCATACCAAAGTGAGCGCCTTGGCATCTGCACCCAGAGCAGGCTCACCCATTTCAGTTACCCGACTCTCAGGCCCGGTCGGGAATTGCGATCGCATATGTTCAAGATCAGCCTTGATATCGTCGAGCTCCTCTTCACCCAAGACCCCCTCGAGGATATAAAAACCGAACTCGGAATACGCCGTACGAATGTTTTCTGCAAGCTCACCAGTGTTGGTAAAGACGAGTGGCCCCCGATTAGGTAATGCGAGCGAGCGCTCCTGACCCTCCAACAAATAAGCGCGCATGGCATCTGCCTGATCACCGTAGTGGTTAGCGCAAGCTTCGATAGAGTCGCTGATGTTAATCATCTGGAAATACCTAAAATACGTGAATTGATGTGACCACCATAAACCAGGCGGACACTGCTACCCATACCCACCGCAGCATTATCAGTTTATTCAACCGAACTCCTGATAATTTTTAAATCGGGCGTAATAACCGAACCGATCGCCGCATGAGAAATCTGTGAACGCGGCAGGTGCAGCTGACTGGCAATGGTTTCTGCCGCGGCAATCCCGGTGCAATGCCCCCCCATCATCAGGCCCAATCCACGCTCTCCTAGCCAACTCGCGGTGCGATTCAGGGTCGCGGTGTCGGCCTGCCATAGATGAAAGCCTCCTACGATGGAATAAATTGGCGCTTCTTTTATTGTTTGCAGTACTTTGCCCGTATTAATCAACCCGGCATGACCACAGCCAGACGTCATCAACCACCCTTTGTCCGTGAGGTATCCCATAGATTGATCGTCCATAATCACGTCAGGCACCATGCCGGTTTTCGAACCGACGAAAAGTCCCGCAGGGCCATTGTAGGTCTCTGTAATACGAGGCACAGGGCCTGTCAACCATAGCTTTGGCGCCACTTCGGTTGGCTCACCAATCTCGATGAAGCTGATACCCAAGGCCTCCGCCGCCGTTTTGAAGTTCTGGGCGCGCGCGAAATCACCAGGGCCCACCTCTACTCCCGCTTTTGTGACGCGTTGGTCAAAAAAGCCTCGCGCAACGAAAACCTTCCTCAAGGCATCGGGATTTATCGATCGAAAATGCTCTCTAAGGACCAACAAACCGCCCGTATGATCGCTATGAAAATGACTCAGTACGACTTTCTCAACCTGCGAAAGGTCCACTCCGAGATGCAGCACGTTGTGGAGTACCGTGTCTTGTTTGAAGCCCGTATCAAATAACACCGCGTCCTGCTCACTCTGGAAAAGAGCTGAAAAGCTCCACTCTCCCAATCCGCCGTAATCAGCAATATTGGTTGCCAGCACGGTAATACGGTACGGAGCGCCAAGCGATAACGCCGGTGTGGCGAAACACAAGATGAACACCACAACTTTGATCAATTTAGCACTCATAGGCGATCGCTTTTTACATCAGAAGGTTTAGATGACTGATCATAATAACGCGCATTACAAGCACTCGAACCACAAAAAAATCTGGCCGCGCACTAGTTAAGCGAGGCCGGAAACCCCGAAGCACGCAGTGGCGTGTCGAGCGCATCCTCCAATAACTTAACAATCATCGGCGATTGTGCGGCACCGCCATAAGCGGCTTTCGCCTCATTGAACCGTGCCAGCGTCGCGCCAGCTAACTCGAGCGGAACATTCAAAGCTTCCCCAAATGTTTTGGCAAACCCTAGGTCCTTAAGTGCTAAATCCATGGTGAACCCAATATCGTAACTCCCATTTAAGATGAGCTGCCCCTCAGTTTCGTGCACAAACGAGGTGCCAGAGGAGGCCGCAATTGCACGCCAACTGTCACCGAGATCCAGTCCGCCACGAGCCGCAAGCATGAGCGCCTCACCACAAGCCTGAAGGTGAACAAAAGCCAGCATATTTGTGATGACTTTTATGAGTGACGCAGCACCAACAGGACCCATATGGAACAGGGCATTCCCCATCGCCTCAAAGGCGGGCCGATGAATATCCAGCAAGGCTTCCGACCCACCCGCTAGGAGCGTCAGTTCACCTCTGGCAGCCAAATGAACCCCGCCAGTCACGGGCAGCTCAAGGAACTCGACCCCTGCCGAATCGGCCATGCCCGCAAATCGCAAGGCGTCCTCGCGGCTGATGGTCGACATCTCAATGAGACTTGCACTAGGTCGCATACTCCGCAAAATCTCGTTCAGAACCGCACTCGAGATCTCTGGAGAGGGCAGACAAGTGATCACATGATCCACCGCGCCCGCCAAACTCGCTGCACTGCCGGCTCGATGTGCTCCTTTCGACGCCATAAGCTCCATCTGAGATTCATCAAGATCAAAGACGGTCAACTCAAATTTTGCCTCGATCAGGCGCTGCGCCAATTTAGCGCCCAGATTTCCTAAACCAATAAATCCGTAATGCATGATTATCAGAACTCCTCTTTCAATAATGCGGTTCTTAACCGCCGTTAATAACGTTCCAAGACATCCGGATCGAGTCTTCTTCGTCAAAACTCTGCCGAGCATCGGCACGACACGCTCGCCCGCTGCACGTCTCTGTCTCGAGGAACCCTTTTACGACGCCACGGTCTGTCCTGTCTGCAAAAATCGCATTGATAATCAGGCTGACGACAACTGCGCCGCGTCTTCTTCACTACATCTCGTCTATCAGCGCTTCGCAGCCACCAGACTCCATACTGTGACACTAGGTGATAATCAGATAGCCCAGATCGTTGTGAATGAGATACACCACACCGTGCTCGTCATGCTCCAAAGACGGAACTAATGCGCGCGTAACTCGGGTAACGTCAAACACAGGGTGAACACGTCGTGCAAACCGCCGCTAGCCTGTCGAGGAGCGACGGCAAATGAGATTAAAGTTGATACTTACTAAGGTACTGATCCGCTTCCCCATATCAATCCAACATCGCATGACGATTCTCCATCCATTGGAGTATCAGTCGGTTCACCACATCAGGCTGCTGCTGATGTAAAAAATGTCCTGCCCCTGCGATTCGTTCCAGTTTGAGGCCCCGGGGAAAGTCCTCCAGCTTCATGAGACGTTCAAATACCGCCGAGTCAATGCAACCATCCTGTTCGCCGGTCAACGCAAGCAGGGGCACCGGCACCGGGTAATACGCTTCTGCAGCACTGAGCGTCAGTGCCTTTAAAGACAGCGCAGCGCGGTAATACCCCAAAGTGGCGGATAGCACGCCGGGCTGCGACAAGCTGTCGATCACCCTCTCGAGCACATGGGCTTCCGGCGTCCAACCGGGGCTCCAGTCGCGCCATAACTTGCGGATAAACGCATAGTCACGTCTACTCACAACCCATTCGGAGATCTGGGGTACATTGAAAAAGCCCATGTACCATGAATTTCTGAACTGCTTGAAAATGCGGAGACCTTCGCGCGCGAAACGCCCCGGGTGCGGGACCGCCATTGTGATCAGGCTTTCGAATCGCTCGGGCGCCGCAGCAGCCGCGGTGTAAGCGACGGCCGCCCCCCAATCGTGCCCGATAAGGTGCACTGGATCAGACCCCAGCTGATCCACTACCGCAATAATATCGCTCGCGAGCGATTCTACGGTGTAATCACCATTTTCAGGAATTGAGGCGGGTTCATAACCTCGTAGCGCTAACGAAATGGCGCGATACCCAGCGTTAGCAAGCACAGGCAACTGATGGCGAAAAGAATGCAAGTCGTCGGGGAATCCATGGAGGCACAGCACCACCGGCCCTTCCCCGTTTGCCAGTGCCGAAAATCTGAGGCCGCCGTGCTCAAACGCAATCTGTTCCACGAACTGTTCAACGCCCATCACACTTACTCAAGTCCCTGTCTCGCAAGTGTCTGCCAAGCGAGTCATACTTTCAATTTTTGCGGAGCCATCCCATGACAACGATCATCTGGCATAACCCGAGGTGCTCCAAATCTCGTCTTACACTGGCACTACTGGAGGCGCAACATATCAAGGCAACCGTGCGGCTGTACCTTGAAGATGCACCCTCATCGGCTGAAATAAGATCCGTCGTAGAGCAACTGGGTATCCGACCCTGGGAACTACTCCGGCGGGGTGAAAAAATCTTCAAGGAGCTGGGGCTCAGTAATGAAAGCGACGATGCAGCCCTACTCGACGCCATGAGTCAGTACCCGATTCTGATTGAGCGCCCCGTGGTCATTCACCAGGGTCGAGCTACTCTGGGGCGACCCCCTGAAAACGTGCTGACGCTCATTGATTGAGCCTGCGAGTCAACGCGGCAGAGGAACAACCTGTAAAGGCGTCAACCCGGCGCCAAACCCGTTTCAAAGTGGTGGCAGCATCTGACACGCGGTGAAATCCGGCCACTGCTGCACCCCCCGAGTGGGGTTCTACTGCACTAAATCACCCGATCGGCCTGCGGCACCACAGACATCCTGAGCAACACGTTGCGCAAAAATAAAATCACCCAATGCCGATTGCTGATCGTTGAGCTCAGCTCGACACTGACGCAGATCGTCATTGGCGCTGGAAACGCAGCGATTAAAGGTGTCAAAGTAGTGCCGTACCGCGCCGTATTTACTCTTGGCTCGGTCTCGGGCCACATTGCACTCAGATGGCATCGGGTCTGCCAAGAGAACGGGGGCAATGCTGAGGACAAGCAGTAAACTCACTGTTCTGATCTTAAAAGGCATCATGTCTTAACTCGCTATTCATCGATCGTTCTATTGAAACGCCTATTGGCGGATTTTTCTATGCTGAGGGGCCTGAGAGACGTAATGAAGACTTATTGGCGTGACAGGCCCAGACTCACAGAGCCGCCGCCCCTTTACACAGATCAGGGTCGAGCACTAAATCTTCATCGAGCTGCACACCAAACGTGTTCAACATCATGGATACCTGAGTGTATTGCGACACGGTCATTACCAGATCCATTCGCTGCTTCTCTGAAAGATCACTCAACGCGTGCCAGGTCGTATCTGCGATAAAAGCATCCCGTGTGAGCTCATCCGTAGCTTGCAGCAGCGCGCGATCATGAGCGGTCCAGCCCGACGCCACAGGCCCTTCCTTGATTCGACTAATCTCTGCCTCGGTCAGGCCACTATCCAGACCGATGCGAACGTGTTGTGCCCACTCATAACCTGACCTCCAGTTGAAACCAGTGCGCAGGATCACTAGTTCCCTGTGCCTTGCACTCAAGCTGTTGGCGTCAGATAGCACATATCCACCCCACGCCATAAACCGTTTAAACGCTTTGGGTGCTCGCGCCAGGGTGCGGAAAATATTGAGCACCGGCATGGCCTTGAAACGCGGTCCGAGCAGTGCCAACAACTCCGGTGGAATATCCGCTTCTGGCAATGGCGGCACTCTCGCTTGCTTCACTCTCACTTGATTGTCCCCCTGACGCGTTCGCCATACTGCATGTCGTTCGGTTTCATTATGGCGCGAAACAGCCTCAAACAGCACGGCCTACACGCCGCACCTCGCAACAAGGCCATCAGGTCCATTAATGGCGACCGGTGGGTCTGAGTCGCTGTATTTGATAAGGTGCGCCTTCGATCTAGTCCCAGCCAACTGAGAACATCTCATCTCATCCTCGAGGCGAAAATGGATCCACTGAGTCAAGCAGCTATTGGCGCAGCCGCGAGTCAATCGGGCAGTTCCGGCGCTGCTATCCGTCATGCTTTATGGATCGGCGCGCTTGCCGGAATGGCGCCGGATTTGGATGTTTTCATTCGATCCGCTCAGGATCCGCTGCTTTTTCTTGAATACCATAGACAGTTTACTCACTCGCTATTTTTCATCCCGATTGGGGCATTGATTTGCGCGGTGGTTTTTTACCCCCTCGCCAAAAACGCCTTGTCTTTTCGTGCAGTGTGGTGGCTGGCTATGCTGGGCTATGGCACTCATGGTTTGCTGGATGCCTGCACGACTTACGGCACCCAATTGCTATGGCCACTGACCGACGCGCGCTTCGCCTGGCACAACGTTTCAGTCATTGATCCTCTATTTACGTTGCCACTGGCCGGCCTAGTCATTGCTGGGGCGATCCGCCGCCATACCCACCTTGCGCTGGGAGGGCTCTGCTGGGCCACCCTCTATTTGAGTATCGGTGTGGTGCAAAATCACCGGGCGCTTGATGCGGCTGAGAAATTGGTCATCAGCCGCGGTCACGACCCTATCCGACTGGAAGTGAAACCAGGCTTTGCGAATCTACTCCTGTGGAAGGTCATCTATGAGTATGACGAGCGATATTATGTCGATGCTATAAGAGCGGGTATCACATCCACCTACTTTCCCGGGGAATCAACATCTAAGTTAGATGTCCCCAAGGATTTTCCATGGCTTGATACGGACAGTCAGCAGGCAGGCGATATCGCGCGATTCAGGTGGTTTTCCGATAATTGGCTCGCTGTCGATGGGAGGGATCCGTCTCTGATTGTTGATATGCGCTACTCCCAATTACCCAATGCAATAAAGGGCCTCTGGGGCATAAAATTACGGGAGGGCGCCCAAGGCCATGTGCAGTGGATCAATCAACGTACTACCGGCAGCGAGGAGTTCCGACTTTTCACGGCGCAACTCATCGGCGATGGTGGTCGTCCCCTGCCCGAGCATCAAATGGAACCGCATCGCGCTTCAGATGGTGCGCCTAATGCAAAATGACGCCTAGATAATTCACCGCCTCATGGTACCGTGGCTCTGGGACAATTTAATTAAATGCGATTTCAGGATTTAGCGGTCGACGCCATCAAGGTGAGTGCCGTGTTCATACCCACATTTGATATCAACAGCCTGAAGCAAACTGTAGTGCGTGACATAGAATGACCGGCAGACAACGTGGACGTAACCTCAATCGCAGAGGCAATCAAAACCTCGGGAGAGGTGTATGCCTTGCAACATATGGGTATCTTGCTGCTTTACGATTTTTTCTAGGTCAGTCCATACCAATTAACGATTACTCAGCAAAAAAAATAGAACACACCAGGCCGGAGGATAATGATGCGCGGCAAATTCAATAACATCGTCGAAACCGTAGGCGATACGCCTATCGTCAGAATTAACCAACTCGCTCCTGACCACGTAACCATGTGGGTGAAGATCGAGGCTTTTAATCCTCTCGGCTCAGTGAAGGACCGGCTCGCCATGGGGATCATCGATGCCGCTGAGCAATCGGGAGAGCTGAAGCCCGGTCAAACGGTGATTGAAGCCACCTCTGGAAATACTGGTATCGGACTTGCAATGGTCTGCGCCGCCCGGGGGTACCCTTTTGTTTCGGTAATGGTTGAGACCTTCTCCGTTGAGCGTCGGAAGCTGATGCGCTTTCTCGGTGCCAAAGTCATCCTGACGCCCAAGGAAGATAAAGGTATGGGTATGGTTACCAAATGCCGGGAACTGGCGGAGGCCAATGGGTGGTTCATGGCGCGTCAGTTTGAGAACCCCGCAAACGCTGATGTGCATGAGCGCACCACTGCAAGGGAAATCATGGATGCCTTTGAGGGCGAAAAGCTTGACTACTTTGTGTCAGGCTATGGCACAGGCGGCACGCTGACCGGTGTGGCGCGAGT
>JADHNP010000062.1 GCA_016779445.1 Luminiphilus sp. | reverse complement strand
ATCGGAGCCCGCACGAATATTCAGGATTTCGTGATGATTCATGTGGGTATCGCTTCACCCACTATCATCGGCGAGGACTGCTCTATCACCCATCATGCAACCCTCCACGGTTGCGAGATTGGAGACCGGTGCCTCATTGGTATCAACGCCACCATTATGGATGGCGCAAAGATTGGTGAAAATTCAATTGTCGCAGGCCATACGATTATCACTGAAAACAAAGTCTTCCCCCCAAATTCGGTGATCGCGGGAGTGCCTGGAAAAGTAGTCGCTACCAGAGACTGTGGCGAGGCCAACCTTTTGAATGCTCGCTTCTACACTGCCTGCGCTGAGCGTTATCGAGAAGGTAGCGATCGGCTTCCAGATGATGCGCTGGCCCAGTTTGCGAGCCTCTCAAAGCCCGCGGATGGCTGATCCGTGTCTGATACCTCTCAGATAAGGTGGCCCATAGCGGACTTCGACAGCGACTGAGTGTGATTGAAGAACAGAGTATCCCTGTAATCTAGGTTCCTTCGTCAGTGGGATTGCTCATGATTTGGTGATGCACAGCGAGTAGTGTCGTCAGATCGCCCGCATTTTGGAGTTGCGAAAATCCTGCTGCTTTGAGTGTTACCAAGGCTTTTCCCGAGCGGTTTCCGCTTCGGCAGTAGAGCACCAGTGCAGTGTCGCGCGGTATGGACCTTGCCGATAATCCTTCGACGATACGATCATATGGAATATTGATGGCACCTGGATAGTGTCCCGAAGTGAATTCTTCCGGTGTGCGGACATCGATAATGACAGCGCCCGGCGCAATCCCCGTGTCGAAGGCATCTGTGTCATCAGGCGCGCAGGCGCACAGCATTAAGGCACCGCAAACAAACGAAAAGATTCTGGTCATACACGCTGCCTCCAATAGAAAAGGAGGCACAAGTGTATCAAGCAGTGGTGGGCTTATCGGTAGTACTGTCAGCGGAGCTCGCATTGTCATCCATGTTGTCAAAGATCCAGTTGCGAGCCGCTTGTAGCGCCTCCAGACGAGATGCGTAGCGATGCTCATCTGAGAGGTGTTCGTTCACTCCGAGGCCTGCGAGGCTTGCCGCGACCACTTCATTGATCCCACAGAGGTACAGATGTTTGCCTGCGTGGATTGCGTCCAGCGCAATCGTTTCAACGGCGCGTGCCGCAGAAACATCCATGAAAGGCACTCTACAAAAATCCAGAACGAGCGAGGTGTGGTGTGCCGGGCTGAGACGTTCTCTGACCTGATGTCCCAGATCAGCTGCCGCTCCAAAACTTAATGGGCCACCGAAATTGAAATAGGTCAGTCGACTGCCGCATTCCTCAAGTAACGCAGCTTCCTTGTCAGAGAGTCCTTCTGCTCCGCCATCTTGCTGTCCTGCTGCTGACGATAATTGTTCGTCGGCTACCTGCTTAACGAATGCGATGGCCGCCACGACAA
Source organism: Luminiphilus sp. (assembly GCA_016779445.1). Classification (GTDB taxonomy): domain Bacteria; phylum Pseudomonadota; class Gammaproteobacteria; order Pseudomonadales; family Halieaceae; genus Luminiphilus. The sequence goes on along the minus strand of JADHNP010000062.1, from coordinate 12,087 downwards.
CACCCGCAACCACTGCTGTGATTAAGTCTACAAACACGGTAAGGCTCAATACCATGACCATGAGCAGTAGGTCAAAACGCGGACCGCGATGCGCTGTCTTAAGATAAGAGAAATCAATAATGTCGTAGCCGACCTTGACGAGAATCCCAGCCAGTACGGCGTGGGGTATTTTGGCTGCCAGAGGTGCGAGCACTAGCACCACCGCGAGCAGCAACAGGCTGTGCAACATGCCAGAAATTTTGGTCACCCCACCTGTGCGGATATTGACGACGGTTCGCATAGTCGCTCCTGCTCCAGGAATGCCGCCAAAAAATCCTGCTGCCACATTGCCGATACCCTGACCAATGAGCTCCCGGTTGGAGTCGTGTCGAGTGCGTGTCATGTTGTCGGCGACCAGTGATGTCAGCAGACTGTCTATTGCGCCAAGAATCGCCAGGATCAACGCTGCTTCGAAGACAATGAGAATGGTTTCGCTGGAAAAAGAAGGCACGATAAATTCTGGCAGACCGGTAGGAATGGCGCCCAATACTGGAACATCGGTTAACGCGAGGCTAACCACGGTCCCGGTGATCAACGCTGCCAGCGGGCCGGGTAAATACCGGCCCCAGTTGCTGGGCCAGAAAAACACGATGCCTAGAGTCAGGATCCCCACACCCAGCGCACCCATGTTTGGATCCATCACGGCGGTTGGCACCTCCAAGAGCGCGGGGATGGTGCCAGTCTCCGCAGGCTCATGGCCAAATAGTCGTGCCAGCTGCAATGCGATAATGATACAGCCGATCCCGCTCATAAACCCCGAGACCACCGGATAGGGTACCAACCTGATGTACTGCCCAAAGCCCAAAACGCCGAAGGCAATTTGCAGTGCGCCGGCTAGTATCACGGTGGCAAATACCAGAGAGATGTCGCCGCTTAGCGAAGCGAAGACACCCGCAAAAACTACAATCATAGGGCCGGTAGGGCCGGAAATTTGTGAAGGGGTGCCGCCAAAAAGGGCTGCGAAAAACCCCACCAAAATAGCACCATACACACCGGCAATGGGGCCAGCGCCGGAGGCTTCACCAAAGGCCAGTGCTAGAGGGAGAGCAACTACCCCGGCGGTTAATCCACCGAAAATGTCGCCGCGAAGGTGAGAAAAGTCAAAGAACCTTGTCATGAGCATCGTGTCCTAAAGGTAAAGCGCCTGGGGACCTTGTGTCCTTGAGGTGGGAGCAGCTGAGGGCGCAGAGAAAAAGCCCTCGCTACTTAGGTTACATAGTATTTGTCAGCCTTCGGGCATCGCTGAGCTGTGATGCTGTAGGATCTTCCAACCGTCGGCCGTCGCGACATAAAGGTAGCTGAACCGCGCTGTCACGGATGAGCCATCACCAAAGGTAAAGGTGTAAACGCCTGAATTGGTGGCATGTGTGTCGCTGAGAATGCACACGTTAGATTCGTCGATCACGCCTTGCGGTGACTTCTGCAGGAAGCCCACAAAATAATCTCTTATTTCAGTGTGATTATGTCGAACCTGATTGGAGACGGTAGGTAACAACACGGCGTCTTCCGCATAGAGTGTGGTCACTGCATCGGGGTTCAATGTCGCTAAAGCGGCGTTCCAACTGTCAAACAATGCGACTACGTCGTTGTGGTTCATTGTGCTCTCTCCTATGGACGACACCGCTTTATACGTGATAAGAAAAATAAAGACCAAGTATACTTGTGATAGTTTTTTTCTATACCTTTACTGCCTAGTGGCAGAGCAACAACACCTGCGGGTGAGTAACGCCCATTTCAATTGCGCTGTTTGTTGCTGTATTCGGTGGCGATTCACCGCGAGGGCACACTCAAGATTCATGTCAAGGCCGTCGAATAATGTGAGAGTGCGACAGGGTCTGGGGCAGGTGGGTCGGAAGGAACAGGTGACAGGGAAATTGAATAAATTGATACGTAGCGATAATTTCTATTTATATAATTGTGGTGTCGCTGTTTTGTTCGGCAATAGAATCCCTTTTTTCTGTGAGATCCGCCAGTTTTTATGGTTTCTGCGCCACGAGAATGTGAAATATGATTCAACCTGAGCAATTAAGCTTTAGGCAAATACGTTATTTTGAGGCGATAGCGGATGCTGGCAGCTTTCGCCGGGCCGCAGATCGCTTGGGAGTGACCCAGCCTACCCTGACTGTGCAGATCGCCGCTATGGAAAAGGCGCTGGGCACCACGCTTTTCGAGAGACAACGCAATGGGGTTATCTTGACGCCAGTAGGGCGTGAGTTGCTCCCCCGTGCCAGGCGTATGGCAGAAGAACTGAAAAGTTTCTTTGATCAAGCGCGCGGCGTCTCGAGCGACAGCGTATACCGCATGGGCGTAACACGCACTCTGGGGCCCTATCTGCTACCCCGCGTTCTTCCTCAACTTCACCGGCGTTTTGAGAATCTCCGACTGTATGTTCGTGAATCGACACCGGCTCAATTGGGCGCGGAACTAAAGTCTGCCGTCCACGATGTGGTTTTGACGACACTTCCCTTGCAGGGCGATGAGCTCGAGATAGCGCCATTATTCAGGGAGCCCGTCAAGCTGGCGGTGCCCCTAGAGCATCCGTTGGCATCCAAGTCATCGGTCACCGGGGCTGACTTGGTCGGTGAATCTGTACTGACGATTGATGAACAACATCTCTATCACAAGCAGGTGAGCGATCTATGTGAAAGTCTAGGCGCAACTGTAAACCGAGATTTCGAGGGGACCTCATTGGATACATTGAGGCAAATGGTTGTGATGGGGATGGGGATTTCTTTTCTGCCGGCCCTCTATGTGGCCTCGGAAATTGGTGAATCAGACACACCTCGCATTACTGATGTTCAAGGCGTCACCATGAGTCGAGACCACGCTTTGGCTTGGCGCCGACGATCTCCCTCTCGCGTTAACTTTCGGCAACTTGCCGATGCGATCAGAGATGTGGTCAAAGTGGATCTGGCCGGCGAGGTGACACTGATTTAATGCCCAATAACTCGCATAGACTCTGACAATGACGCACAATGCGCATCCCGTAAACACTGACCCAGGGTTATGCACCGAATTAAGACGTACAACACGATTTCTCCACGTGGCCTCGACCGGTTCGAGCGCGATTGCTATGAAGTGGGGCACGACATAGCGCACCCTGATGCACTCCTGCTGCGCAGCCATAAATTGCAAGCTGAGGAGATACCGCCATCAGTTACTGCAATTGCGCGTGCAGGGGCTGGCGTCAACAATATTCCGTTGACGATGTGCAGCGAGCGTGGCATCCCGGTGTTTAATACGCCTGGCGCTAATGCAAATGCGGTAAAAGAACTGGTCGCTGCCGCTATGCTTTTGGCGTCGCGGGACATTGTAGGTGGCATCGCTTTTGCTCAATCGCAGGATGCCTCTATGTCTGCTCAAGCGATGAATGCATTGATGGAGCAGGAAAAAAAGCGATTTGCCGGCGCAGAGCTCGCGGGCAAGACGTTGGGCGTCGTGGGTTTGGGCTCTATCGGCAGTTTGGTGGCAAAACTCGGTCTGGATTTGGGGATGCTGGTGGTGGGGTACGACCCCGCTCTTTCGGTAGAGGCGGCCTGGCGTTTGCCAAGTGAGGTTCAGCGCATGGAGAACATGCAGTCACTCTTCAGTCGCAGTGACTTTGTGAGTCTGCATCTACCGGTGCTAGACGCTACGCGTGGGCTGATTAACTCAGAGATGCTGGGACACTTCCGAAAAGACAGCTGCCTACTCAATTTTGCCCGGGAAGAGATCGTCGATACGCAGGCGATCGTGACAGCACTCGATGATAAGCAATTGCGTGTTTATGTCACCGATTTTCCCAACCCGATGCTCCTTGGAAGGCATGATGCGTTACTGATGCCGCACATTGGTGCCAGCACAGCAGAAGCCGAAGAGAATTGTGCCGTCATGGCGGCAAGCCAGCTCAAGGCATTTCTTGACCATGGCAACATTCGCAATTCGGTCAACTTTCCCTCAATTGAGCTCGATCGCACCACCGACTGCCGCGTGACAATATCCAATCGCAATGAACCCGGTATGTTGAGTCATATTCTGACCTTGATTGGCGATGACGGATTAAACGTTGCTGACTTATTGAACAAGAGTGTCGGTGATGTTGCCTACAACATCATTGACTTAGATGGTGTGCCGCAAGAGTCGCTGTTGGGAGAAATCCGAGGTCTACAGGGCGTCATCAATCTCCGCGTCATTCAGGGGCCTGTGACCTAGTTCTTAATATCGCGCTTTTGCATTTCCTCATTGGCCTCAATGAGCCGCTCGGCGCAGACGTTGCCACTTGCATTCACTCTGTCGACAAAATTCTGCGCCAAAACAGATAATCCCCCTGTCATCACGGCGAGACTACCGCCCACCAAGGTATTGGTGGGATCAACCGTTATTTTTGGTTTCGCCAGTGTGCCGGAAACCTCGACATACGGATTAAAGAGGCTACTCACGCTAAACCCCAATCCCTTTCGTGGCACTGTCTTAAATTTAGCTTTGATGCGTTCGGAATCTAAATCGAGTGTGATATTAGAAAATATCTTTACATCAGGCGTGTCCACGACTATCGCTGGCTTTCCCGAGAGTTTGCCGTTCTCTACAGCGACAAATGCAGCCGCGCAATTGATTGACGTATCCTCGCGTTGGCTTTGGAGCGGATTAAGTGTCCTCGACAGCTCTTGCAAGAAGGAATTGGTCAGTCTGTCGAAGCCCGCATTTAGCACTTTCCCTGACCCCATTACCACATTGAGATGCCCTTCGAGATTGGAGGCCAATTTCCGCGTTGTGGTGCCCTCGCCGCTAAATTTGGACCTGAATTCATAGGAGGGCAGCGAGTCGATGTCTTCCGAGGGAGCTTTGGGTATCCCCAACACCAGCTCGGAGCCCTCGATCGCAATATCGAGTTGTGGAGCGGTCTCGGGACGACTGAGCAGGGATCCTGTCAGTGTCGCGCCGCCCGAACGCTCGTTTTCGGCGGACAATCTTTCGACCCGAATGCCACTATTGCCCATTGTAAAGGCACCCTGAACGTTGAATACGGGTCTGGGCATGCCCACTAGCTCGTCGATCTGCAAATCTACGTCGGCACTAAAATGACTAAGCCATTCTGTCGAGATCGGATAGTCAGGTAAGACATACTGGTTGTCGGTTGCGCGATAGTCTCGCTTGCTTTTGGTATCGTTACGCTCGCGCAACGCGTCGACCCAGGGATCCAAATTCAGTCGAGTGCCCACGATATCCAGTGCCACCTGAGGATCTGACGGGCGTTCTATTGTTCCCTGCACAATGAGATCACTGTCTCCAGAGTGCAGGGCCAGAGTGTCGATCACGAGAGCGCCGCCTCGCGAATCAAAATCCGCGGTAACCTGCAGATCCTGATCCGGAAAAGGAAAATCTAGCCAGTCGTTGAGTACACTCAAACGGTTGATGTTGATATCGGCGTCAAGATGGCTACTGATGAACTCCAGACTGGCCAGTTCAAGGAAGCCACCAGCATCAATTTGGATTTCATTCGATTCAACGCTCAGTGACTGCACACGTAACGAGACCTCGTTCCATTCCCCAATGACGCTCATGTTCATCGGCATTGGGGGCCTGTCGATACCGTTCTTACCGGCGGGTAAATAACTCATTAGGTCCGGTGCGCTTGCCAGCCAATTAAAATGCCCAAGGTTATCGATGAGGTCTATGGATAGATGACCAGTGGCGCTGATCGACCCATACGTCAATTGGTCATTGTCAATCGAAATAGCAATGGTGCCCGGCGCCAGTGCGATATTAGCTTTTAAGTTAAGCGGTCTTTGGTAGCGCTGCGGCACGGTAAATTCGGTGAAAAGGGGCTGGAGATCGGGCACTGAGATGTCCATAAAACCAGATAGGGTGGGAGTGGATTCTTTCAGGGACGCAGCGCCCACGAACCGAACCACGCCCGTCGCTGCTGACATCACCGCGTTTTCAATATGCACTACATCTGCGGACGGATAAGTGAAGTCACTCTCAGCCGTGGCAGGAACGCTGGGGATGAACTGGGGTGATGGCACCCAAGGCGTCAAAGTGGTGCGTAAATTATGAGATTGTACTGCCATGGAAATCGCTGTTTTGTGTTGCGCGGTCGCCCAGCCAAGGATGCCTTCGGCAGCCAAAACGTCTTTACCCATTCGCACCACTAATTTCTCTAGTGCGACGGTCTCGGGCGCCATGACAGTCGCTGCACCTGAAAATTGGACGGGGCCCAATGCGGGTGGACTGTCTATGAGGATGCCGAGCCATTGGCTAGGCTCGGCGCTGCTCCCCGAGAAGTGCATGGTCGATCCTGAAAAACCTTCCCCCGGTGTTAATCTGCCACTAAGTTCTAAGGTGAGAAGCGACGATTGGCTGGCAAGGAGGACATCAGTGACACCCGCGTCACGTGTCAGCAATACGGTGCCATGGAGCGAGCCCTGCAACTGCCGGGGAAGGTCAAGAAGGCTCGAAAAGGCGCTTAAAGTGGGAATGTCGATCATCCCGCTCAGGGAGCCTGTGCCGAGAGATCGATATCCTGGGAGCTTTCCTGACAATGCCAGTGTGACGGCGTCGCTGTTTAGCTGAAGTGTCTCAACGTTGATTTCTGAACCCTCTACCGACCCCTCGAGATCAATGTTAAAAGGGGTCGTGGGCCAATTGGGGGTGCCCCATAGGGCGCCAAACTCGGAGAGGCTGGGACCGCTTGCGCGCAGGGCTACATGGCCCGACTCCCATAATGCCGCGAGGTCTTGATCGGCGGTACCGGCGATGTGAAATTCGCCAAACTGGACATCGATATCGATAAGTTGCCTTGAATCATGTTGGTGAGTGTGCAGCGCCATGTCGACAGGTCCGTCCTTGATCGCAGGCAATGCAAAGGTTTGCAGCAGAGCATTTGCGCTATCGGCATGAATGGCCACATTGATCTCCGAGCGCATGATTTGATCAAGCGATTCGATGGAAGTTGACAGCTGGAAGTCGGCATCTCCGAGAGTGCCCTGCCATCCGGCCTCCCAGTCACGAATATCGAGCAGTGACACGACGCCATCGAGCGTCATCGTCGTTTCGAAGGGGGTATTGTTCAGTGTGCCCCGACTGATCACCTGAACATGATCGTCAATGAGTGTCTCGTGAAGGGCGTCGATGAACACCACGTGTTGACGGTTGTTGGCAGTATCCTGAACGCTTAGCTGGACCCTTTCCATGTGCACGTCATTAGCGCGTAGGCCATACAAAATCTCTCCGCTACCATCGACCCTATCAGCTTCTAGGGTTTCGCTACGGGGGGCTGGCCAATTACCCTGACCGTTCTCATCGATATCAATAAATACGGCCACATCAGTCATTGAAGCGGTTGAGAGGGTGATGTCATTATCCAGAAGCGGTAGCAGTGAGAGCTGTGCAGCCGCTGAACCCACTGTGGCAAAAACGGGTGTGGCTTCTGTGGTGCCAGCAATGGTAACGCCGTTCACTGTAATTGTTGTCATGGTGCCCAGGCGGAGAGCGACTGGGCCCTCTATTCGCACGTCCCGGTTCAGAGCGCTGCTGGCAATCCATTCATACAGGGGGCGTGACACACCCAAACTCAGGCTGACAGCGGCTGCTGTCAGAACGAGTATCAATACAGTCGATACCACTAAAAAGTATCGCAGGGCAGGCATCACGCTTCTCATAGTGGACGTCTTATAACACGAAGCGCGCCTGGCTCTGCGAGATCGCGAGGGCGCTTTCATCCCCAGATCAACTATCGGAAAAAAGACCGTCCTCGAGGAAACAACCAACGAGGCGTGACATAATCTCTACACTAGATCCCGAGAATGGAGTTGCAAAAGTGGGGGAAATGAGTTTCGTCTCTGACAATCAGGCCGGCGCGCACCCGAAGGTGCTTGAGCGCTTACACAACCTCTCTGAGGGCAGTGCGGCGGGCTATGGTGAAGATCAATGGACTGCCGCAGCAGGTTTGGCGGTACAGCAGGTTTTCGAGACAGACTGTGCGGTATTTTTTATATCAACTGGCACGGCGGCAAATGCCCTTGCTTTGAGCGCGCTCTCGCCCTCGTGGGGGGCCATTTATTGTCACAATGGCGCGCACATCTGCAACGATGAAAATACCGCAGTGGAATTTTACACCGGTGGCGCGCGGTTGGTGGGCGTGACGGGTTTGGCGGGTAAGCCCGATGTGGACACGATGCGCTCGCATATGGAGATCGCTACGGTGCATGGTGTGCACAATGCCAAACCGGCCGTCATCAGCTTGTCGAATGTGACGGAGTCAGGAACCGTCTATAGCGCCTCCGAGATAGCGCCTTACCGAGACCTTGCAGATGCTTACGGATTGCACCTTCACGTAGATGGTGCCCGTTTTGCCAATGCGGTGGTGTCCACGGGTGCGACGCCTGCAGCGCTGACCTGGCGCGCGGGCGTGGATTGCCTGAGCTTTGGATTGACAAAGAATGGGGGTATCGCGGCGGAGGCGGTGGTCATTTTTAACAAGGCGTTGGCGGAACAATTTGCCTATCGCTGCAAGAGGGCCGGGCATCTGTGGTCCAAACACCGGTTTTTAGCGGCGCAGTGGTTGGCGCTGTTGGAGGACGAATTGTGGTTGAAGAACGCGCGTCATGCCAATGCCATGGCGCAACAACTCGCCGAAGCGTTCAGCCGCCACAGCAGTATTGATTTGCCTTGGATCGTCGATGCCAACGAGATTTTCCCGGTGATACCTGAGAAAATACGAGCGTGCCTGCGGGATGGGGGGCTCGGCTTTTACGATTGGCCGGCTCAGCCAGATATGACCCGATTCGTCACGAGTTTCAATACCGAGGCTGCGGCGGTAGATCGAGCAGTAGCGCTGATCGCGGCTAACTGATCTGACAGTGAATGTTGGGCACGATCCCTGTCCTGATGGTTTGATTAAACGGCCTTGGGATCTTTGAAAGCGTCTCAACCACCCGTCAAAAGCATCTCACAAGGTATCGTCAAGCAGTGTTGCTCGATAGGCGGAAGGGGTTTTGCCGGTCCAGCGCTTGAAGGCGCGCGAAAAAGAAGCCTGTTCGCTGAACCCGCAATAAAAACTCACTTCGGTCAGTGTGTTAGAGGCGTCTGCCAATAAACTCTCTGCCAGCTGGGTGCGGGTTTGGTCGAGGAGGACGCGAAATCGCGTCCCTTCGCTCTCCAGCCTTCTTTGAAAGGTACGGAGGCTCATGTTGTGGGTCGCCGCCGCCTTCTCCTCGGTTAATGTCTGTTCAGGCAGCCGATCAAGAATCGCCATTTTAACAGTTGCAGGCAGGCTATTTTCCCTTACTGAGCGGACCAGGGACGCCAGCATGGGTTCGTTGCGCGTGATGATATCGATATTGCTCGTGGATATCGGAGTATCCAATGCGTCTCTGGGCAGCACTAGTGAGGCATGTTTGGCCGAAAATGCCACCCGGGGACCAAAGACTTGTCGATACCTGGCCTCATCTCCCATGGGTTTCCCGGTGAAGGCAACGCTGACGATATCGCCTGAGAAACCGGAAATTTCTCGGACCGCGGTTAAGAGCACGGCGAACAAAAAGCTTTGAATAATGTGTTCGGCCTGCTCTCCCTGAACTGCCGATTTGGTCACGGTGACGGTATTGCTGTTCTCGAGCAGTTGTAGCGGCTGCTGCGTCGAGATCAGTGCCTGATATTTGCTGAGGCGCCGAAGCGCTCCCAGTGTGGTCTCAGAAGAGATGGCGGTAATGCCGAGCACATGGGTGTCAGTAATCCTATGGAAAGTCGCTAACTCCAGCCCCAGCTGACTCTCAGGGTACGCTCTGGCCAGTTCATCGAGGAGTGCGCCCACTTGTGGGGAAGAGATGCGTTCCCGCGGGTTTTTTAGAAGGGCAGGGGGAATATTGGCGATCTGTAAAAGCGGTTCGATATCGTCACCCCGACTGAGTACAAACCGTTCGATTACCCTCAGGTCGCTGGCAAGAATCGTGTGTTCCGACGCCAAGATGCCTCTCCTTTTTTATACCCGTCAAATAGCATGGCTGTTTGACTCGGGTCGAACTGTTTCGACGCCTTGATCATATGTCAGGGGTCACCGAGGGGAAACCCGTTTGGTGGCGCCAAGTTGCGCGAGAAAAAATCAAGTGAGACTTCGTTGGGGCGGCATCAGCTAGCACCCAGGGAATGTTGCCCTTATCCTGCGAAATGCCCAAGGCCCCCTGTCTAAGGAGAATCGGTTATCTGAAAGATATCTCCCTCATCGGTAATGGCAACAATGCTGCCGTCATGTAAAACACGCACATCCCTCACCCGGCCTGTGACCTCCGGGAAAATTGCCTCGTCCAAGATGACGGTTTCTCCCTCGAGCTTTAGTCGGCGCATCTCGCCATTGATCAGGGAGCCCAACAGCAGGTCGCCCTGCCACTCTCGGAACTGATCACCGTGGTAAATAGCCAAGCCCGACGGCCCAATGCTGGGCACCCAGTATGTTAGTGGCTGCTCCATTCCTTCAGCCTCGGTAAACGGAGAGATCACCGCTCCGCTGTAGTCGACACCATAGGTAATGGCCGGCCAACCATAATTTTTACCGGCTAGGATGTGATTGAGCTCATCACCGCCTTTCGGGCCATGCTCGAGCATCAGGATCCGATCTGTTAAGGCGTCATACACCAAGCCCTGGGGGTTTCGATGGCCATAGCTGTATACACGGGGCGCTTTTTGGGGAAACGGGTTGTCGGCTGGCACGGATCCGTCTGTATTAATGCGCAGCAGCTTGCCTAATTCCCACTCGAGATCCTGAGCTTTTTCGCGATACTTAAAGCCTTCACCTACACTGATGAGCAACGTGCCATCGGGTAAAAAAGCCATCTTGCCCCCGTAATGTGCAGGCCCCTGCTTATCGGGGGAAACCTCAAGTAGGGTGGAGACCTGCGTCAGTTCGGTGCCCTCAAGCACACCACGGACAATACTGGTGCGATTGGCGTCGCCGTCACCACCGGCAAGGCTGAGGTAGAGTGTCTGATTCTGGCTGAAAAGCGGATCGGGGAGGACCTCGAGTAAGCCGCCCTGATTGGCAAAATACACCTTGGGAGTCCCCGGGATGGGGGTGAGGCTACCTTCGGCACCCAGGAGGATCAGTTGTCCACTTTTCTCGGTAACCAGAAAACGACCCCCGTCTATGGGCGCAATAGACCAAGGTTTATCAAGCCCTGAGGCAAGTTGGGTCACTTCATAGGCTTGCACTGAGAGAGCCAGTGCGCCCCCTAGCATAATTAAGAACATTTGCATGGGCCGTATGATCGAATCACGCATGGCGCTGTCCTTTTTATTTGAGCCCAAAAGATTACGCGAGCGTAGCATGACTGGATGCTAGCCAATGCGAGTCCCGTCACGACGATACAACCGGATCAAGGATGGAGATCACAGTGATCAGAGTTATTTTTGGCTACGCGATAGGGATATTGGTTTCCTTTGTACTGGCTTCTATAGCGGGTACGCAGGTCGTTCTGGCATCGGTCCAAGCGATGGGGCTTGAGGTGAGCTGGGCTGCCAGAATTGAGGTTTCGCGCGCGGATTTACTGGGTTTGAGTGCCACCTTACTGCCCATAATGGCACTCGCTCTAGCAGCCGGATGGGGTCTCTATGATGGGGTGATATCTCGCATGCGCTCAGACCGCGTTACCTATGCCTACGCTTTGGTCGGTGCTGGTTGTATCCTCGCTTTGCACCCCTTACTGGCCCTCATTCTGGGTGTGGATGTCTTTGCCCCGACGAGATCTTTGGGTGGTCTTCTGGCGCAGGGGATCGCCGGTGCAGCAGGAGGATGGTGCTGCGGCTACATCAGGTCCCGGTCGAGTAAGTAGGTTGGTTTCCATGGGCTGCAATGGTTACGACGTGCGCAGCGGTCACAGTAACGCGGAGCGCACTCAAAGATCTGCCAACTTGCGCGACTCATGATCCTTTGGAGATTAATTGATTCCCAGACAGGTTATCTTTTTCGTATTAACGTTATTGCTACTCATGGGCCTTATCACTGCGCTGGTGGATTGCCTTTTATGGTAGCGACTTACTCCTCACTGCGGTGGAAGTGTTGGTGATTCAGGTTTT
>JADHNP010000061.1 GCA_016779445.1 Luminiphilus sp. | reverse complement strand
CCCGTTTCTCAGCAAAGTAAGACATACACAGGCCAGGGAGCCGCTGTGCTCATTGGCGATGCCCGGCATGCGATGCATCCAGCGCGGAGCATGGGGATGAACACCTGCTTTCGGGTTGCGGGGCAATTGGCGGAATGTCTGAACATACTGTCGTCTGGATTTTCTGAGTCGGAAGTGTTGCCTGTGCTTTCAACTTTTGAAGCGTCTTTTAGCAGGTCACTGGCGCCGCAGATTGCCGAAAATCATGCTGCAGGGCTACAAATGGATACCTTGTCGGGAGGGGGATTCCCTCAGTTGTTAGCTCAGTTGCGAGCTGCCGCCGAAAGCCCCAAAGCACTACAGAGCATGGCGCTGAGGGCCGCAGGAGTGGAGAGTTGATCAGTTGAAGTTGAAGACGGGCAGTTTTATTCCAGAACAGTCAGCGTCAGTGGTTTACGCCATGGCGGGCGACGATTGTTCTTTGCACCACGATTTGCGCAGCTTGACACCAAAACAGCAGATCGATCATCAGGAGAACCAGGTGCTCACTTGTGCGCTGCAGGTTGCACTTACTGGACTGGGTAAGCCGATCGATCACGTAGCATTGGCAGATGTATTCGCGGCGTCTCCCTGGTTTGAAAATTTGGCACGCTACAGCGATATGTTCACTGATATGGGCCTGCAGACCGTCCCGAGTTCTAATTGGCAGTTCCACCCGCTGAATGACTATTATCCCCGTGTCAAATCGACCTTGCCTATGGTGGAGATGGTCAATCTGTACATGGTGAGTGGCAGCAATTGGCCGCTACATCAAAACGAGGAAGCGCTGGCTGTCAGCCAGAATATGAACTCAAAATTACACTTTGCTGTCCATGCTCCTTTAGCGGATATCCCAGTGCCCCACACTGAGGTTTATCGCAAGGAGGCGCTACTCTCCGGCGCTGCAGGTGCGTTTTTTGCCAAGCACCCGGAAGGGGTGATGGTGAAGTTATTGGGTCTAGCGGGCTCGAGGAATGTTTTTGCCGTTGCTGATCTGGGCGAGTGCTTGCGTCAAATTGCGGAATACGACGCTGAGATTGAAGTGCTACTGCAGGAAAAGCTGGACACTACACGATGGCGTGAGATGACAGTAGACCTGACTATTACTCCCGAGAGCATTTCTATTAGTAACGTGCGGCAAATCCTGTTCGCTGGTGGTAAGTGGGTAGGTAATTTTATATCACCCGATCTTGTGGTCTCAGATAAGCACCGCGAAGTACTGATGCGGGTGGGTGAGTATGCGCGCGCCCACGATTATGTTGCCCCAGAAGGTGTGAACTGCGGCATCGATTATTTCATTGCCGGCGACGATATTATCGTGACAGAAATTAATGCGCGTTGGACAGGCGGGTTATTCCCGGCGCAGTTCATCAGTCTTTTAGGGGTTCAAGATGCGGCAGTCGCTTTCTTTGATATGTTGCCCCTTGCTGAGATGGAGACGTTGAGCCATTTTCAACGCGAGTATCTTTTTCCCGGAACGGGGCGAGATTTTTCTTACATACCGATGGGGTTTACCCCTTTTAGTACTGAGATTGACGGGAAGGAAAACTACTTTACATGGCAGGTGGTGACGGGTGATTTTGCGGCGTTCGTCGCTGCAAAAAATACGGTTCTATCTCCCCAAGCCTTGCCGACAGCGGAATCGATTTTGAAGGAAGCCTTGTTATGAGCCGAGTTGAGCTAGCAGATCTGGATTTTTTCAGTCCCGAGGTACAAGAGTGCCCCTTTCATGTATATCGGCAGTTGCAGGATGAGGCGCCAATTTGGCAAGTGCCCAATGCCAATGTATTTGTGGTGACGCGATACAACGACATTCGGGAAATCATTCGTGATCCCGCTCGGTTTTCCAGTAGTTTCAGTGCGCTATTGAATACGGGCTCTACCAACGAAGAGGTGAATGCAATCTATGCGGAGGGTTACGAGATGGTGGAAACCCTGCTTACGCAAGATCCCCCTCGACACCGCGTATACCGAAATCTGGTCAATAAAGTGTTCTCCAATAAACGGATCGAGGGGATGCGGGGTGATATTGAGGCGATTGCAGGCGAACTGATTGACCTGTGGATTAATGATGACGAGGTTGACCTGCTCAATCGCTTCTGTGTGCCGCTTCCGATTTACGTTATCGCTGACCAGTTGGGCGTGCCGCGATCAGAGTTGCCGCTGATCAAGAAATGGTCCGACGCTTCGGCGAGCCGTCTCGGGCGCCTTGCTGACGACAAGCAGCAGATCCAAAATGCCAAGGATATTGTCGAATTCCAGCACTATTTTGCCGACCTCATTGATCAAATGAGGGGCAATCCTCAGGATAATATTATTTCTGATCTCGCAAATAACACCATAGATGACGGCCGACTGCTTACCAAGCCAGAAGCCCTGGGTATGATCCAGCAGATATTAGTGGCGGGTAACGAGACCTCGACAGCAAGTATTGCTGGTGGCGTGGTACTTCTCATTCAAAACCCAGACCAGCAAGTAAAGCTTCGCGAGCAACCCGAGTTGATTTCCAGTGCAGTTGAGGAGATTTTGCGACTGGAAACGCCAACCACAGGTATGTGGAGGAGGGCCACACAGGATACTGAAATAGATGGGGTGGAAGTCCCGGAAGGGTCTTTTTTGATGGTTCGTTTTGCTGCGGGGAACAGAGACGAGTCAGTCTTTCCTGGCGGTGGCGAATTGAAAGTGGATCGAGACAACGCCGATAATCATCTCGCTTTTGGTCAGGGCGCGCATTTCTGCTTAGGGGCTCAACTTGCGCGAACCGAGCTTCAGGTAGCACTCACCGCACTGCTTCAACGGACTGACAATTGGGGCTTGGTGTCGGGTAAGAATCCACTGACGCATAGCCCGAATGTGTTACTGCGAGGGTTAACGGATCTGCACATTTCATTTGACAAGATTCGCTAGTCGGGGCATGAACCGAGAGATGCCCCCCGGTTGTGGAGAGCACAATGAACAAGCCTGAATTTCTCAGTTATCAAGATTTGCTTGGCCAGGAGGCAGTCGCTGTGCCGGCGGCCCTCAAAATCGATACTCGACCGGAGGTGGCTAATCAGATCATCGCAACAGATGTTTGGACAGACCCTGCTTTATTTGAGCGCGAGGTAGATCGCCTATGGACTAAGGTCTGGCAAATGGCCTGCCGTGAAACGGCGCTCTCCAAACCTGGCGACTACTACGTTTATGACATTGCACGCTATTCCGTTTTGTTGGTGCGCACTGATAAGGGGGAGTTGAAGGGCTTCCATAATTCGTGTCTGCATCGTGGTCGGGCCTTGAAGTCAGGCAAAGGATCCAGTCGGGAGTTGCGCTGTCCCTATCATGGTTTTTGTTGGCATTTGGATGGTCGATTCAAGGAGGCCTACTGTGACTGGGAGTTTGATGAGGCCGATCTAGCAGAGCTGAGTTTGCCAGAGGTCCAGGTGACAACGTGGGGTGGCTGGATAATGGTCAATTTGGACCTGGAAGCGCCGGCTTTCAAAGACTATTCCTCGGTGTTGAGTGAGCACTTTACACGTTGGGCACCGGAGAGGCGTTATGTCTCATTACATGTTGAGAAGAAGATTCGATGTAACTGGAAGATCGCCATGGAGGCTTTTATCGAGTCCTACCATGCCATACAAACACATCCGCAAATTCTGTCGTTTACCGGTGGTGACAACTCTCAATATGACACTTTTGGCGAGCATTTGAGTCGAACGATTACTGCACAGGGAATCCCAAATCCTGGACAGGCAGACCGTTTCAGTGTGCAGGAGTCGGTAGAGGCAATGACGGGTCCGGGAGGATTTGAGCTTGCTTTGACGCTAACAGGATTAACCGCTGATGAGATCACCTCACGACAAGCGATTGGTGCTGTTCGCAGAGCGGAGTTTGCAGACTTCATGGACAGTGACCAACTGGCGACCGTGACTGACGCCGAGACAATGGACTCTATTTTGTATTTGGTATTCCCAAACTTCGCACCGTGGGGTGGGTTTCAAAGTCAGATTACCTATCGTTACCGCCCAGACGGTATGAATCCAGATCGCTGTATTATGGATATCTATCTTCTGGACGGTTATCCATCGGATCAACCGAGACCACCAGACGCAAAAACTATTCGCTTGGACTACGATCAGAAATACGCAGAAGCAGAAGAGCTGGGAATGTTAGGGGCCTTGTTTGATCAGGACGCCAACAATTTACCCGAGGTACAAAAAGGCTTGATGGCATCAAAGACGCGAAAGGTGCTTACCGCAAGCTATCAGGAGCTTAGGATTAGGCATTTCCACGAGACCTTGGCGCGGTATCTGCAAGCAGAAGACTGAGGCGCTAAGAGCCGTCAGCGACCCTTGAACGGCTCAAAGCGGAGCCCCAGTTATTTGGCTGTTTAATAACTGAGTGCCATGCTCGGCCGACCGTCCTTCTCAGTCGCTTTGGCAAAGCTGGGAAGTGCCTTCATTTTGGCTATCCACGCAGTGCAGTTCGGATGTTGAGTCGCATCGATGACACCTCTTTCGGCGCCCGCAATCAGGTTAAAGGCGATCAGAAAGTCGGCGGCAGAGAGCCTTTCGCCTCCAAACCAAGGTGCGCAGGATAAATCTTCTTCTGCAAGCGATAGCATTCGATTGAGACGTGGTCGGATAAAAAGCTCATCCAAACCCTTCACGTACAACCCGATAAATGGCCGCATAAAAAAGGGCAAACGTTTGTGGGAAATGGTGTGCACCACGTTCATGAGCTGTAGTGGCATCATCGATCCTTGCGCAGCATGCCACCAAAATAGATAGCGGGTTCTGTCAGGAGATTCGGGCTCTGGCCTGAGTGTTTGACCGGGCGCTTTGTCCAGAATGTAGTCCATGATGGCACTGCTTTCGGCCAGAATAAGCTCGCCGTCTGTTATCACTGGAGCGGTGCCTAATGGAGAAAGCGCCTTGTACTCGTCCGGCGCGGCCATGGTTTTTTCATCCCTCGAATGCACAATTAGTTCATAAGGGATGGCCAGTTCCTCTAGCAGCCACAACACTCGGAAGGATTGGGAATACTCAAGGTGATGCAAGGTCAGTTTAGTCGTCATGTGGTAAGGCACGTTGAGGGTATAGTCGCCACGTGGCAGTGTTCCTTATACCGATACTTAGCCTATTTGGATCGCGCGCTCTTAGGGCGTTTAATCAATTGATGTTGAGTATTTTTTGAAAAACCCTTAAAGAGGGCTAAGTCGTTATTTGATTAGGGAGTAGGTTAGCTGAGAGATACGTGTCTCGCATTGCTAAATAGTGTTGATCGGGACGCTTACCAAAGGGACTTTTGTCGATGCGGCTATTTCCACCACCGATACAGATGGCGATGGTGAGCCTGATGGATCAGACCCCACACCGAACGGACCGGTAGCCGTTCCAAGCAGTTCCCCTTGGCTGACCTTGCTGCTTGTTATGTTACTGGCGATATGGCTTGCCCGACGTTACCCGCTAGAGGGCTGAGTGCATAAGCCAAGTCAACCGAGCATAGCGGCTATGGCCTCCCCGCCAGGACTCGAACCTGGAATCACCGCTTAGGAGGCGGTAGTTATATCCTGTTTAACTACGGGGAGTCGTCCGAGAGTTTACCTCAATCTTTTACCCGGTTTTATCCGTGGTAGCAGAGAATGCATCCTAACCGCATTGCGCTAACAAAAATTCAGTCACCTCTCGCTGGTTGCCCCTGAATATGGGTGGCAGATCGCGTTGCTTCATTTGATGTTCGTACATGGGGTCGTAGTATTCCGTTAGCAGCGCTGTTATCCATAGCTTATGTTGTTCGGGGTCTCCACGGCGGTGGCTGAGTAGTGCGTCCAGCATTATCCGGCGCAATTCCTTAAAGCGCTGACCACCCAATCGTTTGCGAATGCGTTCCAATGAGGTAATCAAATCTTTCGAAAAAATGTCAAACGCTTGTGGCTCACCGATGTCCACGTATTCCTGTAAGTTGCCCAGAATGTAGTTGTCATATGAGTGACTCACTCGCTCAGCGAGTGTTGCTTCCACACGAACCCAGTCTGCTCGGCTGCGTGCTGTCTGAAGTGAGAGTGGCAGCGCACAGCGACCAATCAGTCGACTTTCATCCTCCAGAATCAAAAACCGGTTGCTCTCCGCCTTTTGCCGCAGTAGTGCAACGCCCAGAGCTAATTCAAAGGCTATTTGGGTGGGTTGTGCAGTGATACGTCGGCCAAATGCCGAGCCACGATGATTTGCGAGTCCTTCGAGATCGATGCTGCCTGAAATCGGGCGCCCCGCGTCGCCTTCATTGATTAATCGCGTTTTCGCTGCACCCGTTTGGCCGCCAACCAGCAGAATCGAAGATGACGCTATCGTCGCGTCTGCTTGATGACTCAGCCACTGTCGCATTGCTTTATACCCGCCCTTGATTCTTGGGTAGCTTATGCCTACTTCAGCGAGCCATTGCTGTGTAATCTCAGATCTCAGTCCACCTCTGAAGCAGAATAATGCGCCCTCAGGGTATGTTTCGGCGAATCGTTTCCAAAGCTTGACGCGCTCATTCTTGACAGGGCCGCTGATTAACTCGTGGCCTAACCGAACTGCTGCGGCTTGTCCTGATTTCCCGTAGCAGATGCCAACGGCTTCTCGTTCATGGTCTTCCATCAAGGGCAAGTTAACGGAGCCAGGAAGGCTACCTTTTGCAAATTCAATCGGGGAGCGAACGTCGATCAAAGGCGTATTTTTTGTCAGAAACGCCCTAAAATCATCAAGTTCCTGCGTCATGTCGAAGACAACAAAATTTGTGGCGTCAGCCCTCCCGCTTCACTGAGGGCTCCTATGATCGAGCTGGGGAGCCCATTTTCAATCAGCAGCCGTTTTACTGTGGGCAGGGCTTGTTCTGTCACCGAGACCAGAAGCCCCCCACTTGTCTGCGGGTCGTAGAGGATGGACTCCTCTCTTTTTGACAGTGCGGGGAGCCGCTTTCCACTGGCGCCAATATTGCGAGCTGTCCCTCCGGGCACACACCCCAGCCTGATGTAGTCGTCAAGACCGGGCAGCTCGGGAACCGCGGGCATGTCGATTATAGCGTCGAGGTTTGCACCATCACACATTTCTAAAAGATGACCTGCCAGTCCGAAACCGGTCACGTCGGTCAGCGCATTAACACCTTCAACCTGGGCCAACAGTGCGCCAACATCATTGGCTTGACACATCACCGCGGTCGCAATGCCCGTATGTTCTGGGCTGAGCTTGCCTTGCTTTCCCGCCGTCGTATGAATGCCAATACCCAACGGCTTGGTCAAAATGAGCTGGTCTCCAACCTGCCCACCATCATTGCGCTTGAGTCTTTTACGCAAAACCGTTCCAGTCACCGCCAGCCCAAAAATAGGTTCAGGGCAATCGATGCTGTGCCCACCGGCCAGAGGAAAACCCAGCCGCTGGCAAACGTCTCGGCCGCCTTTTACTACCTGACCAGCTGTCTCGGCGCTCAATTTGGAGATGGGCCATCCGAGAATAGCCACCGCTACCAATGGTGAGCCTCCCATTGCGTAAATATCAGAAATGGCGTTGGTGGCAGCGATTCGCCCGAAATCGTACGGGTCATCAACGATCGGCATGAAAAAGTCAGTGGTAGACAGTAGCGCATATTCCTCATTCAGAATGACCGCAGCAGCGTCATCCCTCGTATGATGGCCCACTAGCAGTGAAGAAAAGTCTGTCTGAGTGCCCTCTGTATCCGTGCTGGCGAGAATGCGCGACAGGATATCGGGTGCAATTTTGCAGCCACAGCCTGCGCCATGGCTGTATTGGGTCAACCGGATGGCTTCAGTATTCATTCGTAGTGGGACCTCCAAGCATGAAAGAATGCTAACCCGTTACGATTGAAAAGCGGAGCGTTCCGGCTCATTCTTCGTCCCGTGGTAGTGGTGAATATATTGAAGTGTTCAAAAGTCCGATTGTATCTGGCGGCCAGCCTTAGCGTACTGTGCACAATGGCGACTGGTGCAATGCAGGCGTCGGTGGCCGCTCCACTCCCAGAGGCGGAGCAATGGTCATCGGAACGAGCACTTTACCAAAGTGCGAAGAGTGAACTCGCCACCGGCGCGGGTCAGCGCTACTCAGAGATACGAGCACAACTTGCGCATTATCCGCTGCGGATTGATCTCGATTTGGCGGTAAATCTAGAGCAGCTGCACCACATGAAGGCTAGCGAGGCTCGAGAGTTTCTCAGTCAGGCTCGGGGAACTCCGTTGGCGAGTCGGTTTCTGGTCGCGTATCTCAGGCACAAGGCTCAGGACGGTCGATGGAAGTCGTTTCTAGGGGCTATGGACACACCACCCGAGATGCCGGAGTTGCAGTGTTATTACTATCGGGCGCTTTTGGCTACGGGAAAAGCTGAACCGGCTTTTAAGGGCGCTTCGAAACTATGGAATGTGGGTTATTCCCAGGACAAGGCCTGTGATCCGTTGTTTTCAGCCTGGATGGCTCAAGGCGGTCCTGATGATGACCTAATATGGTCTCGAGCGCTGAGCGCATTCGACGCAAAAAATGGTTATTTAATTCGTTATGTCAAACGCTTCGCGAGTAATGAATTGCAGTTGGATCTGGATGAATTAGCGGTTGTTTACCGGCGTCCCTCGCGGGTTGAAGGAGATCATCATAGCCATCGTCCTCGACATGGCGACATCTTAATGGCGGGCGTAGCGCGGTTGGCGCAACTGAACCCTCAGAGGGCATACCATGCTTTGCTGGCGCTTACCGAGGACCACTCTCTATCGGATGCACAGGTAGAAACCGCTAAGTCGGACATTGCGCGACACAGCCTCTTTGCCAAGCGGTCTCCAGCTCCAGAGGCGTGGGTCACGCAGCAGGTTGCGGCGTTGCGAAGGGATAAGCTGACGGTAATTTGGTTACGCAATGCAATTGCTGCAGGCCAATGGCAAGCCGTGCAACAAGGCTTGCAGTGGCTGTCGGATGACCTGCGCTCTCAGGATCGCTGGACTTATTGGGATGCAAGAAGTCGAGAAGCGCTGTTTGTTGAGGGCAGCGGGGCGCTGTTTAGCAAACTCGCCAGCCAGCGAAGCTTCCATGGCTTCCTCGCGGCAGAAAGAATGGCCCAACCGTATCAACTGAGCGAAGTGAAGGCGTCAGTCGAGAGCGCCGAGCTGTCTGGTTTGATTTGGCTCGGAGCCGCTAGGGCTCAAGAACTCTTGGCTTTGGGGCTTCGCGAGGAGGCGAAAGAGCAATGGCAACATACTCTCAATCAAGCTGATTTCAGCGGTCAGATGGCGCTGGGTATGCTGGCGTTACAACGAGGATGGCCAGATTTTGGCGTGGATGCGGCGATTGCGGGTGGCAATTGGGATCGCCTGGATCTACGTTTCCCTTATGCCTTTTGGAAAGAATTCCAGACTGCGGCGAAGGATACTGAGCAAGATCCCTTTTTGCTGATTGCTTTGGCTCGGAGAGAGAGCAGTTTGAATCCGATGGCGCGCTCTAAAGTGGGTGCCCGAGGCCTGATGCAACTCATGCCAGCCACAGCGCGAAGTGTCGCCAAGGAAAACGGCGTGTCTTATCGTGGCGTGACGACGCTCTATGAGCCTCAGGTGAACATCGCATGGGGTACGAGCTACTATGCCGGCCTTGTTGAGCGTTACGATGGCAATCGTGTCAAAGCTTTAGCTGCCTACAACGCAGGTCCGAGCCGAGTATCCAGATGGCTGTCTGACTCCCAGTCGGTGGATCAGTGGGTCGACTCGCTACCTTTCGCTGAAACGAGGGAGTATGTTCAAGCAGTACTGACATACCGTGTGATCTATCGCTTGAGAGCGGGAGAGCCGGCGATGCTGTTGACGCAAGGTGAGCGGGATGAGCTGTATTAAGGGTTCAGCGTAACGTTGCTGCTCGTAGCACAAACGCATAACGGGTAATAGTGGAGGTCATTTGAAAACACTG
Organism: Luminiphilus sp.; assembly: GCA_016779445.1. Lineage (GTDB taxonomy): Bacteria > Pseudomonadota > Gammaproteobacteria > Pseudomonadales > Halieaceae > Luminiphilus. Next base: position 3,636 of record JADHNP010000061.1, on the reverse strand, counting down.
CAGATGCAATCTTGTCTTCATGAGGATGCGACCGTTGAGTGCGCGTTGGTAGAGACGACGATCGAAGATCCAGGGCCTGATGAGGTCCTCGTAGCGATAGAGGCCTCGCCAATCAATCCATCTGATCTGGGTCTGATGTTTGGTGCTGGAGATTTTGCTACCGCGAGGGAAGCCGAACGAAATGGTCAACCTGCTGTTGTGCTAGACGTGTCGCCGGCAGCCATGCGGGCCATGGCGCCGCGGGTGGGGCACTGGATGGCAGTAGGCAATGAGGCAAGCGGTCGTGTAATAGCGGCGGGTGAGAGTGAGGCGGCGCAGGGTTTGCTCGGTCAGCGAGTAGGCATGTTTGGCGGTGAGATGTACGCGACCCATCGATGCTTGCCCGCATCTCAATGTCTCGCATTTCCTGAATCCATCTCTGCAGAGCAAGCGGCTTCTTGCTTTGTAAACCCCATGACGGCACTTGGCTTCATGGAGACCCGGGACATGGAGGGGCAGAAAGCGATGGTGCATACCGCTGCCGCTTCTAACTTGGGGCAGATGCTTATTAGATTGTGTGAGGCTGATGGCGTGCCACTTGTGAACATTGTGCGCGCTGAGGAGCAAGTAACATTGCTCAAGTCGATGGGAGCAGAATGGGTGCTCAATAGCCAATCTGAAGCGTTTATGAGCGATCTTATCGACGCGTTGGTCGCGACAGGTGCCACACTCGCTTTTGACGCGATTGGCGGGGGAAGGGTCGTCAACCGCATTCTTACCGCAATGGAGTTGGCTGCTGCCAAGTCGGGGCCCTGGTCTCGATATGGATCTGAGGAGCCTAAGCAGGCCTATATTTATGGCCAACTTGATTTGGGGGCGACGGAGCTTACCCGCGGCTACGGATGGGTTTGGTCAGTGAGTGGGTGGTTGTTGACGCCATTCATGAACAGGGCTGGGCCTGAGCGCGTTGCGCGTATGCGTGAGCGGGTGATGAGCGAGATTGATACCACATTCGCGAGCCATTATTCTTCGCGCATCAGCCTGCAGGAAGCCTTAACCGTGAGCGCAGCCCGGGAGTATGGGGCGCGCAAGACAGGGCAGAAAACACTACTAGTGATGGCCGATTCAGCCGCCTGACAGTTTGACTTGATAGCCCATCTTCGAGAGCGCCTCTTGGCAGGCGGCGCGTTGATCCCCTTGAATTTCAACAATGCTTTCCTTGACCGAGCCGCCGACGCCGCAACGCTTTTTGAGTTGTTTGCAGATGGCTTTGAGCCGCTCAGGATGTTCTGGTATGCCTTCGACGACAGTGACCGCTTTGCCGCCTCGGCCTTTGGTTTCGCGGCGAATTCTGACAATACCATCGCCTGTCGCGGCAGGCTTGGCGCTCCCGCACACGCAAGCAGTAACGGGCCGCTGGCACTGCATGCACAGGCGCCCGCCATCCGTGCTGTATACCGCCCTGGAAGGGGGTGCCTTGACCATATGAGTGTCCTGATGGTGGTCTTCCAGCCTATACTATAAACCGAGGCTACTTAATGGGCTGATAAAGATGTCGCAAACCGCATTGCTAGAAGCGCAGTTGGCATTTCTAGAGGATACTGTTCAGACGCTTGACGGCGCGCTGGCACTCCAGCAGCAACAGCTGCTGAGGCTGGAGGAGCGTGTGGCTGCGCTCAGCCATCAGCTTCGTGAGCAGGGTCAACGATTGGATGCTTTCCCAGGCACGACTCCTGAACCGCCGCCTCCACACTACTGAGATCGCTTATTAGGAATGAGAAAATACTTATGAATTGGCGCGTAACCACCTTAATCTTAATTAGTTTTATAACTGGATTGGGTGTTCTGGTTGCTATTCTTGCACGCCCACCTGCAGCACCCCATCACGAACTTTATGTGAACGGTGTCGTTATCACGATGGATGCCTCAAACACAGTGGCTGAGGCAGTATTGGTGCGAGCGGGCCAGATAGAAGCAGTGGGGAGTTCTGAAGATTTAGTGTCCCGAATCGATGATGACACTGTGGTCGTCGATTTACGGGGCAGAGCGCTAATGCCCGGCTTTATTGATGCTCATGGGCATTTTCCCGGCTCAGGACAAACCGTCTTTTCAGTTGATTTAAATAGCCCACCCATCGGACGTGTCACTGACATGGAAGGGTTGCTTGGAAGCCTGAGTGCCTTCGCCAAGCAAAGGCGGGACGGCTGGGTGGTAGGCCACGGATATGACGACACACTGCTTGCCGAAAAGCGCCACCCCACCCGAGATGATCTGGACAGGATCTCGACCAGCCGGCCTGTGGCAATCGTGCACGTTTCAGGGCACCTCGCCGTTGTGAATACCGTCGGACTCGATATTTTGGGTATCGATGAATCTACGCCTGACCCCTTGGGTGGAGTCATTGTCAGAGATCCACTCTCGGCAGATGGCCGTCGCCCGAACGGTGTACTTGAGGAGACCGCCGCCAGAGCCGTTTGGGAATATACGCTCGATCTTGGTGTCATGGACGGCGTACGCATGACAACGCAAGCCGCCGCTGAGTATTTGTCAGTGGGTGTGACGACCGCGTCAGCTGGCGGTATGCCAACCTCCGTTGCAAAGCTCTTGGGATTACTCAGTCGACTTAACCAGTTTCCCCAGCGGGTGGCGCTTTTTCCCCTTTTTGAGGAGGTAGGCGAAGCACTTTTATCAGAGGAGTTGACGCTGGATGCCTTTGCCGCGGGCAAGGTTAGCGTTCCCAGAGTGAAAATCATCGCCGATGGCAGCATTCAGGGTTATACCGGTTATTTAAGTGAACCCTACTATGCGCCCTTCAAGGGAGACCCTTTGTACCGCGGCTACCCCTCAGTGCCGCGAGAGGAATTGCTCCGACAGGTTTCAGGCCTCTACGAGAGGCGCATTCAGGTGGCCATACATTGCAACGGAGATGCATCGATTGATGACGGCTTGGACGCCATCGAAGCAGCAATGAAAGCGCACCCGTGGCCAGACGCAAGGCCTCTCATTATTCACGCCCAAATGACACGTTTGGACCAAATAGAGCGAATGGCAGCGCTGGGAGTCACTCCTAGTTTCTTTTCGGCACATACCTATTATTGGGGCGATCGCCACGCGGCGATTTTTATGGGCCCAGGCCGGGCAGCCAATATGAGTCCTGCACGATGGGCGTTGGAGGCAGGGGTCCGTTTCAGCTCGCATCTCGATACGCCGGTTACTCCCATGCTGCCGCTACAGGCGGTCTGGAGTCAGATAAGCAGGGAGAGCACGGCCGGAGTGGTTATTGGTCCAGAACAGCGTATCGATCGCACTTCTGCGCTTCGTGCGGTAACGATCGATGCGGCGTGGCAGGTCTTTATGGATGATAAAATCGGCTCAATAGAACCTGGTAAGCGTGCTGACCTCGTGGTGTTATCGGATAATCCACTGACCGCTGGGGATGTTCGCTCGATCAAAGTGGATAGGACAGTCATAGACGGGGCGACGGTTTATTCGCGCCTGTGAGTTACAGCCCTTATTTATAGCGAATCAAGGCCAAACCGCGCGCTGTCTACACGGAAAAAAATCGCTTCTGCGGTCGCGGTAGTGCCGCAACGCATTTCCGCCGTCACTTCGGTACGACGCTCGTCCAGCTCTTTGGCGATAGCGCTGACCTGAATT
>JADHNP010000060.1 GCA_016779445.1 Luminiphilus sp. | reverse complement strand
GTGAAGTTGAGTTTGTTGTGATAAAACCGATCAGGTTCGCTTTGCGCCTCGGCGCTGGCGCCGTATACCAGGCCCTCGGTTTGCCGCCGGTACTCGCCGGGTAGCTCGGGGTTCTCTGGCATCTCGTCAATATCCAGCTCATTGGCCGCCTTGATCACGGTTTGCAATCGCAAATCATTGCGCGGGTGGCTGGCATACAAGCCATGATAGGTGCCGGAGGGTTTACCACTGGCCTTGGCTTGCACCCGGCGATACTGTTCCTGGTCCTTGAGGACGCCGATCACCGAGAGCATCGAATCGACATCGTAGCCCGATTGGTGAAGATACTCGGCACCCGCTGAGTCGGCCTCGAGCTCCATATCTCGACCAAAGCCCGAAATGATCTCGGCACCATACATGCTCGCCGCCTCATACACATCGCCCGACCCCGTCAGAATATAGGCCGACACTGCGGCCACCTTGGACGTGACCTGCGCGGTTTGACGACGGGAATGATGGCTCTCGGTGATATGCCCAATCTCATGAGCGAGCACCCCGGCCAGTTCGGCCTCGGTATCCAGATATGCCAGCAAGCCCCGGTTCACGTAAATAAAGCCGCCAGGCATTGCAAAGGCGTTGATATCCGGTGAGTCCAGCAGGGTAAAAGTAAATGTTGGGCGCGCAATGCCGGCTTCCCGCAGCAACCGGTCACCCACCTGACGCACATAGGCATCAAGTTCCGGGTCATCATAAATGCCGATATTTTCGATCAGCTTTTGATGCTCCTCGGCCACCTCCTTAGGCATCTCCACTGATGTGCCCCCTACGGTTACGGTAGAGGACCCGCTAGCGCAACCCACAAGAACAAGTAGCGACAGTGTGAGAATTGAAAAGACAGAGAGTCTGCGCATCATGGTTACTCAGTGGTGGGCAGAAAGGTATTCCAGCAGCTGATCGCCAAGACTATCGCAGGCGGTCCCCTGCACGGGGGCGATAATCGGAATAGGCACGATTACTGCGGGCATATAACTCTGACCGCTGGTGACAGCGCTTACCTTGCCCACCTCGACTTTATCTGTGAAGTCCCAAATGGTGGCTTCGTACTCAGATTCCGTACCCCAGGTGCCAAAGCCAAAACAGCCGGCGACCCCGGGGCCGATTCCGCAGCTCATCGATCCTACGCTGTCTGTATCCACAGTCTTGCCATCGATCCAGATCATGTATTCCAGCTTCATTTCGGCAAATTGGTTAGCAACGATGGGTAATTCCAATAGCTGATCGATGGTTTGCGGTTGCAGGGGCGCGGTGCGTGGCTCGAACCAAGGATAGAACTGATTAATAAAAGCGATTTCGTTGATTACATCGATGCTGGGATCGCCACTGTGAATGTGGTCGCCAATGCACTCGATAAAATCGAATTCTGTATCGTAATCAGGCGCGTGACGTCTGCCGAGAATCACTACGCTGGATTCTCCAATACCGGCAACGGGTTCGTTGTAGGTCATCTCATCGACGGTCGCATTCACACATCCTTCGAACAACAGCGCGGTCAGGATGATCCCGACCGGCCGGAGTATTTTCAGCCGCATAGCTCCGCCCATCACGACACACTGTCCGTCTGAGCGGCTGTGGCGGTCGGATTCTCTTTAACCTCAGGTGCGTCTGCCTCTTTTGGTGGAACGGGCACCGGTACATCGCCACTTTCGGGCGTGGGTATCGTGTCGTTTTGAGAGATGCCGTTAGCGATATTGTCTAGCCACACCGCAATATCGGGCGTTGCCCCAAAAGTTGTAATGAAGTGGGCTCCCGCGTCACGCAAGGCAACCACCGCGGCAAGGTTGACGGCCTCTTCGTCAGTCTGCAGAAAGGCGGTAGGGGTTTTGCCATAGGCTGTTACTGGCCAGGCGGCGAGGCGTTCGTCTGGATTGACCGTCAGCGCACCGTCGTCTTGTTGATGAATGGCGCTGATATCGACCAGACGAAATTCATACCGCATCCAGATCTCATAAATTTTGACATTGGTATGGGTGGGAATCGTGTACTGTAAATCGGAGATCGCAGGGATGATAACGCCGTCGATGTCGGCACCATGGGCCAGCACAGTCTCCCAGTCTCGAATATGTACGACTTCATCGAACATACCGGTAAAAACTTTGTCCCAAAAAGTGACTTGTGCCTCCCCAGTTTTCACCAGCCAATCGGTCTCTGTACGGCCCTTGGCCTCGTCAAAGAATTCGTGTTCTGCAAAGGCTTGTGGGTAAATCACGCCGAGGGTTATTGGCAGTGGATCTAGCAGTGGTGTGGGAAAATTTCCTTCAACTACCACCTGCTTCGAAGCGCACCCTGTGCCGAGCAGAGTGAGGCAAAGCAAGAGGAGCCATCGCCCTATGCGGACGTGCTCAAGGCCTGAAGTCGTTGAGACCAACGAAGCTACCCCCATTCCTTAGGGTGAGTTCACGCATCAGTGTAGCAAACCGTACACCTGTCGCCTGTAGTTCGGGAGGTCGGATAAATTGCACCGGAAAACCCACCGCGTGAATGCGCACTCGGCGCTCGCCACTGGCGGCTTCTGCATTGAGTCGATCCACGGTCTGTACTACTTCCTGAATCGAGGCGCCAGTGAATTCATCTCCGAACACGTAAATGGAGATCTTTTTACCAGGATCGTAAAAGGAGCGTACAGCATTGGTAATGCCCTCCACCGGAGAGGAATTGGAAAACACATTCCAGTTACGCAAATTCTGCAGAATCAGGCTTCGCCGAGCGGGGGTATCTGGTATCCACTCGCCGCGGTAGCGGCTGAATAGATAATTGCCCATGTCGTTAAGCACTTGAATACCTTTCACCTCCGGGTAGATATTGAGGGTAGCCTCCATTTCAAGGAGCATCCGCTCCCAAGCATAGGAGAACATGGAGCCTGAGGTGTCTATGATGAAAATAATGTACTCGCTGTCTACTGGAATGCCGCCAATTAACTGATTCTTTTTTTCTGCGTTACGACCGAGTAGGCGCAGTTCCTCCTCGGAAAGTTTTTGCCGGGCAATGGCAAGTTGCTCCCGCACAATGGCATTTGCGTTTTGTGAGGTATTGAGTGAGTCGTACTCGGAACGGGTGCGCGCGAGTGCGCCCTGTAAAATGGCAATGCGCGCTTCATATTCCGAGACTTGCTCGCGTTTCACGGTGAGATCGCGGTTGAGAATGGTGGTCTCACCACGAATTTCAAAGAGCTGCTCGGTCAGGTCTGCCACAGCGGCCTCCGCATTGACCAGTGCTTGCTCAATCACCTGAGGCTGAACGGTTTTGGTAATCATGAGAAGCAGAATGACTGCACCAAAGCCGCAGCAGATGACATCCAGAAAAGAAAGAGAGAATTCAGGGGGAGCGCGTCGTTGTCGCATATCTCGCCTCAGGGCCAATCTGTTGAGGGTGAGAGAAAACTGCCGCTGGAGGCGCGGGCCAGTTGCCAGAATTCGGAGGCCGCCATCGGGTCACCCTCCATAGGTAGCAAGATGATGTTTACCGGTACGCCAGAGGGTAGTTTTCTGATCGCCTCACGAAAAAGTTTTAGCCGGTCGTTACCGCTGATTTTGCTTCCTCTGGGCGGGTTGGTGCCCTGTGTGGGTAAGCCGTCAGTCAGCAGAAAAATATTATCGGGTGGGTTGGGGAGTGCTGATAGCGCTGCAAAGGCGTTGTGCAAGCTGGTGCCGCCTGCGGGGATTTGCTCTCGGAGTGCAGCGCTGATGTTTTCGAGTTTGTTGGTATCAGCCACCTCGAGCCATTTTCCTTCGGTATCCGAGAGAACGGGCGCCGCCCGCGTATTAAACGTGAAGACCTGAAATTGTGAATTCACTGGTAACTGCGCCGTGAGCCAATCTACAGTGTCGAGGGTGCGCACCCATTTGCCTGCTTGCTTTTGTACAGCCGGATCCATGTTGCGGAGGCGGATAACATTGACCAGCTGGTTGGCGAGCATACTGGCAGAGGTATCCACTAGTATCGCTATCCGGCGTCCACCCAGATTGAGGCCTGTTAAATACTGGCGGTTGCCTTCGCCCACAAATTCCCTCGCGCTTCGGCCAGCCTCGGCGTCGGCGGCCTCCTCAAGGAGTCGGATTTTTTCCTCCAGTTGATTGATCTCGGCCTGAAGTTTGGCGATGACATCGGTATCACTCACCCCCGACTCCTCGATTGCCGCAATCAGTGCCTCGTATTCATCGAGATCCTCGGTGATGCGTCGGGCAAGCCCGTCGGCCTCGACAATTTCAAGGTCGGCTTCATCCAGTGCATTGCGAAGCCTCACAAGACCTGCCTCGCCCTCGCGGATGTCCTCCTCAAGGAGATCCACCTCTGAGAGCACCTCGGCGTTGACGGTCTGGATTTCGATTTCTAGAGAGTGGTCGATAATCAGAAATACCAGTACTACTGCGCCGAAGCCGCAGGACATAATGTCGAGAAAGCTGAGATTAAAGGTTGAGGCTTGTCGCTTCCGACGCGGCACCTGTCAGGACTCCACAGAAATGAAGTGCACCTCGATACCGCCGGTCACCAGGTGATCACCTACCTTGATTGTCAGGTCGCCATCAACGGTTTCGCCATTGAGCCGCACCTCGATATCCGATGTGATGGCGATTTGAGTTGCTCCCGTTGCGCTCACGCCGGGTGCAATTATTCTGCCTGGTATTAACGTAGCCGCATGTCCCGCGATGAGGTAGTGGCTGACTAGAGGCTTATCAGCCGCCTGCGTCTGTGGCGTTGCGGTGTCGGATTGTGACGCACCCGTGCAGGCTATCTGGCGTTGAAATACGAGCTCGTCGCTGTTTCTCGACAGGTGTGTGGCGCCTGGCAGAATTGCGTCTGGCGAGACCGCTTGAGTCCGCAACGGCTGAGCTTGCTTGGAAGACAGCGACAAGCCAGGTAAAGACGACAACAAACTGTCGAACGCAATGAGGGGCGTATCTGTGGGGATCAGGGGGGCGAGTGCGGCTGAGAAGCGCTGACCCACCGTGCGCAAGGCGTCAGCGCTGATCCGCGCGGTGTGTCCCTCCACCGAGCAACTGACCTCGCTTTGGGTGGCGAGCGCTTTCAGTAAGGTGGGAATCTGTTCATAGAGCGCTTGCTCGGTGTCGGCGCGTCGTTGCGGATCAAATCGTGTTTGGCTTACAAACTGTTGCCCGATAATCTCGGCGATGTCGTCAATGAGCCCCAGTAAGCCAAAGCCGGGTAGGAGTTGGGTCTCACCTGTTGTCGCCATACCGTGCTGCATGTGAACCGGAGTGATGCTGGCTTGGTGCAGATGCAGTTCGATGTGCGCACAGGCTTCAGCAATGCCGGCGCCTACCAGTGCACTGCGATGCACCACCGCGCAGGGGGTGACCGGCAGTGTTTCAATAATGCCGAGCAACAGCGACAGTTGGGCTGGCTCCATGGCGCCCGGGATGACCAGAGCAAGCTCACCTGAAACATCACCCAGCAGCGTTTCCAAATGGGCATGTACTAAGTCCGCGGTATGGCGGGCGGGGCCCAGAGCCGGGCTTAATGGTTGGGTGGAGAGCTGATGCCAATAGCGGTTGTTGATTTCTCTGGGCGAGCGGCGGGCCTGTTGCCAGGCAGCATGACCAAACTGATAGTGCCCCTCGGTGAACCAAGCTATACCCATTAAAAAGGTGTCCTGACCGTTGCGCCACAAGCGCAGGGAGGCATCGTTACAGTCGAGTAATTGCATTAGCAATACCGCGTTAATTTCTGGGGACCGACAAATGTCGGATCAGATGTCGGTCAATATAGCGCTGGGTGCTCAATACTAATCGCTCTTGGGAGAGCTGCAGTTGATGCAGCGCAAACATGATGACGATCGACAGCACCAAGGCCACGAAAGTGCTGTTAAAAGCCACCCCAAGGCTCACGGTGACCCCCGAAATGTCACCTTCGACCGCCTTGTAGGCCTGACCCAGTGCATCGCCAATCCCGCGCACTGTCCCAATAAACCCAATCGACGGGATTGCCCAGGAAATGTAACGCACCATCGACAACTCCGAGTCGAGTCGATCTGCCTCAATATCACACTGCTCGCGCACGGCATCGGAGACCGCGGGAATACTGCCAGTAGTGGTGAAGCGACTCAGCGCGTTGGAGAGCGCCCTAGGTAAGAGGTAGTCCTGCTCTTCCTCGGGAAGCGCTTCTAGGGAGCGCGACTGCTCTCGAGCGTCCCGCGGCAGTATACTGGTACCCTCGGGTATCGCGATGAGCTCCCGACCTAACATCACACTCTCTGCCCGAGTGCGCGCGGCTTTGAGCCCCATAATTGCCAGCGCCCAAAGCAGCAGAATAAAACAGGCTTCCTGCTCATAGTCTTTGATCACTATTGCTAATGAACGGTTGCCAGTGGGCGCCTCGCCTGCGGCTTGCAGCGCGGCCTGAATTGCCAGCTGGGAGTCGGCGCTGGGGCGGATGAATCCGACATAAGCGGCGTGCACCAGAATTACGGCAGTGAGCAGCGCAAATACCTGATACAGGAACTCCGAGGGAATACGTCGCATGATCAAGGGCTCCTTCTTGGGTCAGATGTCCACTGGAAAAGACACGGACAAGTCTTCGGATATGGACTCTGTGGGCTTGTAATCGACGATGGAGCCCGGGGCAATCGGTGTATCGGGCTCAACAAGAGGTGCCGCCACTTCATCGGATGCCGTGGTAGCTGGAGTAACGTCCTCGGAGTCGCTGGTGAGGCCCGCGTCAGGCTCCTGATCCGCCACTTGTGCTAACACCGGCGCACCTACACTCAGGCAGCCCGCCACCACCCATCCCGCCAGTACCTTCAAACCGCCAGTTTGCTTATTCGGCATAGCGCGCAATTCTAAAGCCCAAGTCATCTCGCCCTCGTTCACCATAATCACGAAAGGTTAGCCGCAGTTCTGAAAGTCGGCTCAAGGCCCAGCTGCCGCCACGAATGGTGTAGTTGTCGCCGCGCTGCATACCCAGCGGGTCGATCGCCAACTCTGCGTTGGCTGAAGGAATTTGATAACCGTCGTGCACCCATTCGGCAACATTACCACCCAAATCATGCAGTCCGCGATGATTGGGCGGAAAGCTACCCACCGGGGCCGAGACCACAAACTGATCGGTATACCCATTGAGAATACGACCTGTCACCAGGGCTGAGGTATTGTCAGCCAGATTGGCCACGACCTGGGTGGGTGGAAAGTCATCTCCCCAGGCAAACCGGCGAAGCTGGTTACCCTCCACTCGGGCGGTAAAGGCCCACTCTGCCTCACTGGGGAGCCGGTAGCCAGTGCTGCTCGGATTAAACCCCACGATGACGCCCTGATTCTCGCGATAAAAAGGTGGTAGGCCTTCGCGTCGGCTCAACCAGTTACAGAAACTGGCCGCCTGCTGCCAACTGATGCCCGCTACGGGTTGGTGATCGCGATCAAGGGAGTAACTCTCGATGGACCCTGAATCATGGATTGCTTCGAACTGCCGGAATTGGGCATTGGTGGTTTCAGTGGTTGCAATATAAAACGCGCGTTTGAGCTCGACCGGATGCTCCACTTCGTTGGATCGCCGCCCGGGGTCTCGGCGTGAAGCCCCCATGACGAAGGGGTTCTGAGTTTCGGTGGAAGGGTCTACCAGCACCAGCGTCTGCCCCAGCGGCGTGGTGATCGTTGGGGTCATCGCCGCTTTGCGAGCGGCGGCCTCGGTGAGCAGCGTCACACTGACTTGCTGTGGCAGGCCTGGTTTAGGGAGCACGCGGGTGTCATAACCTGCATACCCCGCGAGCCGCACCTCGACGCGTTGTTGCACCGCAGGGAGTGACAGCGTTTGACTGCCCGTGCCGACGACCTTGCCATTAATTAATAGTTCGGCGTTAGCGGGCAAAATAGCAAAGCGCACCTCGCCAAGTTCTGGGACCAAATCGACGTTGCGACTGGCTGTCTGACCACGAGACAGGGTCACGTTCAAGGTCTGTGACTGGTAACCCGCTCGGGATATCTGCAAGCTGTGTGGTGCAGCGGGCGCCAGTGCTAAGGTGAGTGGTGTCAGTCCGGTAAAGGTACCGTTGGTGGTCACGCCTGCGCCCGGGGGCATGCTGCTGAGTGTCAGGGTTGCGTCTGCAGGGCTCAGGGCAATGGCACCGAGATCCTGATCGACTCCGGCGACCACTATGAGTGGAACGGGTGCAGGGACGAAGCCGGGCGCGCTAAGGATCAGCTCATGTTCGCCTGATAGCACCAATATTCCGTCGGTCGTGATATCGACTGGTTGCCCATCTACACTTGCCACTGCCGATTGCGGAACGGTGGTAAAGCGGATTTGCGCCCAATCTGGCACCAGGGCGATGTTAATGCGTTGGCTTTGGTTGCGACCGACAACGTCAAGCTGCCCTTGCCACAACTGATAGCGGGGCAGGGCGGCGTTAAGCGCATAGGTCCCCGCTTCGAGCGACAGCGATTCGCTGGGCGTTACCCCAAGTGGGAGGTCGTCCAGTGTGAGGGTGGCGCCAGTTGGCACGGTCGTTATGTCGACGCTACCCGGCAGGGGTGCGAGGCGGATATCCAACTGTTGGGTGTTGGCGTTATTCACCGTAATGGTCTGCCGATAGGGGTGGTATCCCTCTGCTGTAATGGTTAAGTCGTAGTCACCTGAGCGGATCAGCATTCGATCACCAAAAGACCAATGTAATCCGCCAAGAGAAATATGGGTCTCAGACTCAGCCTCAATGTTGAGTGTGAGCGACCGCGCAGTGAATAGAAAAAAGAGTAGTGCGGCAATCACGACGCCGGTAATGCCCAGCGCGACCTGTGCAGGTGGTATAGAAGCACGTTTGACGACTGCTTCACTCAGCGGCTCAAACGTTGTGGCAGTTAGCCTGTTCCCGGTGCCATCCTGCTCGGGAGGCGAGAAGCGCCCTGGAGTCAATTTGTCTTCTTGTTCAGTCACGCCGCGTGCTCAGATGGGTTCAACGCAGCGGACAGCTACTGCATTATTTTGATCGGGGCGGACATCGAATGTGACGCGAACATCCCGGTACCCATCGCGAATCCCAACCGCCGTGTAAGTCCCTGGACGCAGAGAGAGTATGTGTTGCGTGACCGTGCCCAAGCGCTTGACTCGGAGCAGCGTGATGTCGGTGGTGCCATCGGATGTGATTGATACCGCTACCGGTGTCTTTGCATAGGTAATCGTTTCCTGCGCCGCCGTTATTTGAGATTGCAGACGCGGGCCCGGTTCGGTGACTGTGCTCGCCTCGGCGAGGGAGGCCTCTGCCTCGGCTAAAATGCGTCGATCTACCAACCGATCCCGCTCTTTGGGAATATTGACCAGCCGGGTGTCGAGATCGGCGCGCGGCCTTGCCCGCGCTTTACCTTCGGTCGCGAATAGCAGCAGGCCATCAATTTTCAGTGCTTCCTCGTAATGTGCCACGGCCTCTGCCCAACGCTCTTCCAGCTCGGCCTCTGCGCCCTGTTCTCGCAACGCGATCAGTATCGCTTGCGTCCGGGCCTGCTCGAGCTCTACCAGTGCTGACTGTGGCTCCGGCGCACCCGGCAGGAGTCTCGCGGCTTTAGTAAACGCCGCCTCTGAGTCGGTGAAACGCTGGCGGGTCAAGGCGGCATATCCCTTAGTCATGGCCTCGGTGAATTGTGCCCGGGTGAGTGCCGATTGCAGTTCAAACAGGCGCCGTTGAGCGCGTTGATGTTGAGGGTCAGCGCGTGTGGCGTCTCTGGCGGATGTGACCGCGACGCTCAGATTGCCCTCGGTCTCGGCCGCGGCGGCGGCTTCCAGGGCGGCAATGACTCTGGGCAACGCGGCGATGCGCGGCGCCAAGGTGATAAGGCGAATATCGGCAGGCGCCATCTCTTGCAATTCGTCAAAGCGCGCCTGTGCGGCCAGCAATTCCCCGCGCTCAATCTCGGTGGTCACAGTCGCGTGTAGCGCTTCGATTCGCTCAGGGAGGCTCGCTTCTAATGCAAGAAGTTCATTCAGGGCATTTTGATAATCCTCGGTTGCTGCACTGAAATCCCGTTCCCGATACGCCGCATCAGCTTTATCTGCGGCGGTCAGGGCCTGACTGTAACCCGGCTCACCCCATGCGGCTGCGCCGCGCTTTGCAAGAGATTCCTGTAGCGCGAGTAGCGCCTGTAATACTTCTTGAGCCTCGCGGCGCAGCGCGCCCTCCTGTGCTTCGGCAAAGGGGCTGCGACCATTGCCCGCTGTTTCATCGATATTTGCTGGGCTGCTAGCGGCAACGGAGCCACCTGAATCCGCAGGGTCTACTGCAACCGTGGGTAACGCGGTGTCGCTAGGTGTCACCAGCTGTGGCAACACAATAAAAACAAAAACAAGCAGTACGATTGATAGCGCCAGACCGATGATCACCCAACGTGGTTGCCCGCCTGATGTCTCTTCTGCGGCGATCGTTTGGCTAGCGGTCGGCGCGGGTTCGAAGGCAGTAGCGGATAGGGGTTGGTCTTTGCGGTCGGTCACGAGTCCTGCGGCTCAGCATCCAGAGTGGGGGCCGACTCTGGCGAATCAGGAGGTTCCAATGCGGCCAATTCGGCCGCGTAGATATCCGCTAGCAGTTCTCTCCATTGGTCGTATTGGTCTTCTACGTTGCCCGAGAGTTGCACTGTCCGGTCCTCAAGCTCAATGACCCGGGGAGTAATTTCGGCGTCAAGCGATTGTCCGAGTTCTTCCAACGCCAGAGAGTGGATCTTGGACTCGGCGCGTTTTTCGAGCCCCTTTTTTAGCAGCACTCCGCCTCCAATAACACCCACCGCGCCGGCACTCCGCGCGGAACGACTCCCGGAAGTTTGCGCCACAATCCCCGCGATAATAGCCGCGCCGCCAGCGATCATCTCGCGCTGCGCCTCCGACTCCAGTTCTCGCAGGGCCACGGTTTCTTCGTAACTTGCCTTGCGCCACTCCTGATAGGGCGCATACATGCCCTCCGAGAATCCCGCATAGTGACCTTGTAGGGTATCGACAAAGACGTAGTGTCGCTGGCGCAGACCGCGAATGCGACTGAGCATGGGATCATCCTCGGCAGGCAGTCGGCGCAACGAGATGTGTCCTTGCTCATCTTCCTGCAGGTAGTCGGCAAAGGCGCCGTTGGCAAAGTCGCGAGCGAAACGCATTTCAGCGACTTGCCGAATCTCGGTGCGCTCTGTCGTGGCAACCCCAGCGAATTTTTGCAACATATCATTGGCGATCATGCGGTAGACCGCGAGAAACGGATCTTGCTTGACCCGTGTGCCCTGCTCATAGGCATAGCGACTGGTCACCCCGGTATACCGTTTGTCGAGCCACACCGTGCCTCGGGCATCGTGCACCACAATCTTCAATTCCAAGGCTTCACCGTCAGAACGCAAAATGGTGCCCTGCACAAGTAGATCTGAGAACTGCCGATCGTCCGGGACCACTCTGACGGCGCCCCAACCCCCTTGCTCAGTTAGCACCTGGGTGAGCTCTGTTGCCATGAAGGTGGCTTCGGCTCTTCGCACTTCGGGATAGACGAGCGCTTCGTCCTCAATTGTACTGATGCCCGGGTCAAGAATGACCACGCCCACATCAAGAAGCTCTGCCTCGGGAGTGAGTGTGTTCGGGGCATTAAGCGCAGGGACTTGGGTGGATTTTACGGTCTCCGATACGCAGCCCGTCAGGAGTGTGACGCCCAGCATCAGCGCCAGACCGAGGCGGATCATAATTCGGGTACCTCAAGGCCTTTGTACTTGCGGTATTCGTTCCAGAGTTTTTCGCGCACCTCCGGGTCTGCCTCGCGCATGGCGGCCTCGCGCAATTGCCTTGCGACAACATCGTCGTCATTGCCGTTGGGGATATCACCCGGCGGCGGATATTTTGCACCATCGGGTGGCGGTGCTCCGCTGCGCCCACCAATGCCGCCCCCTACCGAGCCGGTGCCAGCGCTCGCCATGCCGCCGCCAAAATCGGGTTCTTCGCCGCCGCCGGCCTCGCTGTCTCCGGCAGTGCTAACCGTGCTCTGGTTGGCAGCGGCGCGTTCTCGCGCGGCTTCGCGCTGGCGCTGCTCCTCGTCATAAATAATGCCGTCAAAATCCCGAGTGCTCTCTTCGAGCTGTCGATCGAGTATGGCGACCCGCTCTGCCGAAGTGAGCGGGCCATTGGCGCCCATGTCTGATTCCATTCCCCCGCTTGCGCGAGTGCCGGGGCTATTTTGTGCGCTGGCATCACCGTCTGCGCCACCGGGATCGTCACCTTCACCTCCGGTGCCAGCGCCTCCATCGGTGCCTTGCGCAACCTGATCGCCGCGGCCTGAGCCCTCATTGCCTTCGGCACTGTTTTCAGCACCGTCGTTATCGGAGGTCCCTTGTCCCTGGGAACCATAATCCTCGTCGAAGGTGGGCAAAGTATCGACCATCGAAGGTAAATCTGCGCCACCCGCCATATCGCCAAATCCGGGTTCGCCACCACTGCCGGATGCACCCTCACCAGCAGTATTCGCAGATCCGGCTCCTGCGGTATCTGCGCCGTTACTTGAGCCGGCTTGGCCTGAGCCAGACGTGCCCGCGCCGGGGATGCCGCCAGAACCACTTGCGCTTCCGGTCGAGCCGGCTCCCGAGCTGCCGCTGGATCCGCCGCTACTAGCGCTGCCCGAACTGCCACTGGATCCACCAGAACTCGCGCTGCTTGAGCCAGAACTGCCGCTGGATCCGCTTGCACTGGAGCTGCTGGCTCCTGAGCTGCCGCTACTGGAGCTTGAACCACTGGCACCACCCCCGCTGGGGGATGAAGCACCCGAGCTCGAAGAAGGACTGGGCGGTGTGGGTACCGAGGGTGTTGTGGGTGTGCTGGCAGAGGGGCAGCCTGCCAACATCAGCAAAACCCCCACCAAGCCCATCGCAAGCAGTGGACGCAGTCTAATCGGCAACAGATAGAAAGCAGCGCGTTTCATTGTGGTTGCAGTGCCATGCTGTCGGCTCTGGGAGGCTCCAGATCAAAAGACCAAATGATTATATCAGTCTCGATAGGTTGTCCCGCCGCGTATCGCGGTCTGAAACGGGTTCGCCGGATTTTTCTGAACAGTCGCTCTACCAAAGCGCTATCCTCCTTGGCTTCAAAGTCAGCTTCACTACTGGCGTCCTCCTCGGACTCGTTTTGCGCTGTTTCTATGACCTCACTCGTCACCAGACGTTCCAAATCTCTCACTTTTCCCAAATCGTTCACGCGAAATTGCACCACGATGGGGCCGGAGTCGTCTCTGCTGAAGGGTGGCAGAGGTCTCAGGCTGTCGATGTCGGGCAGAGGGGTGGCCGTCTCGAACAAGGCCGCTCTCATTACCGGGTCGTCGATGGGCTCGGGCTCGGGGGGCGACGCATCCGTTGCAGCGCTCTCGCCACCCTCGCTTGCATTGCTGGTCACGGCGCTTTCTGCCGCAGCTGCGATAATTTGATTGCCATCTTCAACTGGCAGTGCGGTGTCCTCGCTTTCGGTGGTGGCACCGGCATCAGCCGTTTCGTTGGTGTCCGGCGGTGGTTCCGGTGGCGGTGTAATCCTGCGCCAGGCTTGCTCGTAATAATCGTAAGCATTGGTTCGACGCCCCATCCACCATGCCCAATCTCCCAATCTGATAAGGTCATGAGCCTGTTCACCGGCGCTAGCACCGTTCACCCGCTTTAAGCCATAGATGGTGTAGAGCACGGCCTCACCTCGACGGTACACACCTGACACCGCTGAGCTCTGTCGGTAATTATTGCTGTCGAATCCGTTACCGCTCGCGTTATCTCGCTGCAGCGAGGCAAAGTCGTACTGCAAACGCAACATGCCTTCGAGTGGTTTTAAGAGTGCCAGCGACTTTTCTCCGAACAGATGAGAACTCTGATTGTACGCTAGCCGATAGTACTCCCAGCTTCTGGCGAGGTGCTCGGGGTGGGTTTCCT
>JADHNP010000059.1 GCA_016779445.1 Luminiphilus sp. | reverse complement strand
CCGTTTTACCAATCAGCGTTATTCGGCGGTGACTCTACGTCACTGGAAATCCCTCTGAGCAACCCTTACATCGATCCGGCCGACAGAGCTTTGTTGGTCGCGGCGGGTGCGGGGGAGTCGATTTGGCTTCAGAAGGCAATGGACGACCTTGCACAAAGTGGTATCACTGAGGGCGAGACCGACACCGTGCGCTTGATTGGCGGATTTGAGGGCCAGTTCGAGCTGATGGATCGGGACTTCAAATGGGATATTTCCTACAACCGCGGGGTCAGTGAGAGCAAGACCAACAATACACAGCTGATCGAAGAAAATTACCGTGAAGCGCTCGATGTTGTGGTTAATGACGCCGGGGAGATTGTTTGTTCTAGCGGGAACCCCGACTGTGTTCCACTGAACGTACTGGGTATTGTCACCGATCCAGCTGCGATCAGCTACGTCACGACGCAGGGATACGAAGACGCGAAAATGACGCAAAATGTTTTCCAGATGAACTTGTCGGGAGACATTATCTCTCTGCCTGGCGGGCCCATGCAGGTCGGTATTGGTTATGAGCAGCGTAAAGAAACCGGTGACTACCGCCCGGATGATTTCCTGGCGAACGGTCGCGGCAGATCCGCTGCACTGGCGCCGCTGGCTGGCGGGTTCGATACCAAGGAATTCTACGCAGAGACGATTATGCCGTTGGTTGACCCAGACTGGCTGCCAGTACTCTCTGCTGTAGAGATTGAGGCGGCGTATCGTGAGGTGGATCACTCCAATGCTGGACGAGACGATACTTGGAATGTTGGCGCACGGATTGTGTTGGATATTCCAGTTGTAGGTGAGCTGACACTCAGAGGTAACGTGACTGAGGCTGTAAGAGCGCCATCAATTGTCGAATTGTTCTTGCCTCAGTCTGAGACATTCGCCTTCGCGAATGACCCTTGTGACCCGCGCTACCTCGATTCGGGCCCCTCGCCCGCCACTCGTCGCGCGACTTGTCTTGCAGAAGCTCAGGCGGCGGGTGCCAATTATGATCCGGAAACCTTTGAGTCGTTCATCGTCAACGCCTCCCAAGCCGGCTTCACAGGCGGTAATCCCGAGCTCGCGAACGAGCAATCAGAGGCGTACTCTATCGGTTTCGTCTATCGCCCTGCGTTCACTGAGGACCTGACGGTTTCTTTGGACTATGTCGATATCGAGCTGACCAATGCCATTGAGAGTCTGGGTCTTGGTACGCTAATGGCGAGTTGCTACGACAGTGGGAACCTGGGTTCAGCACCGTGTAACAGCTTCAGCCGAGACGGGAACTTCCAGATAGAAACCTTCCTGACCGGTCAGACTAACGCGGGATTCAGTATCCTCAAGGCGTATCAGCTCAATTTCAGCTATAACTTCGACCTGCCTATTGTGCCAGGTGCCTTCAGTCTTAATGGCGGTGCCTTCTACATCAAGGAAGACGAGTTCTCGGTTACTGGTATAGAAAGCGATATCAATGACGTAAGAGGCCTCATTGGCAACTCCGATACGCGCGTCAACATGGGCCTGACATACCTGGTGCGGAACTGGCGCTTCAACTGGCAGACTGCGTACATGTCCAGCGCCGTCAAGGCGAAGGATATCCCCGATCGATTCTATGATATTCCCGGAATTGATAACTACTGGCTGCACACAGCAAGCATGGGTTACACGTTTGGTGCTGATGAGAATATAGATTTGCGGGTTGCGGTACGTAATGTGTTTGATGATGAGCCGCCATATGGCATGAATAGTCTTGGTGCTAATGGTATCTATGACCTTGTTGGACGCTACGTAACGGGAAGTATCACCGTTCGTTTCTAAGACGGCCCACAGCAAAGTTAGTAAAGCCGCCTTAGGGCGGCTTTTTTTTGCACTCAGTCTTTGAGCGGTCGCGGCGACCAACCCAGGGTCCAGTAGAAGCGGTGCACTGCCCGCGATATGCAGGACTCGTCGCTAGCCGCCTTGGATCGCGCGCCGTATTTCAGGGTGGCTAGAAGCAGACGGTAAGAAAGCGGGAGTAGCGGTTCGGCCAAGCACCCGCTCCATAGCAAGCCCTGCGGCAAGCACTTGGGCGTCATTCCTAGCCGTACCGATGATAGAAAAACCAATTGGCAAACTCCGTACCGTGCCCATCGGTATGGTGAGATGGGGATACCCCGCTATTGCCGCCATGTACCCTGCGCCTACCCACGTCGGCCACACATCGCCATTAATCAAATCAATGGCGGGTGATAGTGGGCCCGAAGGCGCCACCAAAAACTCGACGTTGGCGTCTAAGAGCAATCGATCGATTCCTTGCTGCCGACTTGCGGCCTGAATAGCGCCAAGCGCCGCTTTGTGCTCTGGGGAGCCAGCTTCTGGTCGCTCTGCTGATGAGAGAAAGTGTTCCTGACCAAAAAGTGCGAGCTCGGTGTCTCTGTTACTGAGGTTGAACTCGATAAGCGAAGCTAATGAAGAGATAGGCAATCTCTCCCCTCGCGCTTTTAAAAATCGATCGAGTGAATCACCGAACTCTATTTCCAAAACTTCAAGTGCGTTCTGCCAGTAGTCCGGATCTGATAGCTGAAAATCGGTGATATCGACGAAGGTCACCCCCGCCTCTTCAAGCGCCGCCAAGCTTTGATTAAACAGTGTATTAATATGCTCGTTATCACCCTGTGCAAAGCGCAACACGCCGACACGCAGTTCCCTTAACTGCAACGATTTGGCCTCGGAAAAGTGGTTGCTGTTGGTGAGTACATCCATCATTGCTGCGGCATCGGCGACCGTCTTGGTCATAGGCCCCGCGGTATCCTGAGATGCAGAGATGGGGACGATGCCTGCCGTCGGCAGTAACCCTACCGTCGGCTTGAATCCTACTACCCCGTTAACATGCGCCGGACAGATGATGGACCCATTAGTCTCAGTGCCGAGCGCCAATGTGGCCAGCCCTGCGGCGATTGCCGCGCCTGAGCCAGAACTTGAACCACAGGGAGACCGGTCAAGGATATGCGGGTTTTTAACTTGTCCGCCTATCGAGGACCAGCCACTCACAGACTGGGTGGACCGAAAGTTGGCCCACTGGCTTAAGTTGGTTTTGCCGAGGATGACTGCGCCTCCAGCACGCAAGTTTGCCACGATCGGGCTATCTTGCTGACTGAAGTTGGTCAATAGCGCAGACGAGCCGGCGGTGGTGGGGATAGGGTCTTGTGTTTCAATATTGTCTTTTATCAGCACAGGCACGCCGTCTAGCGGGCCGAGTTCCGTATTGGCCTGACGCCTTTCATCACTCTCTCTCGCCTGCTCGATAGCGTCCGGATTCACGGCAATGATGCTGCGCAAGGTTGGTCCATTGCGATCGAGCATCTCGATTCTTTGCAGGTAAGTATTTACGATTTGCTCGGAGGATATTTCCCCCGATGCAAAACGCCGGCGTAGTGTAATCAGGTCGGGCATCTGCTCGGTTTGTTCAATTGCTTCTGCAGTTTTCTGCGAGACGGGTTCGGCAGGTTGCCCGCACCCCGTTATCGCAACCGCGGTAGCAACGAACGAAAAAATAAAGCGTATTAGCGGTGGAGATCTGTGTTCCATAACGAATTCCAAGTGGTGGGGACGTGGATGCTGCTGCGGTATTGTCAGGTACCTCAGGGTGGCAGAGTGCCTTAATGGTACACCCTTGGATCCCTTGGCCATGCCCGTATGCTTTCGAGCTGTGGGGTGATCGACCCCAGTTTCTGGCGCTAAACCAACAATAAATTTGCTCAGGAGCCGTGCTTCATCGACAATACGGCTCGCCTCGCTATCCCGGAGCTCTCATGCCCTCTCAACTTGATTTGGCCAACGCCATTCGTGTACTCGCGATGGATGCGGTGCAGGCGGCCAACTGCGGCCACCCTGGTGCCCCCATGGGCATGGCCGATATTGCCGAGGTCCTGTGGAATCGCACGTTGCGCCACAATCCCACCAATCCCGCATGGCCCAACCGGGACCGGTTCGTGCTCTCCAATGGTCATGGCTCAATGCTCATTTATGCGCTTTTGCATTTGAGCGGGTATGAGTTGTCGATCGACGACATCAAGCAATTCAGGCAGTTGCATAGTAAGACGCCGGGTCATCCAGAGTATGGTTATACCCCAGGCATCGAGACAACCACGGGTCCCTTGGGCCAAGGTTTGGCGAATGCTGTGGGCATGGCGATTGCGGAAAAAACGCTGGGCGCCCAATTCAATCGCGCGGGCCATACGATTGTTGATCACCATACGTGGGTGTTTTTGGGTGATGGCTGTTTGATGGAGGGTGTGTCCCACGAGGCGTGCTCACTCGCGGGAACGCAGGGCCTTGGAAAGTTGATCGCGATCTACGACGACAACGGCATTTCTATCGATGGCGAGGTCGAGGGTTGGTTCACCGACGACACCCCCAAGCGGTTTGAGGCGTATGGTTGGCAGGTTATTCCCGAAGTCGATGGTCACGATTCCGCGGCAATTGAGGCAGCTTTCACTGCCGCGCAAGCGGAAACCACGCGCCCGACACTGATTTGCTGCAAAACCGTGATTGGTCAGGGCAGCCCCAATAAAGCGGGTACTGAGAGTTGTCATGGTGCGCCACTGGGCGAAGATGAGATCGCCCTGACTCGGGAGGCCTTGGGTTGGCCCCATGCCGCTTTTGAGGTGCCCGAGGCGATTTACGAGGCGTGGGATAATCGTGCCAAGGGCGCGAATCTCGAGGCTGCCTGGCAAGTCGGTTTCGATGCCTATCGGGCAGAGTTCCCGGAACTCGCTGATGAGTTTCTTCGCCGATTGCGTGGGGATTTGCCCGCTAACTTCGTTGAAAATGCAGATAAATATGTGGAAGATCGCATATTGGCCGGCGCTGACGTTGCATCGCGCAAGGCCTCCCAGCAAGCCCTCAATGCCTTCGGGCCGCAGCTCCCGGAACTATTGGGCGGATCCGCCGATTTGGCGGGATCCAACCTGACGCTGTGGCAGGGCGCACAGGCAATCTCGGCGCAGTCTGCCGCCGGTAATTACCTTTACTATGGTGTGCGCGAGTTCGCGATGGCGGCCATCATGAACGGCATTGCACTGCACGGCGGGTTTATCCCCTATGGTGCTACATTCCTGATCTTTATGGAGTATGCGCGCAATGCGCTGCGGATGTCTGCGCTGATGGGTCAGCGGGTGCTCTATGTCTTTACCCATGACTCCATCGGTCTTGGCGAAGACGGCCCGACTCACCAGCCCGTGGAGCAGCTCACTGCGCTTCGTGCCACCCCGAACCTTCACACCTGGCGACCTTGTGACGCAGTTGAGTCCGCGATCGCGTGGAAGCAGGGGCTGCTGCGTGTGGCTGGGCCTACGGCCATGATTTTCTCTCGGCAAACGCTGCCCGCTCAAATTACCCATGTGGATCAGGCATTATTGGCCCATCGCGGTGGCTACGTACTGGTGCCAGAGCAGGGAAATCTGGATGCCATCATCATTGCCACCGGATCGGAGGTGGCGCTGGCGGTAGAGGCGGCAGAGCGACTTACTGCCGCGGGAAAAGGTATTCGCGTTGTGTCCATGCCTTGCGCAGAGGTTTTCGAGGCGCAGGAAGCTGGCTACAGAGAAGCAGTGTTGCCGAGCGATGTGCTGGCCAGAGTGGCAGTAGAGGCGGCACATACCGACTTTTGGTACAAGTATGTCGGGTTGGACGGTCGAGTGGTGGGGATGTCCTCTTTCGGTGAATCAGCTCCGGCAGGTGATTTGTTCCATCACTTTGGTATTACCACCGATAACGTGGTAGGTGCCGTTGAGGACGTGATTCTCGATTGACAATGCGCTTCGCGATTAACGGATTTGGACGCGTAGGCCGCAGCCTGCTGAGGGTGTACCGCGCCAGAGAGGACGCGCGTGCGGTACTGGAGCTCGCGGCAATTAACGAGATCGCGGATGCGGACACGGTGGTGCATCTTGCGCGCTACGATTCGAATTACGGGCGCTATCCCGGCCGCATTGCGCGCTCCGGCGATCTGCTGGCGATTGATCAGTCGCTGGTACCACTGAGCCATGTTCGAGACGTCGCAGCGCTGCCTTGGCGCGAACTCAATATCGATCTCGTTTTCGAATGCACAGGTGCGTTTACTGACCGCGCCACGGCCGAGGGGCATCTTGGTGCCGGTGCAGACAGAGTTTTGTTCTCACAGCCGGCCGAGTCTGATGTGGATGCCACCATTGTCTTTGGCGTAAACGCCGGTGAGTTAGCATCAGACATGCGTGTCGTATCGGCCGCTTCGTGCACCACCAATGCGGTGGTGCCGGTGCTGGATACCTTATCCCGTGCGTTTGGTATCGAGGCCGCCACCATCACCACCATTCATTCGTTGATGAATGACCAGCCTGTGCTCGATGCTTATCACCACACGGATTTACGCAAAACCCGCGCGGCATCGCAGTCCATCATCCCGGTGGATACCGGCCTTGCGGTAGGGATAGAGCGCATACTGCCTCATCTTGCAGGTAAGCTCTCGGCCCATGCGCTGCGCGTGCCTACCACCAAGGTATCGGCGATTGAGTTGACGGTGGCCACGGAGCGCCCCAGCGATCGCGAGCAGGTGAACGCAGCGTTGTTGGCTGCCTCGCAAGGGACGCTGTCCGGGATTATGGATTATTCGGTGGAGCCATTGGCTTCCTGTGATTTCGCGGGCGAGGCTGCTTCCGCCATAGTTGATGCGAAACAGACTCAGGTCGCCGCCGGTCGGCTTGCCAAGATTCTCATCTGGTTTGATAACGAATGGGCCTACGCCAGCCGGATGATTGATGTGGCGCTGGCATGGCAGCAACGCATTGCTCAATCAGCGCCGCCGCTCAAAGAAAGGCTGCAGTAAAGGAAGACATGCTTTGAAGTTAATGACTGAATTGGACCTGACGGGCCGCCGGGTTCTGATTCGTGAAGATCTGAATGTGCCGCTTCGTGATGGCACCATCACTAACGACGCGCGTTTGCGCGCCGCTGCGCCATCCATCACGCAGGCGCTGGATCAAGGTGCTGCAGTGATGGTGATGTCTCATCTTGGGCGACCGACAGAGGGTGAATGGCGTGCGGAGTCGTCGCTGACGCCTATCGCCAAAAGATTATCTGAATTAATCGGACGGGATGTGTTGTTGGCAAAGGACTGGCGTCACGTCTCACCACTACCGGGCGATGTGGTGTTATTGGAAAACGTGCGATTCAACGTGGGCGAGGCTACAGACGATATGGCGCTCGCATCGGATTACGCCGCGCTATGTGATGTATTCGTCATGGATGCTTTTGGCACCGCTCACCGTGCTCAGGCTTCGACGCACGGGGTTGCGCGCTGCGCTCCCGTTGCCTGCGCGGGACCTTTGCTCGCTGCGGAATTGACGGCACTGGAGCGCGCGTTGACCTCTGCGAAAAGACCCATGCTCGCCGTGGTAGGGGGCTCCAAGGTGTCGACAAAACTGGAGGTGCTCGACAACCTTTCCAGTCGTTGCGACAACCTGATCGTTGGTGGCGGCATCGCCAATACCTTTTTGGCAGCAGCAGGCTACCCAATCGGAAAATCGCTGTACGAATCTGAGTTGGTCGGCACCGCACGACGCTTGATGGATCAAGTAGCGATTCCGCTGCCAACGGATGTGGTGGTCGCGCCGGGGATTGACGAGGGTCACCGCGCAAGCGTGAAGCTCGCTGCGGAGGTATCTGATGACGACATGATTCTCGATGTCGGCCCCCAGACAGCAGCGCAGATTGCTGTGCGGGTGCGGGAGTCGGCCACCATTCTATGGAACGGGCCGCTTGGAGTGTTCGAGCACGACGCGTTTGCCGAGGGCACTCGGGTCCTCGCTGAGGCAATTGCTGCGAGTGAGGGTTTCTCGCTTGCCGGTGGTGGCGATACGTTGGCGGCAATCGACCAATTTGGGGTTGCAGACGCGGTATCTTACATCTCGACCGGCGGCGGCGCTTTTTTGGAGTACGTAGAGGGAAGGACGCTTCCCGCAGTGGCCATGTTGTTAAAGCGGGCGTCCGATTGAGGTGCCTGTGGATTGGACATGAGGCACACGCGCGGCGACGGCAAAGCGCATACAATCACGAGTTAAATAAAAAAGTGAGATAACCAGCAGAGGTGTATCGCTATGGCTTTGATTAGTTTGAGGCAGTTATTGGATCACGCGGCAGAGTATGGCTACGGTGTGCCGGCGTTTAACGTCAACAACCTTGAGCAGACCCGGGCCATCATGGAGGCGGCGGACAAGACCGATTCGGCCGTTATCATGCAGGCGAGCGCGGGTGCCCGAAAATACGCCGGAGCGCCTTTTCTTCGCGCGTTGATGGAAGCGGCCATGACCGAGTTTCCTCATATCCCGGTGGTTGTACATCAGGACCACGGTACGTCTGCGGCGGTATGCCAGCGATCCATTCAGCTGGGCTTTAGCTCTGTCATGATGGATGGCTCCTTGGGGGAGGATGGCAAGACGCCTATGGATTACGACTATAACGCGGGTGTCACGCGGCGCGTTGTAGAGATGGCGCACGCCTGTGGTGTCTCGGTAGAGGGCGAAATTGGCTGTCTTGGCTCGCTTGAGACCGGGGAGGCTGGCGAGGAAGACGGTATCGGCGCGGCGGGTAAATTGAGCCACGATCAGTTGCTGACAGACCCTGAAGAGGCTGCGCAATTCGTGGCTGATACCGGAGTCGACGCGCTGGCAATCGCCTGCGGAACCAGTCACGGCGCCTACAAATTCACTCGCCCTCCTACCGGCGATATTCTGGCGATGGATCGTATTAAAGCCATTCATGCCCGTATCCCCCGCACGCATCTAGTGATGCATGGTTCATCTGCGGTACCACAAGATTGGCTGGCTACTATTAATGAGTTTGGTGGCGAAATCCCCGAGACCTATGGTGTGCCCGTTGAGCAAGTGGTGGAGGGCATCAAGCACGGCGTCAGAAAAGTCAATATTGATACCGATTTACGGTTGGCCTCTACGGGCGCTATTCGGCGTTTTTTAGCAGAGCATCCAGCCGAATTTGATCCTCGCAAATATTTCACCGCTAGCCTCGATGCGATGAAGGCTATTTGTATTGAGCGCTACGAGGCGTTTGGTACCGCGGGTAATGCGTCAAAGATTCAGCCACTGTCGCTCGCTGCGATGCAGTCACACTACGCAGCCTAGCGGCCGACGGCGCTGGGCCGAGTGGGCATTTTGCCAACCACGGATCGTGTGTTGGCCCTGCTAAAGCCTTATGATCAGGCGCTTTCCGGTGACGCAGTCATGTTATGTCACAGACTTATATCAAAAGGATACTCAATGCTCGCGTTTACGACGTTGCGCGTGAGACCCCGTTGGATGTTGCTCCGCTGTTGTCGTCTAGGCTTGGCAATCAAGCTTTCCTAAAGCGTGAGGACCTGCAGCCCGTCTTTTCTTTTAAGTGCCGCGGCGCCTATAACAAAATGAGCCGCCTCAACGCCGCAGCGCGTCAGGCGGGTGTGGTCGCTGCTTCAGCAGGCAATCATGCTCAAGGTGTCGCGTTAGCTGCTCAAACCTTGGGTATCAAGGCAAAGATCGTGATACCCGTAACCACGCCCGCAATCAAAGTGGATGCGGTCCGCGCGCGGGGTGCAACGGTCGTGTTGCATGGCGATTCTTTCGACGAGGCTGCCGTGCGTGCGCAGACATTCGTGAAACAGGAAGGCATGACTTTTATTCATCCCTTTGATGATCCGGATGTGATCGCTGGTCAGGGCACCGTTGCGATGGAGCTGGTAAGGCAAGCGCCGACTCCTTTGGATTACGTTTTCATTTGCTGTGGTGGAGGCGGGCTACTCGCGGGTATGGCAGCTTATTTGCGTTATGTATGGCCACAAACACGCATCATCGGCGTTGAGCCGGAGGATGCTGCTTGTGTTCGCGCCGCACTAGATCAAGGAAGACGCGTCACCTTGCGAGAGGTGGGTTTATTTGCGGATGGATGTGCTGTGGCGCAGGTGGGTAAAGAGCCATTTCGATTGATTAAGGAGTACGTGGACGATGTCATTACGGTCACTACTGACGAGATCTGTGCGGCGGTAAAAGATATTTTTGATGACACGCGCGCGATTGCTGAACCTGCCGGCGCATTGGCGGTTGCAGGCATGAAAAAATTTGTTGAGAACCGTGACGTCACGGGCTGCTCCATGGCGGCGACGGTCAGCGGGGCGAATACGAATTTCGACCGGTTGCGTTACATCTCGGAGCGCACGGAAATAGGGGAGCGCCGCGAGGCTATCCTCAGCGTCACGATTCCTGAGCGTGCAGGGGCATTTCGGGCCTTCTGTAGTGCTATCGGAAAACGCAATATCACCGAATTCAACTATCGTTATGAGAGCTCGGATTGCGCGCGAGTGTTCGTGGGTCTGACCATGAGCGCTGGTGACGAGGGCGTGGCTGAATTGCAGCAGACGCTGCAGAGAAAAGGTTATCAGGTGCTAGACATGACCGATAACGAGACAGCCAAGCTCCACCTTAGGCACTTGATTGGCGGTCGACTCTCCAGTGATATCCAAGATGAAATGGTGTTTCGTGTCGAGTTTCCGGAGCGTCCGGGCAGCCTTTTACACTTTTTGACTGCACTCGGTAAAGATTACAGCATTACCCTGTTTCACTACCGGAATCATGGTGCTGCCTATGGCCGTATCTTGGTCGGCATGCAAGTGCCTTCCGGTAAGCGCGCGTCGCTGCGCAGCGCGCTGAATCGTCTTGGGTATCGTTTCTGGGATGAGACCGACAATCCGGCCTACCGGGAGCATCTCGGTCGCACAACGACTTGACAGTGATAACTCTTGGAGCGAGTCTTGCGAGCCGGGTTTGGCGTAACGTGGCGATGTGTCCACCAGCCAACCAGAAAATAACAAAACCGGTATATGCGGTATGGCCAGGCTGGCTGGGGGGCTGGTGTGATGCGCGGAAATCGACCTGATCTCATTTGGGTGCTGACGGTAGTGGTGGTGCTGCTCACAATCGGTTTGCAGTTGAGTGGGCCGCACAGGCCATCACTGCCTCCGCAGCAAGCTGGCATTATGGTCCAGTAGGCTCTGGTGTAGCGGGTTCTGTTGTAAAGGGAGCGCTTCGGCAGCCGGTGCTCCGTGTTATCAGCAGTAGCTCACCTGTCTTATTTTTGGAATTGCTACCCTCTATTTTTTGGGGCTGAATAACTCCAGTCGTCGTTCACTCAGAAAACCCCAAAGGCGTTCGTCATGGGGCTCGGTCTCCCAACCGTCAACACGCTGTAGGGAAAAGCCCACTCCCAATCTGAAGCCGCGTGCCTCGCTGAATATCCTGTCGTAGTAGCCACCCCCGTAACCCAGCCGAATACCATTGTCCCCACAGGCCAGCATTGGTGTGATGAAGAGGTCTATTTGGGAGAGCGTCACCGGAGGGCTCGCAGCTAGGGGTTGGTTAACCCCGCCAATCGTCGTTTCGAGGGGATCACCGCTGCGCCAGCAATGAAACCTTAAGCCGTCGTCAGTGACACGAGGGTAGACAATGGTGGCGCCCTGCGATGACATTTTTTGAGACAGACAACTCGGGTCAAACTCCGACTGATGTGGCAGATAGCTGGCGATGACGCGCGCTTTATGCCAAGCGGGCCATCGGTTCAGCAATGAGAGGGCTTGGGTCTCTGCTGTCCGCCGCTGAGTGAGGGAAAGATCGTTCCTCAATTGGCGCAGGGTTTGGCGCGTGGGTGCTTTGTCAGCCGGCATGATCTTATTCACGATTTAGCAACGTTGTTTTCCGAAACCAAAATGGTAGGCCCCGTTCGCCGGCTTGGTAACCCGCTAACACGGAGTCGTCCCTAGTGGTTTGGAGAGCTTTGCGCAGGTGCAATAAATAGAAAGAGAAGCCCGTGGCACCGCTGACGAATAAGCCCTTGAACCCTTGCGGCTCAAGGTGGTGACCACCTCGCGGCTTCAGGCTTCCCGGTTCAAGCCAGGCTTGCTCAACCACCGCGGAGGTGCTCTCCGGGTACTGCATTATCGGCTCGAGGACAAATCGTCTGGCAAATACTTCAGGCCGGCTCCAGTATAGCGAATTCCGGGCTCTAGTTAATCTCGAGTTGCCGCAGCTGATACAGCACCTCATCTAGCTGGCTGTTCAATGCAGATAATCGCTGTTGGTCTTCACTGCTCTCAGCACTACCACCACCCTTCAGTGCTAAAAGCTCGTGACTGATATTGAGCGCGGCCATGATCGCAACGCGCTCCAAACCGACAACTTTGCCTGTCGATCGAATATCTCGCATATGCTGGTCAAGGTAGCGTGCGGCGTCTGCGAGCGCAGTCTCTTCATCGGGGGGACAAGCGACCTGATATTCCTTGTCGAGAATATCAACG
The DNA here is from genome assembly GCA_016779445.1 of Luminiphilus sp. Classification (GTDB taxonomy): domain Bacteria; phylum Pseudomonadota; class Gammaproteobacteria; order Pseudomonadales; family Halieaceae; genus Luminiphilus. The sequence continues at coordinate 1,560 of JADHNP010000059.1, read as the reverse complement.
CTGACTGTATTGGGTCGGTTCATGCGCCGCCATCCAAAGAACGCAGCCTGGCGAGCGAGTTTTCGACGTGTTCGCTGGCCTGACGTTGCCGCTCCAGCAATTCGCGTCGTTCTCGTTGCAGTTCTGCCGCTCGGAGCTTAAGTGCACGGTTCTCTCTATTCAACTCGCGGCTAAGCTCTATGAGGTCGTTGACTTTTTTTTCCAGCGCCTGAATCAGGTTGTCGGCCACGGACGTTACACTGTGTAAGTTGCGAGTCGGCACTATAATGCGCGTCGTTTCGTCGGGTCAATGTGCTTGGTGGCAACCGAGCGCCCGAAAGGCGTCAGCTTACGTGCGGTTTATGACCTCGTTTCGAACGCCACGTGGATTTTTTGCTAACAGAGGAGGACCCAGAAGTGTTGCTAGATACGCTTGGTGCGTTTGAAGATATGCCCTCGTGGGAGGAGGCGGCAGACGCGCTTTTTCATGCCGGGCATACACTGAACCCCTCTACCCTCCATGGTGCTATGGTCGGGCTGTTGGGTGCTGGTTTCAGCCCGCACAGTGAACAACACTTTTCCGCTACGGTCGCGGCTCTCGAAAAAGCACTTTCTGTGGAAATCACTGGGGAGCTGGTTGATTTTCTCTCTCGGCTCAGTCTTTCCACCCTTTCCGCAGTTATCGACGCCGACTATACGTTTCAGCCTCTATTGCCTCCTGATGATGAGGCAATGGAAGATCGGCTCATGTCAATTTCGGACTGGACCGCTGGATTTTTATCGGGGTTTACTCAGGGCATTACTATCCGGGAGGCAGCAAGCGAACCGATTCCGACTTTGACTGCCGAGGCGCTCAAGGATATGGCTGCTATCGCTCAGGTGGACACAGCTGAGGTGAACTCAGAGGATGCAGAGCGGCAGCTCGACGACATAATCGAATATATTCGCTTTGCCGCAATCAACATTGTGAGCGACGCCCAGTCAGCACAGGAAAATACCAGTGAAGATCTCTAAATCAGAATTTGCCAGACGACGTAAAAAATTGATGGGCATGATGGACCGGAACAGCATCGCCATTGTCCCCGGTGCGCGGGAGGTCACGCGAAGTCGAGATACCGAGTATCCCTTCAGACAGAACAGTGACCTGTTCTACCTAACCGGCTTTGAAGAACCTGATGCGGTACTCGTACTGATACCTGGGCGTAGACAGGGTCAGGTTATCTTGTTTTGTCGCGAGCGAGATCCTGAGATGGAGCTGTGGAACGGTTATCGAGTCGGCCCAGAAGGAGCGGTCGCCTATCTTGGTGTGGACGACGCGTTTCCAGTAGACGATCTTGATGAAATTCTGCCCGGCCTCATTGAGGGGACGCAGCGCATTTACTACTCAATGGGTCACGACGACGTTTTTGATCAGCGGGTCATGGGCTGGGTCAACCAGATCAGACGGTTGGTCAGAACCGGGGCTGCGCCGCCTGCCGATTTCACAGATCTCGCTTTTTTGTTGCACGAGCACAGGTTAATCAAGTCTGCAGCCGAAATTCGGGTAATGCGCAGGGCAGGGGAAATCAGTGCAGAGGCGCA
>JADHNP010000058.1 GCA_016779445.1 Luminiphilus sp. | reverse complement strand
GCCATTCATACCAGTTTGCCTGGCGACAATAGAGTACTGGAACCACCTGATCCATTCCGAACTCAGCAGTGAAACGGTGCATCGCCGATGGTAGTGTGGGGTTTCCCCATGTGAGAGTAGGTCATCGCCAGGCTTCAAATACTAGAACCCCGTTCACTATCGTGTTCGGGGTTTTATTGTGTGTGGAGATGGCGGTTCGAGGATAAGGCCTGCATTACCATTTCTGGGCCCGCCTCGATATTCGATCAGCGGGAACCTCAGAGAGTACTCAGGATGTCTGCGGTGCAGCACTTGCTTCTTCGTGTGAACGAAAATACCACGCAGCCGAAAGGTGGCGCTCAGTTTAAAAACCTGTCGTCGATTATCAGTTGCTCACTCCCGGGATGATGGGAGGCTATCTGCGTGACCATTTAGTTTCGGGCTTACTATTATAAGGCGATAAAAAAAGGGCCCGTAGGCCCTTTCGTGACACGCATCACGCGTTTTAGACTTTCAGTCGCCGCGCTGCAAACAAACCAATGATCCCAATTAAGCCCAGTAAGCCGCCGAGGGGTAATACTGGAATTGAGTTTGGATCCATATTTCCGCCACCAGCAATTGGCAGAGCTGTTGCGCCGAGGTAGACATACTGCTCACCATAATCCTTAGCGGATAATCCGTTTGGACCGCCAAGAATGACACCGCGCTGGAAGTTGACTGTGGCATCCCCAACAATCGTGTAAGGGATAGCGAAGCAGGGACCATCCGCGTACGCCTCATAAAACAGCTCTCCGAAGTCTTCTCTGAAAACCTTTACGAAACCCTGAACGTTGTAGGTGGTGTCAAGATCGCCGCCACCGATGCATGCGGTGAAGTTGCCCGTTTGTGCTGCGTTTGTAAGATTGTTGTCATAGTAAAGAATATCTTGCCAAACCTTGCCATAGTCTTTGTTGGTTCCGCTGCCGTCGCAGCCCCAAAACGTATCTTTATCCGCCGCGTCGCCATCGCAAGTAACAGTTTGCGGCTTCAGCGTCAGCGTGGTGCCAGTCTGCGTGAGTCCAGATCCGGCATTCGCGGGATCCCATCCAAAGCCAAACCCGTAAAAGTCTCCTTTGGTCAAATCGTTTTGCAATACAAAAGCATTGCTGTAACCGCCGTCGATCACCACTTGCGCTACACCAGCCACACTAAATGAGGCAGCCATAGCCGCCACCGCCAGTGGCGCAAAAAACCTGCGCACTAGCGAAGTTTTGTTGTTTATCATAGTTGGATGACTCCTCTTACTCTTACAAACGTTATCTGACTGAACACCCGTTGCGTTCACGCACTACCCTGTAATGATAAACATGAAGTAACGCGAAGTCTCACGCACGCCGAAAATTTCTCGGCCAACAGGTCTATAACCACGATGAATGGGATTAATTCCCATTGAGAGTATCGCAGGACTGGTGCGTGTAGTCGATAAGGCCCCGCTCCATCGACCGGTAGCCTTAAAGACGATGGTCAGCTATTACTCTGGCACTCTGCAGGCGGCGGGGAGTATTGAGGATTCGCACAATCGACGGGCTCAGGCGGATCCTCCACATTGCAGCGATATGTTCTGACGGTTTGCGAGCCGCTGGGAAGGGTCAACAGAATTGACACTTGATCTGGTTCAGCCGTGGCCTCTTCGCCATCAGCCGTGCTCACAGCAAATGACACCGCAAAAGCACCGGCGCGGCTGGTATCACCAATCGTGGGCACGGGAGTGATCACATCGCACCGGCCGCTGCCCTGATAAGAGATGGTGGATTGGGCCGAAGGCGGGTTATTAAAAACATCCGCAACATAAAGCGTATAGGTTTGCCCGCCCTGAAGTGCTGTTGGTTCCAGCAATGCCGAGTTGATGGCCATCAGCGTGAAGTTATCCGCGTTGCTGAACGAGTTAATCAGCACTAGTGAGTCGCTAACACTAAGCAGCTCTCGGCTGCATATGCCGGTCGCAGCGTCCTCTGGCTGACATAATACCCCGTTGAACAGTCCGTCGGGCAGCGATGAGTTCTCTGCCGCGCTGGGGGTGTTATTGAGATCAAACACACCGTTAAAGTTGTAGTCCGTGAAGATCTCCTCAAATCCTGCGAGGCATACATCATCCGCTGCGACAGGATCAATGCAGTTGTCGCGTTGCACCGGGGTGTAGCGGTTGTCTTCATTATGGTCAACGAAGGCTTCGGTCAAATTGGTCCAGTACTCGCCCTCGTCGTAGCGGCCATTGGCATTTTTATCGATAAAGCTCTCTTCGCCGATAGCCGTCACCAGCAGAGTTGAGCGGCCGCCTCTTGGCGCGCCAGGAGGGTTTACTGTCTCATCGCCGATGTCATCGGGGCAGGGTCCGTAGGCCTCAAGGTGAGACGGGCAGCGATATCGACTGGGGGTGTCGTTATCAATATTTTCAAAAATGGTAATGGGAGCGCTGTAGCGATCAACAGTGTCAGAAGCCCGCGGTGATTGACTGGTCCACTCTACAGAGCAGGCCCCAGCTTGTGTTAGGCAACTCCCTACAATGGAACCTAGTTCTGTCGTGAAGGTAGCGGGCGTGCCATCGGGTACCGGGTTATTGAATTTGTCGGCCATCCGCACAGTGATTATCGCTTGCTTACCGTCTGCCTCATACGCGCCCTCAATATTCAGGACGCTCGCCGAGAGGCTGACGGAGTTTTGATCCGGAAGCCCCGTTGTAATGACCAGCGATTTGGAGCTGGACGCAGGCTCTCCTTCGTCTTGTTTGCCGTTTTCGTTGAGGTCCACATAGGCGATGATCCGCACTGGAGAGGCGACGAAGCCCGACAGTACTCTGGCGGTAACAAGGCCATCTAAGTCACTCCTGTCGCTGGTGCGCGTTGATCGCCCCGCCACGGCATCTGAGTTGCTACTGTACTGACAGAATGCGTCGTTCTGGCAGTACAAGGCGATACCGCCGATGTCTTGACCGAGACTAAAGTTGACGCGTGAGTTGCTCACCGGATTGCCGTCGATGTCAGTGATTTGAAACGTGACCGCAGCAGACTCCGAAAGGTCAGAAGCCGAGCCGGTGTCTCGTATGGCAATGATCTCGGGGGTGGCCACTTCAAAGCGGATAGTCTCAGCAATGACCTCGGACAAAGTGATGACGCCTGATGCCTCTGCCCCTGTGGACTCTAGCGTGGCCGTCAGTGTGTCGTTGCCGCTGCAACCCGAGGCTGTATAGGTCAACGCTGTCTGGCCAACGAAGGTCACTGGCGAGCTGGGCTCGATCGACGCTGCACCACTGAGCAAGCAGTTACTGGATAGCGTAACTGTTTCCTCGCTGGTTACACGCTCACCCGCGTCATTCACCACCCCAAGCGTAATGGATGCGCTGCCTCCTGGGGACAATTCTTTATCGGGGTTGATGAGTAAGACAGCCTCGACAAAGTCTCCTGCGTTATCGAAGTAGCCCAGCGACCGATTGGCTTGGATAACGTCGACATTGAGTCTTTCCATGGCGCTACCCCCGGCGAAAGTGGCGCTGATCGTTATTTCGAAAGTGCCTGTGGTTTGGCTCACCGCGAGCTTGAATTGGGCAACGCCAGCTTCATCAGTGATCGTCGTCCCCGCAGTGGGCGTCACAGCGCCCAGATCACCCGCCGCAATACTGACCAATTGGTTTGCTATAGGCTCGCCGCTATCCTCATGGGCAACCAGAACCGAAACAATGACGGTCTCACCAGTTTCCACGACTGACAGCGCCTCATCCTGTGCGTCGAGTAGCGTGACGTTCAACCGATAGGGCAATCGACTGGAAATCGAGAAATTCAGAGAAGCCTCAATCACTTGTTCGCCAACCGTGAGTGAAGCAGTCGCGGTGCCCGCGCCGTCTGAGCCATCGGCTTCAATGATGAAATACGTGTAACCGGTGTCGTCAGTCAGCGCCGTGCCGCTCTCGGGGATCAGTTTTCCGATGGTGGTCAGGGCACTGATGACTTGTTGGGCCACCGCGGCGCTCTCGCCGCCTGAGACAGTGACCTCTAGCACACCCTTTTTGGTGGGTGTGATTTCTGCAAGCGGTTGGCGCGAGAGGTCAACCAGTTTCAAACCGAGTTCGGGCGGTGCGCGCCCGATTACATTGAAACTGACAGATTCCTCGACCGTACCGGACGGGCCTTCGACACTGGCGGTCAACGTCGCGGCGCCGCTGGCGTCTCCCGCGGTCAAGGTGAAGACTGCTTCACCATTGGCATTGCTGGTCAGACTGGAAGGTTCTACCTGCGCTCCCGATGCGGCTACCGAGATGACCGTGCCAGATACCGCCGCACCGCCCTCTGTTAGGCTTACTGTGAGGCTGGTTTGCTCTCCACTTTTGAGTTCGACCGGGTCGTTGTTGTCACCGAGCTTGAGCGAGAGGGTGTAGTCAGTGGTTTGACCGCCACCAATAAACCCCCCGCCATCGGAGTCGCCACTGCCGCCACTGCCGCCACAAGCGATCAGCGCAGTGGCCAATAGGCACGTTGCCGTGCAATGGATTGTCTTCCTTAACCATCCCTTGATCATATCTGTCTCCAAAGTCCATTTTGGATGGAGCTGGTTGCTCCTAAGTCGCACTGCTGGTGGCCAATCCTAGCCAGAGAAAACGATACCACGGGCGGGGCTGCTTGCATTGGTATTTGTGCCGTTACGACACGCCATTGGCGATGAACGTGCATATCCCGAGGTGGGCGACACTGGTATTCTGGCCTGATGACTCCGGGTCCCTCTCATTCAGTCCCCGAACTGGCCATCAGCGTGGTGCTGTTCCACAGTAATCTTGATCAGTTTGACCACCTGCTGCGGTCCTTGACCGAGGCATTAAGCAATACCGGATTATCAGCAGTGCCGATGATTTGCGTGGATAACAGCCGCGATCCAGCCTATGCACTCCGTGGCCGCGCCATCTGTGAGCGTTGGCGCGACGTGGCGGGACTTTCTATCGAGTGGATTAGCGCGTCGGTAAATGGCGGGTATGGTGCCGGGCACAACGTTGCCTTGTCGCAGGTCATGAGCCGTTACCACTTGCTTTTGAATCCCGACGTGGCGCTTGACGAGCGTGCGATGATGGAAGCATTGCGTCTCTTGAGTAGCGATCCCCAGATCGCTTTGCTGGCACCAATTGGAGTCGGGTCTTCGGGAGAACCCGAGTATCTGGCAAAAGCCTACCCTTCTGTTTGGGTACTGGCCTTGAGGGCCTTTGCCCCCCGGTGGTTACACCGGCTCAATGTCAAAAGCCTCGCTCGCTACGAGATGAGACATCACAGCGAAGCCCGCCGCACTAGGGCAATCCCGTTGGCGTCAGGTTGTTGTATGTGGATTCCTCGCACTGCCCTGGATCAGGTGGGCGGCTTTGATGAATCGTATTTTCTCTATTTTGAAGACTACGATTTGTCGATGAAGCTGGCACAGCTGGGGGATATTATTGAGAGTCAAGACGTGAGAATCGTTCACCATGGTGGTGATGCAGCGCGGAAAGGTTTGCGGCACATTGGCTGGTTTATTGCCGGCGCCATTCGTTTTTTTCGACGCTGGGGATGGCGTTGGTTCGGTTGAATCGCGCGGCGTGAGATACTAACGCTATGAGTAAAGGTGACGATAAGGTGGTGGGCGCGCTTGAGATGGCGGCTGACACGGTGTGGGAGCGGGAAGCCGCCCGCAGAGCGTTGTTGGCTAATCTTGGCTTGATACCGATGATAAGTCGCTTTGATGCCGTGGGTGCGATGCCGGCTAACCGATTTGCTGTCCCCACTCTCGCCACCGACAGCGCCCCTTTGGCAGCGAGCGAGGCACTGGATGCGGAAATCAGAGGAACTGTAGCGGTTGAGAGCGGCGCGCTGATTAAGGCTGATAGCGAGATGCGGGGTGAGCAACTCCGTGCCTTGGTTCGCGATGACAGTGGCACGAAGTCCTCTCGCGTGAGCGATGAGATCAACCTAGAGGAAAATTCCCCGTTTGACGTCATTCAGAAAAAAGCGGACGAGCGATTATCCTTGCTGATTGTTGTCACCCGAGACGTGTTGTGGATAGAACAGCTTGACGATTATCTCCTGAGAAAAGAGCAATTGCATTTGGTTGCCGCGATGGCGCGTGCCATTCGCGGAGCCACAGTGAATTGCGAGCACCAACAGTTCGATTGGCCACCGGCTGGCGGCTTCAAGCCATCTCAAAAAGATGGGTTGGCCGACATGCTCTCAGGATTTCTACAGCGCCTGATCGCGGACCACCAATCTCAAATGATCATTCAACTGGGATCGGTCGAGGTGCTGCCATCTTTACCCTTGGCATGGCATCGCATCCCCTCGAGCCTGACAATGTTGCAGGAACCCTCGACTAAGCGCGAGGCTTGGGAGGTTCTGAAATCACTGGTGGCTTCCAGTTAACAGCCCATGACGCTTCAGTACCTGACTCCTGCGCAGGCAGAGAACACTTTGGGTGCACTGTATGTTGAGGAAACTGGGCCAACCCTGAGTTTTCTTGTGGGGTTGCTGTCGCAACCACATTATCGGGCTTGGAGCTTGGTGGCCGAGGGGCTTGCCCTTGGTGCCATTTGGTACCAGTGTGTCGAACAGCATGCTGAGCTATTGGATTTGCGGGTCAGTCGCGGGCTGAGGCGATCTGGTTATGGCAGTACTCTGCTCAAAGAGACCCTGTGTTTGATTGGGCAGGACGATGTGCGAACAGTGGATCTTGAGGTAAGAGCGTCTAATGTCAGTGCCAGATCGCTCTATGGGAAAATGGGCTTTGAACTCACAGGCCGACGTCAAAACTATTATCCGCTTCCCACTGGTGAGCGAGAGGATGCAATACTGATGTCGCTGACACTGCAGGCGACGGAGAAGCTGGAATGAATATTGTCGAAACCGACTATTGGTGCTTAATGCTGCCTCTTGAGTGGTCTGCGCAGCAGGATGACGGTGTAGTCAGTATTACTGATCAGGATGGCATTGGCGAGCTGGCGCTCACGACACTGGTGAAAGAGACCGGAGAGTTGGGCGCCAATACTGAAGCCGCCCTGACGGAACTGGTGGCCCTTGAATCCCCCGAGGTAAAAGAGTGGACGGCCGCCCGTTTTGGAGCGTTTACCGGACTCTCAGGTTGGTTTCAGGACGATGGGACCCACGTTAGGGAGTGGTACCTCGACTATGGCAAGGCGCTACTTTATATCACCTACATCTGTGATCTTGAGGATGCGGGAATGGACGATGCGGCAATTGAGGAAATTCTGGGAACGCTGGTAGTGGGAGATGCACTCTCCCTGCACTGACCCAGAGCAGGTGGCTGATGGCAATAATGTGTCTGCTAGGAGACGGTTCCAGTGACTCGAACACGCTTGCTGCCCATTGCCTTTATACCATCGTCAGATCGCGCCCTGCGCTGTAGTGAGAGATCGATCTGGTTCTTGAGCGCGATCAAACACCCGGTGACCAAAAACGCACCCGGTGGCAAAATCGCCACCAGAAAAGGATAGTCCACAGAGAATATCTCCCACCGCCACTGTGCTGCGTCAGGGCCAAAGAGCAGTTGCATGTCAGCGAAGAGGGCGCCGGTGCCCAAAAGCTCTCGGATGCCGCCCAACAATACGAGCACCAGCCCAAACCCTAACCCCATGATGAACCCGTCATACGCAGCAGCAGGCAAAGGGTTTTTTCTGGCAAACGCGTCCGCTCGACCCAGAATGATGCAGTTCGTTGTGATCAATGGCAGGAAGATGCCAAGAATCTGATACAGCTCGTAGCTAAAGGCTTGCATGAGCAGCTCGGTGATCGTCACCGCTGCAGCGATAATCATGACAAAGACCGGTAGGCGAATAGTGTCTGAGACAACATTGCGAATCAGTGACACTGTCGTATTCGATACCACCAGAACAAACAGCGTTGCTGCGGCAAGACCCATGGCGTTAACGGTAGAGGCGGTCACGGCGAGCAAGGGGCACAGCCCAAGCAACTGTACCAGCGCGGGATTGTTCTTCCACAATCCATTAAGCGTGAGCTGGCTATAGGAGGGCTGACTCATGGGTCGTTAACCGGCTTTTCAAAAAGGGTTGCACTGTTCAATTGAGCGTACTCTAAAGCGCGGCGCGTAGCGAGGATCACTGCCCGCGGGGTGACGGTGGCGCCTGTGAATTGGTCAAACGCGCCGCCATCTTTGGAGACGGTCCAACCACTGATGGCGGGGTCTGTCAGGCTGCGTGCGTTAAAACCCAGAATCCACGCTGATTTGCGCAAGTCCACCTTGTCTCCCAACCCAGGTGTTTCCTTGTGCGCGACCACCCGAACACCGGCAACCGAGCCATCGCTGCGCACACCCACCAATGCTCGGATATCACCGCTGTAACCATCCCGCGCGGTGACAGGCAAAATGACACCGATAACGCGACGCGCTTCCCGCACGCGATACCCTCGGCGGTTTTGGCGCAAACCAAGCAATGCCGTCTCGGCTTCGAGCGCAAAGGTATCGTCCACCACGTCATTGTCGTGCGTGCCCGCGGGAAAAATCTCCATCAGTTGTCGTGCTTCCGCGCGGCGTATCGCCAACTCGATCTGTGATTGGGTGCCGAGATAGGTCCAACCGATGGCCAGCGAGGTGATTGCCGCAAAAAGCGCCAGCACGGCGCCACCAAGACCGACCGAAACCAACCACTTCATGGCGTTGGCTTCCGTGTGCCGTAAACCGTTGGCTGGGTGTAGTGATCAATAAAAGGTGCACAAAAATTCAAAATGAGTACAGCAAATGCCACGGCATCGGGATAGTTACCCAGCGTTCGGATCAGATACACGAGCAGACCGATCAACGCGCCAAAAATCAGTCGCCCTCGATTGGAGACGGCCGAGCTCACGGGGTCGGTGATAATGAAAAAGGCGGCAAACATTGAGGCACCGCTAAATAGATGAAACAAGGCGCTGCCCCCACTTTGTGAGCTGCCACCGTCGTAGCCCATGAGTGCACAGAGCCCTAGTGCGGCCAACATGGCGATCGGCGCGTGCCAGGTGAATACTCTGCGGTACAGCAGCCAAAGCCCACCCAACAAAAATGCCAGATTGACCTCAAACCAACCCAGACCGGCCCAACCAGATAGCTCTGGGCGACTTGTCATCAGATCTTCAAACAGCAGTCCGGTATTTTGTCTCAACAGATCCAGTGGTGTCGCTCCGGTCAAAGCATCGATGCTTCCGGGTGAGAAGACCCTCTGCAGCCCTTCGCTGAGGCCCGGAACAGTCTCCAAACCCCGGGGTAACGCCCAACTACTCATTTGTATTGGGAACGAAATTAGCAGTACCACGTACCCCACCATGGCGGGATTAAAAGGGTTGTAACCAAGACCACCAAAGACCTGTTTACCGAGGAGCACCGCGGTGACAACGCCAATCACAATGAGCCACCAGGGAGCATAGGGGGGGAGGGCGATGCAAAGTAGTGTGGAGGTCACCAGAACGCTGAGGTCGGATATCGCTACCCGAGGGTCACGGCCACGAAGCGCCATGACACCATATTCCAGAGCCAATGCCACGGCGGCGCCCAAAACCAAATTGATCAGTGTTCCCGGGCCAAAGAACCACGTCATCACCAGAACGCCGGGTACCGTCGCCAGCAACACATCTCGCATTACGGCAGAGACCTTTCCAAGGCCCGACGCATGAGGAGACGTTACCCGCAGTAAACTCACTCCGAAGATCCCTGCTGCGCTTTTTTGGCCTTTGCCCGCTCGATAGCGGCTTGCACGGGATCTACTCCTCCGGAGATGGCCTGTTGTTGCGCCGCGGCTTTGCGTGCGGCTCGCTTTGCCTCGCGGGCGGCCACTTCTTCTGCCAGACGTCTCTCGCGGGCTTCGAACCGTTCTCTCGAATTATCTGATCGCTTTCGCTCCTGCTCGCTATCGCGTATCTGGCCTTTGGCAGCCCGATAGTACTGCACCAACGGAATGTGACTTGGACATACATAGGCGCAGGCGCCACATTCAATGCAGTCAAATAGGCGATGCGTAGTCAGTTGTTCTTGATCTTTGGCTCGGGCGTACCAGTAGAGTTGTTGCGGCAACAGCGAGGCAGGACACGCCTCCGCGCAATGGCCGCAGCGGATGCAGGGTTTCGGTTCTGCGGGTAGTGGTAGCTCAGACTGAGTGGGCGCCAGCACACAGTTGGTAATTTTGGTCACGGGCGCGTCCAGATTGGAAACGGCGAAGCCCATCATGGGTCCGCCATGAATCACGCGTTGCCGCACCTCTGATGCCCATCCTGCTTCTTGTAGCAAGTGGGCGATAGGTGTTCCCAAGCAGGCGAGGGTATTACACGGTTGGGACAACGCTTCGCCGGTTAGCGTGACAATACGGTGCGTCAGCGGCTTTCCTTCGACAATGGCCTCCCGAGCGGCGACGGCAGTGCCCGGGTTCAAGCACACAATACCGATATCTGCGGGGATACCTCCCGAGGGCACCTGCACTCCGGTCAGAATTTCGATCACCTGCTTCTCGCCACCCGAAGGATACTTTGTGGGGAAACTGGCAATTTCGATCGAAGCATTGGCTTTAGCTACCGCGGCCTGCACACAGGCGATTGCCTCGGGTTTGTTGTCCTCTATACCAATCAGGGTCGAGTCGGCACCCAGAATGTGCGCGAGAATCATTGCCCCCTCTATCAACTGGTCGGCATAACACTGCATTAATGTATCGTCTGCCGTGATGTAGGGTTCGCACTCGGTGCCGTTGATCAGGAGCAGCTCAATGGGCCGTTGGGGCCCGGGCGTCAGCTTCACGGCAGTGGGAAAGCCTGCGCCACCCATGCCAGCGATGCCGGCACTACGAATCTGTTCTGCCAGCATTGTGGGTTCACGATCACGCCAGTCGGGCATTCCCTCGAGCACAACCCACTGATCCTGTCTATCGGTCTCAAGTTCAATGCAGATATCCTCAAGGCCCGAGGCATGGGCGATAGGTCGCGACTCGATCGCCCGCACCGTGCCTGATGTGGGCGCGTGTATCGGCACACTCATCACGCCGTTGGCCTCAGCGAGCATCTGACCGCCGAGCACCGCGTCGCCAACCGCAACGACGGGCCGCGCAGGGACGCCCAGATGCTGCCTGAGCGGGAGCACCAGTAGTGGAGGTAACGCAAGCGACTGAAGCGTTCCTGGTTGAGAAAGCGCTTTGCGCTCCGGGGGATGAATACCCCCGTGAATGTCATGTATCACTCTCATGCCGCGGTCCGCGTCGCAGCGTCAGTCGCAATCACCTCTATTGGGCGAAAGCGATCTGCAGGGAGAGGCCAATGCCAAAAGCCGATGCCTTGTTTTCGCGGTATCAGGTCAATGCAGTCTACCGGGCAGGGATCCAAGCACAGATCGCAGCCCGTGCATTCGTCCGCGATCACGGTATGCATCACCTTTGCCGCACCTAAAATGGCATCGACCGGACACGCCTGAATGCACTTGGTGCAACCAATACATTCGTCCTCGCGGATCCAGGCGACGACTGGCTCTTTCTCAACACCATGCTCGGCATCGAGCGGCTGGGGCTCAACGTCGAGGAGGTCAGCCAATGCCTGAATGGTCTCTTCCCCGCCGGGAGGGCACTTATTGATGGCATCTCCCTCTGCAATCGCCTCGGAGTAAGGGCGACAGCCTGGATAGCCGCACTGGCCACACTGGGTTTGGGGTAGCAACGCATTGACCTGTTCGCTGATGGGGTTGCCTTCCACTTTGAAACGGATCGCCGCGTAGCCCAGCAACGCACCAAAAACACTTCCGAGCAATATCAGAGCGGCCAGTGCGGCGAGCAGCGGTTCGTTTACCAGCCAATTCACCATCAGATTAGCCCCGCGAACCCCATAAAGGCGAGCGATGCCAACCCTGCCGTGATCATGCCAATGGCGGCTCCCTGAAATGGTTCGGGAATGTCTGCAAACGCGAGTCGCTCGCGCATCGCTGCAAACAGCACCAATACCATTGAGAAGCCCAGTGCCGCGCCTAATCCGTAAAACAGCGATTCGATAAAGCTATGTGCTTGATTGATGTTGAGCAGTGCTACTCCCAATACGGCGCAATTGGTAGTAATAAGCGGCAGAAAAACCCCGAGCACACGATGCAAAAGCGGACTCGTTTTGCGGACCACCATTTCTGTGAACTGCACGACCACTGCAATGACCAGGATAAAACTGATCGTGCGCAAGTAGGTGAGATCCAAGGGTAACAGCAGGTAGTTGTAGGTGAGATAACTACAGACTGATGCCAGTGTCAGCACAAAAGTTGTCGCTATCGACATCCCCATGGCGGTCTCGAGTTTGTTAGAGACACCCATAAAGGGGCACAGGCCGAGGAACTGTACCAGTACAAAATTATTGACCAAGACCGCACCCACCAGTAGCAGCGCGATATCACTCAGCATGTCATCCCCCGCGGTGAAACAATCGACCCAGACCCGCAATATTAGGCAATATATCAGGTGTCTGACAGGAAGTATTTTTCGATTCAGGCCTTACTTTTACTTGCCTCAACCATTGCCGCGACGACGTCGGCATCGACGCGTTGCAGCAGCGGCTGGAAAGGAGCCAAAGAGTGGTCTTTCAAGGGCGCCTGCAGCGCGGTCCAATCCAGAGAGGTCTGCAAAAATGCCTCGGACTTTTCTGCCATGACCGGTAACACCGGCTTTAAGTAGGTAGCCAGCGCGCGATAGAGGTTGATTCCTACCGAGCACACCGCCTGCACTTGCTCAGCTTGCGACTCGTCTTTGGCCATTACCCAGGGCTTTTTCTCGTCAATGTACTGGTTGGCCCGATCTGCCAGCGCAATGATATCGCGCATGGCGCGGTTAAATTCCCGAGCTTCATATAGTGCCGCGATGTCTGTGCCAGCATCAATAAAGGATTGTACTAACGCGGGCTCGACGCATTCGCTGCTCATCTTATTGTCGAATTTTTTGCGCAAGAAGCCGGCACATCGACTGGCGATGTTAACCACCTTGCCGATGAGATCTGCATTGACGCGTTGCACAAAGTCTTCAAGATTGAGGTCGATATCGTCTACTCCGCTGGAGAGCTTGGCGGCGAAGTAATATCGAATGTATTCCGGGTCAAGATGATCGAGATAGGTTTCAGCGAGGATAAACGTACCGCGGCTTTTGGACATTTTTACGCCATTGACGGTGAGAAAACCGTGGGCGTAGACCGCGGAGGGTTGCCGCAATCCCGCGCTGTCGAGCATGGCGGGCCAGAACAGTCCATGGAAATTGACAATGTCCTTGCCAATGAAATGATAAAGCTCGGTACCGCCACCCGGCAGCCAGTAGCTGTCAAAATCGTCCCCAGTGCGTTCGCACATTACTTGGTGGCTCGCGATGTAGCCAATGGGCGCATCGAGCCAGACATAAAAGTATTTGTCGGGGTAACCAGGAATCTCAAACCCGAAATACGGCGCGTCACGACTGATATCCCAGTCTTGTAAGCCGGCTTCCAGCCACTCCCTGAGTTTGTTGGCAATGGGCTGTTGCAGCTGGCCGCTGTGGATCCAATCAGTAAGCAGTGTTTCAAAGTGCGTCAATGCGAAGAACAGGTGAAGGGAGGCCTTATTGATAGGTGTTGCCCCTGATAAGGCCGATACCGGATCAATCAGATCCGCCGGGGAGTAGGTGGCGCCGCAGGCTTCACAGTTATCTCCGTACTGATCCGAAGCACCGCACTTTGGACAGGTGCCCTTGATGAATCGGTCGGCGAGGAAAAGGCCTTTTTCGGGATCAAAGGCTTGAATGATTTCGCGTATCGCGATGTGCCCCCCCGCCTCGAGTCGCTGAAAGATCGTCTCTGACCAATGTTGGTTTTCGGGAGAGTGGGTCGAATGATATTGGTCGAAATGAATGAGGAAGCCAGCCGAGTCATCCTCGTGTTTCGCTTTAATAGCGGCAATATGATCTTCGGGAGTGCGGCCTGCTGCCTCGGCAGACAGCATAATTGCAGTGCCGT
>JADHNP010000005.1 GCA_016779445.1 Luminiphilus sp. | reverse complement strand
CCCAAGGTCAAGATCGAAATTGCCGTTGCAGACGGCGTGGTGGATCAGACCATCGAGGCCATAACAAAGGCCGCACAAACCGACAAAATCGGGGATGGCAAGATCTTTGTCTCCAGCCTCGAACATGTCACCCGCATTCGAACCGGCGAGACCGGCGAAGAAGCGTTGTAAACCTGAGACTTGGAGATCACTCTCATGGAAAACGATATTTTTCAGTTGCAGTACGCGCTGGACACTTTTTACTTCCTTGTATGCGGCGCGTTGGTCATGTGGATGGCCGCGGGGTTTGCAATGCTCGAGGCAGGCTTGGTGCGAAGCAAGAACACGGTCGAGATTTTGACCAAGAACGTTACGCTGTTTGCAGTAGCATGCATCATGTACATGGTGGTCGGTTACAGCATCATGTACGGCGGCGACATTTTTCTCAGCTCAATCACCGGTTCCGGGGTGGTAGAGGGCGGTGAAGAAAATGCGACTTATGCGCCCTCAGCGGATTTCTTTTTTCAGGTGGTGTTTGTCGCCACGGCCATGTCTATTGTATCCGGCGCGGTGGCTGAGCGAATGAAGCTGTTCGCCTTTCTGGCGTTTGCGGTGGTGATGACAGGTTTCATCTATCCGATGGAGGGAAGTTGGACATGGGGTGGAAACCCAGTGTTTGGCATGTACACCCTTGGCGACCTTGGGTTCCTGGATTTTGCTGGTAGCGGCATTGTTCACATGGCAGGCGCTGCCGCCGCGCTGGCGGGCGTCTTGCTGGTGGGTGCGCGTAAGGGCAAATATGGACCTAATGGAGAGGTCAATGCGATTCCTGGTGCCAATTTGCCTTTGGCAACCCTCGGCACCTTTATCCTGTGGTTGGGATGGTTCGGCTTCAACGGCGGGTCGGTATTAGCGACAGCTTCAGTAGATTCTGCCAATGCCGTTGCAGTGGTCTTTATGAATACTAATTTAGCTGCTGCGGGTGGCTGCATTGGTGCACTCATTCTCGCCAAACTGATGTTTGGCAAGGCTGATTTGACCATGGCACTGAACGGCTGTCTGGCGGGTTTGGTCGCAATTACAGCGGGCCCCGATACGCCATCTGCCTTGCAAGCCACAATATTCGGCGCCTTGGGCGGGTTGTTGGTTGTCTTCTCTATCACAACCCTCGATAAGTTAAAGATTGACGATCCGGTAGGGGCTATTTCGGTCCACGGTGTTGTGGGTCTCTTGGGGCTCATTCTGGTACCTCTCACCAACGGCGACGCGAGCTTCTCTGGTCAAATTATCGGTGCGCTGACGATCTTCGGGTGGGTATTTGTCACGTCCCTCATCACCTTCTTCGTTATCAAGATGGTCATGGGCCTGCGGGTATCGGAGGAAGAGGAATATGAAGGCTCCGACCTTAGCGAGTGCGGTATGGAGGCCTATCCAGAGTTCGCTACGACCCGTTAATTACTCTGTCCTCTCATGGCAGACTTGGGCCCCACGGGGCCCTTTTTTTTCCGAATCCGCCTATTGGGCGCTAGAAAACTTAGATCCACTTACTTTTAACGACCACTTGAATCACATGGCCCCCAAAACGCAGTGGCCAATTCGGAGTGCCGAGGAGCACGGCTCCGCGGGTCAGGATTGTAATCCGCCAGACGAACTGATGTTTTAAACGTGTCGAAAAAGCCGAGCGCCACAAACTGGGCCTCAAGCATTGCGAAAAAGTTTTTGGGGATCATAATATAGGCTCAATTTTCTGAGACTCCGTTATGAAGCTCGTCACAGCGATTATCAAACCATTCAAGATGGACGATGTGCGCGCAGCGCTCTCTGACATTGGCGTTCAGGGCGTAACCGTGACAGAGGTAAAGGGTTTTGGGCGCCAGCGAGGCCACACAGAGCTTTACAGAGGTGCGGAATACGTCGTCGATTTTCTGCCTAAGCTCAAGTTGGAAATCGCTGCCCCGGAGGATCAGGTTGAAGCGATCGTAGAGGCGATCATTTCATCTGCTAGCACAGGTAAAATTGGTGACGGCAAGATATTTGTAGCACCGCTTGAGCAGGTCGTCAGAATCCGCACGGGTGAGACAGGCGAAGAGGCCATCTAGTCACTCACCTAGCCAAGCGATTTGACGAGATCACAGATCGCATCGGGTAAGTCGCGCAGCTGCCTAACTACGGCATTGGCGATAGCACTACTCCCTCCAATGGGGTTGTACCAAATCGCTTGTGCTCCCGCATTGGCCGCCCCTGATACGTCATTGTCATGGCAATCACCCACGTGGATGACCTCTTGAGGCGTCACACCTGCTGCTTGAAAAGCCCGTTTGAATAGCTCTGGGTCGGGTTTGCTGACGCCGAATTGCTCAGCCCTCCAGGCGTAGTCAAAGCAGGAGCCAATCGACGTTCGATTGACGTCTGCGTTGCCATTGGTCAAGGCGCCCAGCAGAAAGTCTCGCTTAAGGTTTTCAAGTACCGCGCGAGCATCTGCATAGACTGACACCTTGTGTCGCTCCGAATAAAACGCTGCAAACGCCTGCGAGGCGGCTTCTTTGGCCTCGGCGCGAGCCACGCCTTTAGATTGCAGCAAGCGGCCAATAAACGCTTCCCTGAACTGACTGATTCGATGCGCAATTGCAGGTTGCTCGCTCAGCAGCTGCTTTCTAATGATTCCTTTCTCTTGATCTGACGTGAGGTGCAGCGTGAGAGCGGGAAAACGCTGTTCAAGATACCGCCATTGCGCCGCCTCTGCCGCCTCGAGAGCGGGTTTGACATCCCAAAGGGTGTCGTCAAGGTCAAAGCTGATAAGCCGAATTGATGAAGCCCCGTTAGCCGGCACAGCTAGCCCCTTCTTATGGATTTACTGGCAAGCCGGAAGCTGACCAATCACCTCAGCGATATAGTCTAAAAACAAGGTGCCATCTTCGCGTCGGTACCGCCCTGCATCTGAGGCACCCACTGCCAGTGCTCCGATAGCTTCTTCTCCCTTGCGGACACAGGATACCGCGACCGAGCCTGTAATTGCGCCTCGCCCAAATAGCGTCTCCATATCCTGTGCTGAAACCGGTCCCGAAAAAGCACTCGTCTCCTGAGTGAGCTGATGCACCACCGACTCAGGCCCTTCGCCTTTGGGTGCGCTGCCAAACCAGACCAGCGTTCCCATTTCTGCCCCGAAGGTACTGCAAGCCTGTTCACTCCAGATAAGGGTGGCATGGCCCCTGTCGACGGCATTCAAGAGCGCCAATATTGTTTGTCTTGCGGCTTCGAGCAGACGGTCATTTTCCCGACCAATCTCTGATAGCTCGACCAGCTTTTGTCTGGAGGTAATGTTGCGCTCTCGCAAAATCGCCACCTGCCGCTCGACCAGCGACACCGCGCCTTCCCCGCCGTGCGGCAAATTTAATGCTGCCAGTAAAGCGGGCCGATTTTGAAGAAAGTCAGGATTTTCCCTAAGAAACTGCTCCACATCCTCCGGATTGATTGCTGAGTTCATATAGTCATCGCTGTATTGGTGTGAAAGATAATAAGTGATGCATTCGGTCACCGCAGGCTAGCTTGGTAGGAGCCAAGACGTAGTCAGTTGAATGTATCACCTAGTTGTTCATATGGATGGTACCCTCAAAAACTGTGCTTGTGGGTCCCCCCAGCCAGACTCGTTCTTGACCTCCTTTCCAGGCGACCGAGAGCTCTCCTCCAGGAAGGTGAACGGATACCTCCGAACTTAACAGACCCGCGTGTATGCCGTGAACTACAGCGGCACAGGCTCCTGATCCACATGCTTGGGTTTCACCCACACCCCGCTCATAGACGCGGAGCTGTATCTCTGAGCGGGAGAGTATTTGCATGAAGCTAACATTGGCACGGGCTGGAAACCGTTCATGAGACTCAAGCAAGGGCCCTAAGACCTGCACTGGAGCGCGCTGCGCGTCATCCACAACCAGCACCGCATGCGGGTTGCCCATGGAGACAGCCCCGATGGAAAGCGCTTGTCCCTGTACCTCTATGCGATATTGATGACGGGCCTGATCGGCCGTGAACGGTATCTTCTCGGGCGCCAACTGCGGTGCTGCTAGTCCGGCAAAAATGCGCCCATCTTCATGTAGCGAGAGGTGTAGAGGCTCTCCATCTGTGAGTAGCGCCAGTTCCCGTTTCCGTGTCAGCCTTTTTTCCCTGAGAAAACGACCGACGCACCGCGCGCCGTTGCCACATTGACCTGCTCGGGAGCCATCTGCGTTGAAAATGGTATAGCGAAAATCCGCTTCGGGGTCATCGGGAGGAGTGACCAGTAATACCTGATCGCAACCAATGCCTCGATGTCTATCGGCCAGATGTCTTATCGTTGACTCTGTGATGTTGAGTGACCGGGAGACGCCGTCCAGTAGGACAAAATCATTGCCCGCTCCGTGCATCTTGGTAAATTCGACCTTCACAATGATCCCTCCGGCGGGATGGATTCTCTCTGCCATAAAGCGTCGACAGACTCCCTTTCGCTGATCAAATGTGTCGTAGCGCCTTCCACCAGTACCTCCGCAGCTCTCGGTCGGCTGTTGTAGTTCGAGGTCATCGAATAGCCGTAGGCGCCTGCTCCCATTATTGATAGCAAGTCACCCTCTGACAGCGACAGAGGCCGCGCTTTGCCAAGGAAGTCGGCCGTTTCACAAACGGGACCCACCACATCCCACTCCAGAACCTCACCCGAGCGTGGTTTTACAGGACAAATTTCTTGCCAGGCGCCGTAGAGAGCGGGTCGCAAAAGGTCATTCATGGCGGCGTCGACAATCGCGAAATGGCGTTGCGAGGTGGGTTTTAAGTATTCGACCTTTGTCAGCAGTGCGCCCGCCATCGCGACAATCGATCGTCCCGGTTCAAGGATAAGCTCCAGGTCCATGGTTGAGAGGCGATCAAGCAGCGCGGCAATGTAGTCATCGATTTTGGGGGCGGGCGTCTCGTAGCTCACACCCAGACCACCACCAACGTCCAAATGAGAGAGTTTGATGCCTTCTTTTGACAGATCGTTAATCACGGCCGTTAAGAAATCGACTGATTCTAAAAAAGGGTTAATGTCCAAGATCTGGCTGCCAATGTGGCAGTCTAATCCCATGGGGTTAAGGGCATCCGAGTCTCGCGCCATCATGTACAAGCGTCGAGCGGTTGATGCGTCAACACCAAACTTGTTCTCTCTTAGCCCGGTTGAAATATACGGATGGGTGCCAGCATCAACATCGGGATTGATGCGAATAGACACCGGTGCCGTTTTCCCCAGCTCGCCTGCAATATCCGCCAATTGTCTGAGTTCAGACTCAGATTCAATATTGAAACAGCGAATACCCCTATCCAACGCGAGTGCGAGCTCCGAACGTGTTTTTCCCACACCGGAAAACACGACTTTTCCGGCATCGCCACCCGCTCGTATCACCCTCTCCAGCTCACCCCCCGATACGACATCAAATCCTGCGCCGAGTCGGGCCAAGCGATTCAATATGGCAAGATTGGAGTTGGCCTTTACCGCGTAGCAGATAAGATGAGGCCGACCATACAGAGCAGTTTGGTATTCCCGAAACGCGGCATCGATGCTCGCCGCCGAATAGACATATGTGGGTGTGCCATGTTTTGCAGCGATATCCGCTAGGGAGACGTCTTCGCAGTAGAGTGATCCGCTTTGGAGGGTGAATTGAGACATCAGGCTGCTACTGTCGC
Source organism: Luminiphilus sp. (assembly GCA_016779445.1). Classification (GTDB taxonomy): domain Bacteria; phylum Pseudomonadota; class Gammaproteobacteria; order Pseudomonadales; family Halieaceae; genus Luminiphilus. The sequence goes on along the minus strand of JADHNP010000005.1, from coordinate 53,174 downwards.
ATCTTCTTCTGTATCAGCGGGACGCAACGGCCCTTGTTGGCCGCAGCCACACATGAACAGACACATCAGGACAACAAAAATGACCTTCACGGTTTGACCTCAGAAAAACTGGCAGTATAACAGTGCGGTGCGAGAGACTCATGGCAAGCGAGTTTGATCGCAATGCTTGAAAGTTGGCATCTGAAAAAAGTATAGGGAATGTATGCATGGCAGCGAACCACTATTACGAACTAATAGAGACCACTTTTGAACAGGTGGAAAATGCACTGGAGGCACTTCCCGACGATATTGATATTCGCAGTGCCGAGGGTGTGATTAATGTGACATTTGAAAACGGTGTCGTTTTTGTTTTGAGCCGACAACCTCCTACCGAGCAGCTGTGGCTCGCCACTCCTGGCGGCGGTTTTCACTACGAATGGCGGGAGGGTGATTGGACCGATACCAAGAGCGGCGAGATATTTCAGGCTGTTTTGGAGAGAGAACTCGCCGAGCACACGGGTTTGGCTCTGGACTGCGATCTTGGCGGTGATTCGCTTCCTTAAGATTTGGGTTGTCGGTGGATCTGCTCTTATCTGCAGCACTGTTGTGTGTGCGGCAACGGCACCTTTGGCCGTATCCAATCTATCACCATTTTCACTACTGAGAGCGCTGCCGGAACAGCGAACAGCCCAGGCTCCGGTTGGTTTGCAGTGGGAACTCTCAGGCATGATTGCGAATCACTTTGTTATCCAATCGGCTGCGGCAGAAATGCTTTACCTCGATGGTCAGACCGATCGACTGGCATTGTCTCTTCGCTATGGTTTTGCCAATGACTGGGACATCGAGTTGACGCTACCGTGGTTGCATCACTCTGGTGGCTTTACTGATGCCGGCATTGAGCGATGGCATAAGGTATTTGGGTTGCCCAATGGAGATCGCGATCGCTATCCGAAAAATCATCTACGTTATGAGCTAAATGGGCAAGGTCAGGTGTCCCGTCTGGAGCGATCGACACAAGGACTGGGCGATATTGAGGTGGCGCTTAGTCGCGAGCTGTTGGGCTCAGACTCCGCTCATCTCGCGGTGAGTATCGGAATGAAAAGCGCGACGGGCAGTACTCAGCAATGGCTGGGTAGCGGTACGACTGACATTTTTGCGTTATTGCGTTTCAGCGGGCGTTACCCTGACGACGGGCCACTGTATTGGCATGGCCAGATTGGTACCACATGGGCGGGGGAGAGCCCGCTATTGGGTGATGCGCAGCGCAGGACATTGTGGTTTACCGGCCTTTCAGTTGAATGGTCCCTGACTTCTGCGTGGTCAGCACTGCTCCAATATGACGCCCACAGCGGTATATCTCGTAGTCATTTGGCGCCGCTGGACCAAACCGCTGGGATGCTGAGTATGGGGCTGAGGTGGCGCGCTTCAGAGAAATGGTCTGTCGACTTTGGATTCAGCGAAGATGTGGTGGTGGAGACTGCCCCCGATATTAATTTTTTGCTGAACGTGCGCGTTGCGCTGGACCCTTAACGCGACGCCAATGCCGCTTTGGCCATACTGATCGCTGTGCGTACCTGAGCAGGTGCGGTGCCACCTATGTGATTTCGAGCGGCGACCGAACCGTCCAGCGTCAGCACTTCGAATACGTCCTCTTCAATTTCCGCGTGGAAGCTTTTGAGTGTCTCCAAAGGCAGCGTCGCCAGATCGCAATCGGCCTTGATGCAATGAGCTACCACATGCCCAACAACCTCATGTGCATCTCTGAAGGGCATACCATTGCGAACAAGGTAATCGGCAAGGTCGGTCGCAGTTGAAAAGCCTTGAAGCGCCGCTTCGCGCATCCTTGACGGAATCGCTTCGATGGCGGGAATCATGTCCGCGAACGCCTTGAGACAATCGTTTAGGGTGTCGATACTGTCAAACAGGGTTTCTTTATCCTCTTGATTGTCTTTGTTGTAGGCTAAAGGTTGCGATTTCATCAGTGTGAGTAATGCCACCAGATTGCCCGTGGCACGACCTGACTTGCCCCTGACCAACTCGGGGACATCTGGATTTTTCTTCTGGGGCATAATCGAGGAGCCCGTACAAAAGCGGTCTGGTAGGGCTACAAAGCCAAACTGAGCCGACGTCCACAGCACCAGTTCTTCGGACATTCGGGAGAGATGATTTAAGACCAACGCCGCGGCAGCACAAAACTCTATAGCGAAGTCTCGATCGGCAACACTGTCCAGAGAATTACGCGTTGGGCTATCAAACCCCATTGCAGTCGCGGTCGCAGATCGGTCTATTGGGAAGGTTGTGCCCGCCAATGCAGCGGCGCCTAGGGGGCACACGTTCAGTCTAGCTCTGCAATCCAACAGCCGCAGGTAGTCTCGATCTAACATTTCGTACCATGCCATCAAGTGGTGCCCAAAGGTAACGGGCTGCGCGACCTGCAGGTGCGTGAAACCGGGCATTATGGTGTCTGCGTGACGCTCTGCCTGCATCACTAGAGCGGTCTGAAGTCGCGATATTTCGCCACAGGCGTTATCGATTTCGCCACGCAAGTACAAGCGAAGATCAGTCGCCACCTGATCATTTCTTGACCGTCCAGTGTGTAATTTTTTGCCGGTGTCTCCGATCAGTTCTGTCAGCCGTGCCTCAATGTTCATGTGGACATCTTCGCGTTCGACAAGCCATTGGAACTGCCCCGCATCTATTTCACTAAGAACGGTACTGAGTCCATCTTGAATAGCGGCATTTTCGTCCTGCGTGAGCACCCCGGTCTTTTGTAGCATGTTGGCATGCGCTCTGGAGCCCTGAATGTCGCAGGCAGCAAGTCGTCGGTCAAAAGCTTCCGAGGCGGTAAAGCGTTGAACAAAGGTGTCAGTGGGCTCGTCGAACCGGCCTCCCCACATTTCCTGTCCTGTTTTTGATTCTGGATCGCTCATAGCGCAGTGTTCCTTGCATCTATCTGTCGATTCTAACAGTGGATCCGCGGGAGGACGTCACCAGAGAGCGGTGAAATGTCGCCCCGTGATAGACTTTGAAGAGTAAACGGGGGGAATAGTGTGTCAGACTCGATTGTTATTGCTACGCGCGAGAGCCCACTCGCATTGTGGCAAGCAGAGCATGTAAAGGCCCGGCTTGAGGCTGAGTATCCCGCGCTTGAGGTCAGCTTATTGGGGATGACATCTCGTGGAGATCAGTTGCTGGAGCAGCCACTTTACAAGGTGGGTGGCAAAGGACTTTTTGTCAAAGAACTCGAGACAGCGCTCCTTGATGGTCGCGCCGATATCGCTGTTCATTCCATGAAGGATGTCCCGATGGCGTTGCCCGAGGGACTGACTCTGGGGGTGATTTGTGAACGAGAGGATCCGCGGGATGCGCTGGTGGGTGTTAACAGCTTTGATGAATTGACCTCGGGTGCCCGCTTGGGAACCTCCAGCCTGCGGCGCAGTTGTCAGATTGCCCGGCATCGCCCAGATCTTGAGATCGGCTTTTTGAGAGGCAACGTCAATACCCGACTGGCAAAGCTCGATAGGGGCGATTTTGATGCAATTATTCTTGCTTGCGCCGGGTTGATTCGGTTGGGTTTCGAGGAGCGCATTGGTGAAGCGATAGATCCTCACCTGTCTTTGCCTGCAGCAGGGCAGGGTGCGGTGGGAATTGAATTTCGAGAGGATGATGCCCGCGTCGCGGAATTATTGGCGCCACTGCATCATGACATGACGGCGACGCGTGTTCGTGCTGAGCGCGCGGTGGTTCGCCGACTAGATGGCGGCTGTGATGTGCCGATTGCAGCCTATGCTGAATGGGAGCGCGACACCATCTGGTTGCGCGCCCGTGTTGGGGCAGCAGATGGTGCTCAACTTCTAGTGGCGGAGGCGCGCGGCGTTGACCCCGAGCAACTGGGTCTTGGAGTGGCAGATATGTTGCTCTCTCAGGGTGCAAAGGATTTGATTCGCGCCGTCAGAGGATGATGACGGTTGTCCTGACCCGACCCGCGTCGGATAGCCAGCGATTGGCCGGCCTTCTCGCCGGAGAGGGGTTCGATACGCACTGCTTACCCCTCATGACCATTGTTCCATTGACACCTGCTGAGCGACCTGAGTTGCCCGAAGCCAGTGAGATTTGGATCTTCATCAGTGCAAATGCAGTGAAGTTTGGTCTGCCAGTGCTTGCTCCTTTACTGCGGGACCGCGAAGCGCCAATCGTTATTGCTGTCGGGACAAAGACTCGGGAAACACTCAGCCAGCATGACATCGAATCTCGAGTGCCTGATCGGCAGGACTCAGCGGGGCTTTTGGCGATGCCTGAACTCAATCGCGGCAGGATTGGGCGCGTTATGATCGTAAAAGGCGAAGGGGGCCGTGACATGCTGGTCAATGAACTGGTCAAGCGAGGCGTTTCTGTTACCGAATTTCCCTGTTACCGGCGGTGTTGGCCAGATGTGGATCTTTCGGCCCTGACAGGCACATCTGGCGAGTGGATATTCCAAGCCAGTAGCGGCGAGACTCTGTCGCGCCTGACGACACTGCTGGTTGCAGAAGACAAACAGGATCTGTTCCGATTCCCCGTGGTGGTGCCCTCAGAGCGGGTGGCGTTGATCGCTGATCGTTTGGGATGGCGCCATGTTCTTGTTGCTGACGATGCCAGCGATCAGTCGGTCATCCGGGCTCTGCACCATTGGACTGGCAATAAGGCGTGAAGATGACCGAAGAACCGGAGATGCCTCCAGAAACCTCTCAGACAATGGCAGCGAAAGCGTCCTCGAGGCCCAAAAAAGGTTTTGTCGGACTGGCGATCATCACCTTGGTGATCTCCGTCGCTGCGGGCACGGGTAGCTATTACTTAGGCTGGCCATATATAACAAAGCAGTGGCATCGCTTCACAGATCTTGAGCGCCAGTTGGAAGAGATCAGAGCAGTGGTTAAGCAGCACCCCGAAGTCTCGGTATCAACGAGTGCGGCTTCGGAGACCCGAATGCGATCAATGCTGGACGCTGAGCGGCGCGATTGGGAGCAGACGCTGATGCAGCTGCGAGACGAGATTGACGCTGAATTGGCCGCTGCGCAGAGCCAATCGGCGTTGCGAGTTGGAAGACTCGAGCAACAGGTAGATCGCTTACTGGCAGTGGATCGTCGCGCCTGGCTGGGCCACGAGGCTGCCTTTCTGCTGCGCCTTGCGAATCAGCGACTGTTGGTGGCACGCGATATTGACGCAGCCATGGCCCTGTTGGCGCAAGCTGACGAGCTGCTCCGTGCGACTGATGCGCCCATTTACGAAGCTGTGCGAATGGCTATAGCACAGGATCATGCAAACCTAGCAGCAATCCCTAAGGTTGATGAGGTGGGCCTTTATGCGCGATTGGCGGCGTTGATCGATCAGGTAGAGCAGTTGCAACTCGCGTATGAGCGACCGGCTTCTGCCATGGAGGATCAAGCGCTATGGGATCAGGAAGTTGTCACTCAAAATGGATCGGATAGTCTTGAATCAAGCTGGCATAAGGCAATAAGTAAGCTCTCGACCTATCTGGTGATTCGCCGAAGCAACGAGGAAATCGCGGCGCTCATGACCCCTGAATGGGCTGCGCTGGCACGGCAAAATTTGCGGATGCTGCTGGAGCAGTCTCAGATCGCGATGCTGACCGCCAACGCCAGCCTATATCAGCAGTCATTGCAGCGATCCGAGCGCTTTACGAGCCTGTTCGCCCAGTACGATCCGGACCGAGTGCAGCGTATCCGGGGAGAGGTTCAGGCACTGCAACACTTCGACATTGCCCCCCAGTTACCCGACATGGTGTTAGCGCGGAGCTTATTGGACTCCGAGCTTGAGAGACTCGGCAAGCAGATGGCGCCCTGAAGATGACCCGCTTCAACCTCTATCTCGTTATAGGCCTTCTTTTCGGTGCAATATTGGCCATTCTGATTGCGGAAGACTCTGGATATGTGCTGCTTCGCTGGCGAGGCTGGCAGCTTGAGACCTCCATTTGGTTAGCGATGGGCTTGCTCTTATCACTCGTCGTTTCGCTGACGCTCCTGTGGAGATTTTGTCGGTCGACGCTTCTTATTCCCATGCGGCTTCGGCATTGGCTTGGTCTCCGTTCCGCTCGAGGCGCTCAGCGGCGAACTGATAAGGGTTTGGCGGCTTTTTTCGAGGGTAGATGGGATGTGGCGGAGAGCGCGCTGCGCAAGGTTCATCCATCGGAAACGAGAACCCTGTTGCATCCCTTATATACCGCTATTGCTGCTTATCGAAAGGGGCAGCATGATCAAGCTAAAGCGTTGCTGAGCAGCGCAGAGGCGGGCGGTGACACGCCGAAACATCTTGTATTGATGGCGCGAGCCGAGTGCCATTTGGCAATGGAAGCTTATGATCAGGCCAGACAAGCGCTTGGTGGCTTGACTGGCTCCGAGCAGGCGCTACCTCGGAGTAAAAAACTACTCGCTCAAGTGGCTTATGCGCAAAAACAGTGGGTGGAACTGATTGGCTTGACGACGGATTTGCGGGGCGGGCATCAATTGCCCGAAATGCTGCTCGACATTTGGGAGCGTGAAGCCTACTGCGCGCTACTATCAGATGAGTCGCGATCTGCCAAAGAGCTGCTCACCCTATGGCGTCAGGTGCCAGCGGTCTTAAAGGAGGAAGGAAGCGAGGCATGGGCTATCGTCACCCGCAACCTAGTGAGCCGTGCAGAATGGGATTTATTACAGAAGGGGCTGATCGAACGGCTGAAAGACTATTACGACACGGCGTCTATGGACGCGGTTCACGCCTTTCCTGATCGACAGGGCGCAAAATTACAAAAAGCACTTCGCCGGTGGCTCGATAAGGATCTTGATGGTCAGTGTCATGCCGCTCTGGCTTACATTGCAGAGCAGGATGGTAGAACCGAGGAGGCGGGCGCGCTATGGCAGCAGGCCTACTCTCTAGGAAAACTACCTCGTTTCGCTATGCAGTGGTCGCGCTGGCTGAGGCAAGAAGGCGATGAGGCGCGAGCCGGAGTGATAGAGCAGGAAGCGCTTTGCCAGCTGAAAGCACCGTAGTCACTGCGCCCCAGCACGGCGATGTAGCAAGGCTGATTAGTGTCTCGGTAATGTGATACCGAGTGAGTCCCACATCGCATCAATGCGGGTTTTAGTAGACTCGTCCATGGCAATGACGCGACCCCATTCTCGTTGCGTTTCACCCTCCCATTTGTGGGTCGCATCCATGCCGATTTTAGAGCCCAGTCCAGCTATCGGTGAGGCAAAGTCAAGGTAGTCGATGGGGGTGTTCTCGACGATGGTGCAGTCTCTGGCGGGATCCATACGAGTGGTCATTGCCCAGATGACGTCTTTCCATGATCTGGCGTTTACATCATCGTCTGTCACGATAATGAATTTCGTATACATAAATTGTCGGAGGAAAGACCATACGCCGAACATAACCCGTTTGGCATGGCCTGGATATTCTTTACGCATCGTGACAACAGCCATCCGGTACGAACACCCTTCTGGTGGAAGATAGAAGTCCGTGATTTCAGGAAATTGCTTTTTCAGTAGTGGAACGAAAACCTCGTTGAGTGCCACGCCCAATATGGCAGGCTCGTCGGGAGGTCGGCCGGTGTAGGTACTGTGGTAGATCGGATCGCGCCGGGTTGTGATGGTCTCTACGGTAAATACTGGAAAAGATTCGACCTCGTTGTAATAGCCGGTATGGTCACCAAATGGGCCTTCTTCGGCTTGCTCGTCCGGATCAATATACCCCTCAAGAATGATCTCACTGTGGGCAGGGACCATCAGATCATTGTTTCTGCAATGCTCTGATATGCACTGTGCTAGATCAGTTTTCTTGCCTCTGAGTAAACCGGCGAAAGCGTACTCCGATAGTGTATCGGGTACTGGCGTAACCGCACCGAGGGTGGTGGCTGGATCAGCGCCCAATGCAATGGCTACCGGGTAGGGCTCGCCGGGCCGCTTTAACTGCCAGTCTCTAAAATCCAGAGCGCCGCCACGATGGGAGAGCCAGCGCATAATGAGTTTGTTTCGACCCAGCAATTGCATGCGGTAGATGCCGAGATTCATGCGCTCTTTTTCAGGACCTCGGGTAATAACCAGCGGCCAGGTAACCAATGGAGCGACATCTCCCGGCCAGCAGGTTTGAATCGGTAAACGGTTGAGATCCACCTCCTCTCCGGAGGAGATCACCTGCTGGCAGGGGGCATTTTTGACCACATTGGGCCCCATGGTCAGAATCTTTTTTAGCAGTGGCGCTTTATCGACCAGATCGCGGAAGCCCTTGGGCGGGTCAGGTTGTCTGAGGTAAGCCAATAACTCGCCCACATCACGCAGTGATTCGACTGATTCTTCACCCATACCCAAGGCAACACGTTCTTCTGTGCCGAAAAGATTCGCCAAAACGGGAATCTGGGCTCCTTTGGGGTTTTCGAAGAGCAAGGCGGGCCCGCGCCCTCGAAGGGTGCGGTCAGCTATTTCTGTCATTTCCAGTTTGGGGTCGACCTCTGCAGTAATTCTGACGAGATCTCCCCGCTTTTCGAGCTCGGCAATAAATCCCCGCAGGTCCACAAAGCTCGGCATGGCGACGCTTTACTTACGCTTCATAGATTTGAAGAATTCTTCGTTAGATTTGGTGTCCCTGAGCTTATCGAGTTGGAATTCCACAGCGGCGAGGTCTTCCATCCCGTGCAGGAGCTTTCTGAGAATCCACATTCTCTGCAGCTCCTCATCACCGGTGAGAAGTTCCTCACGACGCGTACCTGAGCGGCGTATATTGATCGCTGGGTAGACACGCTTTTCCGCAATCTTGCGATCGAGATGCAGTTCCATGTTGCCGGTTCCTTTGAACTCCTCGTAGATCACCTCGTCCATTTTCGAGCCGGTGTCGATCAGAGCCGTTGCAATAATCGAGAGACTGCCTCCTTCTTCTATGTTGCGTGCAGCACCAAAGAAACGCTTGGGGCGCTCGAGGGCGTGGGCATCTACACCGCCGGTAAGTACCTTGCCGGAGCTCGGAATGACCGTGTTATACGCGCGGGCCAGACGGGTAATGGAATCCAGCAAAATGACGACGTCACGTTTGTGCTCTACCAATCGCTTGGCTTTTTCGATCACCATATCGGCGACCTGCACATGGCGGGAGGGGGGCTCATCAAAAGTAGATGCCACGACTTCTGCCCCGCGAGCGCCAACAGAACGCTGCATCTCTGTTACTTCTTCCGGGCGCTCGTCTATCAGCAATACAATGACGTAGCACTCGGGATTGTTCGAAATAATCGCCTGTGCAATGCTCTGCATCATTATGGTCTTGCCGGCTTTGGGTGGCGCGACCAATAGCCCTCTCTGGCCTTTTCCGATTGGCGCGACCAGGTCAATGATGCGCCCCGTGAGATCCTCGGTGGAGCCGTTGCCCTTCTCAAGGGTCAATCGCTCGTTGGGAAACAGCGGCGTAAGGTTTTCGAACAGGATTTTGCTTTTCGCGCTTTCGGGGGACTCAAAGTTGACGTCTTTGACTTTGAGTAGCGCAAAGTATCTCTCCGAATCCTTCGGAGGACGGATCATGCCGGTCACGGTGTCGCCGGTTCGCAAGTTAAATCGCCTGATCTGGCTTGGACTGACATAAATATCATCGGGCCCCGCCAAAAACGAGCTGTCTGCCGATCGCAGGAATCCAAATCCGTCCTGAAGAATTTCCAGAACGCCATCACCCCAAATGTCCTCACCACTTTTTGCATGACGCTTGAGCAAGGCAAAAATAATATCCTGTTTGCGCGAGCGCCCCATGTTCTCAATGCCCATTTCCCGGGCCATGTCGATGAGGTCTTGGGTCGACTTATTTTTAAGTTCAGTGAGGCTCAAGGGGTTGGCGCTGGGCGTATTCGGATCCCGCTTGGGACGTCGCTGGCGTCCCCTCCGGGAACGGCCCTGCTGGCCTTCTCCCTCTCCGCTGGCGCCTGCTTCAGGGGGAGGACTGCTTTCTATTGCGGCGGCGGGTGTGGGCTCTTCCGAGATCACTTTGTCTCCAGCCTCCGTCGCTTTCATTTTTAGCGTACGCGCACTCTTCTTCTCCGCCTCTTCCGTTTGAATGTCTGGGCTGCTGAGCACAGTTTGTTCACCGCTTTGGGTGTCCAACTCTTCTGCGTTGGCGTTGGTTTGTTCTTCCACGAGTAATTTCCGGCTGCTTGAATGTCATTAAGGGGAACGAATTCCGTCCGGTTTTGCTTTTTGCTTTTTTGTGCTGATGCGGCTGGGACGGCGACGGTATGCCTGCCCTCCCCAACGATTTGATGTTTACCTGAGCCGGTAATGCTTACCGTGACGGGGGATCAAAAGGAAGAAAAGAGAGGCATTGCTCGGGTTCAATGAACTCCGAGCTGAGACGTTAGCATCGGCAGAAAGGGACGTCCAGCAAAATCTAATCGGCTTTTTCCGCCCCCCAGACCGTCAAATCACGGAATCAATAAATTCACCCAGTTGACTTTTGGAGAGGGCGCCCACTTTGGTATCCACCGCGTTACCTGCCTTGAACATGATCAGGGTAGGTATTCCTCGAATATTAAGTTTCCCGGGCATATCGGGGTTTGCATCAACGTCGACCTTACACACTTTGACCTTTCCGGCGTATTCTGTAGCAATCTCCTCGAGAATCGGGGCAATCATTTTGCACGGACCACACCATTCGGCCCAAAAGTCGACCAGAACAGGCAGATCGCTGGAGAGCACCTCCGCGTCAAAGTTGTCGTCGGTCACATGCAGAATATCGGCACTCATAATGGCTCCAGTGGTTGGGGGGGCGGCCGACGGCCGCTTCCTAGGGAAAGTTGGATGACGCAGGCTAGAAAATATCGTACTGCTAACCAACCGGCAACCTCTTGTGATCGATCCGCGCAGAATGAGTGGCATGTTTATATGCTGCTGTGTGCTGACAGCACGCTCTACACAGGCGTGACCACGGACCTGCAAAGGCGTTTGTGTCAGCACAATGGTGAATTGGCGGGCGGAGCTCGATACACACGAGCCCGGCGCCCGGTGCGTTTGGTGTGGTGGAGAAAGTGTTTAAACCGATCCGCAGCGCAGCAGGAAGAAGCCTCATTGCGCCGCCTTAGTCGCGAGCAAAAATTGACATTAGTCAATGCATTTGGACGAGAGATTCCGCATGACGGTAGATGAATTTTGGGATTGGTCATTAGCGCGTTATAGCGATCAACCGACAAGAGATTACCTCCTTACTCTGCAGGCCGAATTGGATTTGGTTGTGCTCGAGGCGCTCTTTGCCATGTGGCTGGGCAGTCGACATCGCGAGTGGGGAGAGGGTGCAGCTGATCGTCTAGGTAAGGCTACCCAACGTTGGTTGGAGGCGGTCGTTTCGCCTCTCAGGGAAACACGGGTTCGATGGCGGTCTGACCCGACTCTGCAAACTGCGCGTGAGCACCTCCTGACCTTGGAGGTTCAGGCAGAGCGCCATCTGGCGGAGTTGATCTGGGATGCGGTAATGGGATCCAGTGACGTTACGACTGATGTGGTGTACCGGCCCGAAATAGCGACGGCAGAATTGATGACGGTTAATGTGGGTCGTATACCTCTTTTTCGCGACGGTGAATATGTCTCGGAACGCACGCAGATGGTGGTACTGCTCGATCAAGCCACGTAACATCCGCGGTCCCACACATCAGATAGATAGAGAGCACGTAATATGAGCACTCCCATGACCAAGACGGGCCTGACTGTGGCCGCATTGGCTTTTACGACAATTCTGGGCTGCGGCGCCGAGACAGAGGCCGAAGCCGTATCGCTTGAGTCCACTGATGCGCGACTGAGTTACGGTATCGGACTGCGCATGGGCGAGAGAATGGCTGCCGATGCGATGACGATAGATGTCGCAGCTTACGCTGCGGGTTTGGAGGATGCCATGACTGGCGTCGAACCCAAGCTTACCGAGGAAGAAATTAATGCAGAGATGACCGCTTTTCAGGAGCGCCGTCAGGCAGAAGCGGAGGCAGAGCGCACTGCGGTAGCACAGTCCAATCTGGAGGCGGGAAGAGCGTATATGGAAGACTTGAGTGCAAAAGGCGAAGTGCAAACTACCGAATCTGGCTTGCAGTACATCGTTTTGGAGACGGGAGAGGGCGAAAGCCCAGTCGCCGCCGATTCAGTGGAAGTGCACTACGAAGGGCGTCTGATTGACGGCACGGTGTTTGATAGTAGTTTCGAGCGCGGCCAAACCGTGACTTTTGGCCTCACCCAGGTGATTCCGGGTTGGACAGAAGGCTTGCAACTGATGAAACCTGGCGCGAAGTTCAAGTTTATTATTCCGCCCGAGCTCGGCTATGGTGAGGGCGGGGCCGGCCAAATGATCGGTCCCAATGCGACATTGCTTTTTGATGTTGAATTAATTGCAGTGGTGCCCAGCGAAGAGCCCTAAGTGCCTAGCCGGTAGAAAGACGCGCCAGTGTGATCTCGTTTAGGGGTGAAGCAGATGCTTCACCCCGTCCTTCAAACCGTCATCGCGTCTGCTCCGGGGTAGAGATTTTCACGGCCGGTAAGACTATTAACCGCCCGTTTGCATGACATGCGCTTCCGGCGGCCCTCAGTCGCGACATCAGTAATTGGCGATCGAAGCGAGTAAACACTTCAGTCTCGAGTGCGTTCGTAAGGTTTGCGACTGGGCGGCCCGCTCAAGGGGCGCACTTCTAGGCCCATAAACGCTGCTGCCTCCTCATCGGGGTCGGAAGGCTCTGGCTCCTCGCCATTGTTTGACTGAAGGATGTCTGCCTGTGTCTTGAAGCATGCAGATGCCGCCGCCATACCTGCCATCCGCGCGGTGTCTTCTGACCACCACTGCGCTGCACCTGCTTCCAGTTCCAATACCGTCTCGGCGGCGATTGCTTCGCAATCCACCGTATTCGCTGACAGAACGGGAGCGAGTAGCACTGAACAAACAGCCAGGCCATGAGCCAAATAAGAACAGTGGGACATGCGGATACCCTCATTAAGATCTACATGGCTCTACGTCGTTTGACAGTGCACTGGATTAGATTTGGTTCACGACATGATTCTTTTGCGCCGCTAGGTGCCGCTTTAAATGGTGGAGCTCAACACTGCTGCGCTAACTTTGTGCGACCGCGCACTCATTTGGCGCGCGCGCCGCTCCTAAAGTGACTAGCAGGCCGTGTTTCAGATTTTTAAGACCATGAAATAAACAAAAAAAACATAAATAACATGAGCTTATAGATTTTGGCCCGCCTTTTGCAAAGTAGGGGGTGACCGAAGGTTAACCGACACAGTGGTTCCAGGTCCGTTATCTACTGTGCAGGTCCACTTTTATGACATCACGAGGAACTACCATGAAAAACACCAATTCCCGCACCAAACTCGGCGCAATCCTGCTCCCCACCGCTTTCGCTTGCGCATTCGCATCGACCACCCACGCAGGGGAATGGTCCGCAAATGCTTCGATGACCAGCAATTACATCTGGCGAGGGCTTACACAGACAGAAAATGAAGCGGCCGTGCAGGGCGGCATTGATTACGCCTCGGATAGTGGCTTTTATATTGGCACCTGGGCTTCCAATGTGAACTATGGCCCGTCCGATGTTTACTCTTACGAGCACGACGTATACGCAGGGTTTGCTTTTGATACCGGCGCGGTTAGCTGGGATGTGGGTTACCTCTATTACAACTACGACAAAGAAGCCAACTTTGACTTTGGCGAGGTTTATGTCGGCGCGGGTATTGGTGGTTTCAGTGCAAAGTTTAACGTGCTGGCCAATACCGAAGCAGACGAGGCTGAGGGGCAGGATTTTGGGTTCGGCGAAGCCTATTACCTCTCATTGGACTATGGTTTTGAAGTCGGTAACGGTGTCGGTATTGGCCTGCACGTAGGGCATCACGATGGCGATTTTGCTGAAGCTTTTAACGGCAATGCCGAGGGTTATTACGATTACAATGTAACGGTCTCAAAGGGCGGCTTCACTTTCATGATTTCCGATACTGATGTAAAAGGTGGCGCTGCAGAGGGTGGATACGACAACGATCAGATCAAATTTGTCGTCTCATATGCTGTAGATATCGCGCTCTGAAGGTGCGCAAGGGGCTCACAACGTTGTGAGCAGTATCAAAGTGGTCACAGGAAGCGCTCTCAGGAGCGCTTTTTTAGTTTTGATTGTTCTTCGGGGAAGCGTCAGACTTTCGTGTACTGCCGATAGAACTCAGCCAAATAATTCTCGAAGCTGTGCGTATCCAAAGCCTCTATCTCCCGCTGGCGGCTCAGGGAGCTGTGGGCCTCATCGCGCAACTGCGCCAGCGTAGATGGCTCAAGCGAGTGCGCAAGATGTTCAGTATGCCACTGACGTGAATACCGTTGCGCCAGTTGCCAAAAGCTTTGCCCAGTCTCTTCCATCTCCCTCAGCATGCGCGAGGAAAGCGTCAGATTCGGATCTAACAGTTTTTGCTGTGCGTCATTAACCACTTCTTGATAGGTTCCCTTTCCATCCAGCGCGTCGTACCAGGCTGCAATTTCTGCCATTCGCGCCATAACGGGTTGTGCCAGCTTAGCAAGCGGTTTTTCACTCCCATCTTGAGATAAAAGTGTGAGGCCAGGCTCCCGACCATTGTTGATCACTCGCTGCAGGTTTATGTCATTTCTTTTTTGCCCCGACTCATCGCACAGTGGGCTGTCGTCAATCAGACAAGCCAATAGGAACAAATCCAATAGACGCATGGTGTTTGCATCAATGCCAAAGGGCACGAAAGGATTGATATCCACGCACCGCACTTCGACGTACTCTACGCCGCGATCTGCTAAGGCGACGACAGGAGCTTCGCCGCTGTTCGTCACGCGTTTGGGACGAATCGGGCTGTAATATTCATTCTCAATTTGGAGTAACGAGGTATTCAGTTGCGCTGACTCGCCGTTTTCCATTTGAGCAAAAGATTCGTAGGGTGGGTGGGGAGTCAGGATTGCTTCTCTGAGTGTGGATATGTACTGGTCCAGGTCGTTGTAACAGACATTCATGCGCGCTTGCGCATTGCTGGTGTACCCAAGATCGCCCATGCGTAACGAGGTGGCAAAGGGCAAGTAGTAACTATGATGATCTTCTCCCATCGGTTTGAGGGGGTGCGAGCGATTGCCCTGAATGAAACTTGCACAAACGGTAGGAGAGGTCCCTAGTAAGTAGAGCAAAAGCCACACGCGTGAGAAAAAATTGCGGATAAGACTCAGGTAGCCCTCGGTTTGAAATTGCGTGGCATCGTGACGGTTCCCAAGTGCCGACCTTGCGGTGTCCCAGAAAGCATCAGGTAATGAAAAGTTGTAATGAATTCCCGCGATAGCTTGCATTCTGCGGCCATAACGAACGCTCAACCCGTTTCGATATACTCGCTTCATTCGACCGACGTTGGAGTGACCAAAAGACGCGATAGGAATACCGGCGTCACCGTTCACAATACAGGGCATGCTCGCATTCCACAGAAACTCGTCCTGAAGCTGCTGCGCGGTAAAGCGGTGTAAATTGGCCAGCGCCTGTTCAGTAGCCGATATGGAGGAGGAAACAGGCGTGATGAATTCCAGCAGCGCTTCTGAATAGTCTGTGGTGATGTACGGGTGTGTCAGAGCAGAGCCGAGCGCAGTGGGGTGCTGCGTTTGAGCCAGAGTCGCCTGACTTGCCGTAACACGAAGGCTTTCCTTTTCTACCCCGCGTCGGATCTGATGAAGCAATGAAGGTTCTTCTGCCAACACCCGACGGAAAGCCGAAGCACGGTCCGACACGGTTTTCCTCCCATGTGATGAATTGACGTCAATGGCGCTAGGCGAAAGCCTGCGTCAGGGGTTAAATTGATGCGGAGTGTACGGTGCGAATGCCGCATCGTACAGAGGCGAGACATGTTGTAGATTATTCAGCAGAGTCCTTCGACGTAAGCACAGGGAGGTGCGTTATCGATGCGAATCCATCAATGGTTGAAAATTCTTGCTCAGGGCAAAGGTTCTGATCTTTTTTTAGCTACCGGTGCACCCCCATGCGCCAAGTTTGCGGGAGAGCTCAAGACGATTGCGCCTGATGTGCTGGCGCCTGGTGAAGTCGCTACCATTGCTGATGAAATCATGGATGACACTCAGCGTGAGGAATTTGCGCGAGAATTAGAAATGAATCTGGCGCTGTTTTTGCCGGGGATAGGACGATTTCGAGTCAATATCTTCAGGCAACGCAATGAAGTCAGTATTGTTTCGCGTTTTATCGTCTCTGAAATCCCGCAGTGGCATGAACTTGGGCTGCCCGAGGTATTGACGGAACTCATCATGCAAAAACGCGGCTTAATCCTTTTCGTCGGCGCCACAGGTTCAGGAAAATCTACTTCGCTTGCTGCCATGGTCGACTATCGTAATCGCCAGGCCAGTGGACATATCGTCACTATTGAGGATCCGCTGGAGTTTGTTCACGAGCATAAGAAATCGATTATCAATCAGCGGGAGGTAGGTGTAGATACTCGCAACTGGCGCAACGCACTGAAAAATACACTTCGTCAGGCTCCCGATGTCGTTTTGATTGGCGAGATACGGGATCGAGAAACCATGGAGCATGCGCTCGCATTTGCTGAAACGGGTCACCTGTGCATTTCGACATTACATGCCAATAATGCCAATCAGGCGCTGGACCGTATTATAAATTTTTTTCCGGAGGAGAAACGGCAACAGTTGCTCATGGATTTGTCATTCAATATGCAGGCATTCGTGTCACAGAGATTGATTCCGAATAGTCAGGGTGGCAGGAGCGCCGCCGTTGAGGTGATGCTGGGATCTCCTATTGTGAAGGAGTTGATTTTGCGCGGGGATATCCATGGCTTGAAAGAAATCATGGAGAAATCAAAGGATCGCGGCATGAAGACCTTTGATATGGCGCTGTTGGAGTTGTGTCAGTCGGGTGTGATTTCTGAGCAGGACGCTCTCCGCAATGCTGATTCTGAAAACAATTTGCGTTTGAAGCTGAAATTGGCGGCAGACCCGGCGCCGGGTAGGGATGTTCCTTCGTTTAAATTAGAGGACTAATGCTGTTCGGTGGGCAGGATGATAAGTAGCGGGCCTAGCGTCTATCAGATAGTAATTGATCAATAATGCGAGCCAGTTGGTTGAGGTTATTGCACTCCTTAACGACGTGGCAGTGTCGTCTTACTCGCAACATTTCCGAATCTCCGGTGCCCCACAAGCGAGTAGATTCGGGGTTTAACCAGATCAATTGTTTGGCTCTTGCCTTCATTTCTGAAAGCAGATCCAGCCTAGGATCAGCCTGATTATTCCGAGCATCGCCGAGAATAATCAGCGTGGTGGCGTGATTCACCTCGGCCAACGCCAGCGCACTGAAATCGTCCAGCGCCCGACCGTAGTCCGTCGCCCCGCCATACTTTAAATTGACCTTTTCGATTGCCTCTTCCACGGGTAGCGTATTGAACAAGTCACTCACCTCGCCCAATGCTGCGGAAAAGGCAAAGCTTCTCGTGCGAGGAAGCACATCCTGCAATGCGTAAATGAACATCAGCAGAAATTTGGCATAAGCGGCGACTGAACCACTGACATCGCAAATCGCCATTATTTGCGGACGCTTTCTCTCGATTTTGCGCCACTTGGGATGAAAAGGAATGCCGTCAGTAGCGACAGATTTTCTGACCGTCTCCCCAACGTGAAGCTTGCCCCGCCGGTAACGGCGCCTTCTCCTGCCATGGCGCGCTGCCAGTTTTCGCGCCATACGCTCTATAAGGCGTTTTAGACGAGCCATTTGACTGTGATCGATGTTTCCTAACTTCAGTTTGGACAGTGACTCATCTAAGAGGTCTTCCGTTTGTGCGCTGGCATGGATCAGATAAGCACGTTCCACTCTGTCCCTGACGCGCTCCCGCAGCTGCTCTCGCAGTGCCTGAACTGCTTCAAATGCCGCAGGCTCACTCTGCTCAAATTCAATCGCGGCAGCACGAAGCGCCTCTTCACCCAATGCGTCGAGCATTTTCCTGACATATTGCCCACGTTGGGTAAACAGAGAGATTTCCTCAACCCTGACGTCCGCTGCTGCCGTCTCAATTGCGACGGACAAAGCACTCTCATCTCTTGATTCAAGCGCGTCGAATAGGGCGTTTCCGCGCAAACCCTCCAGTGGGTCGTTGGCATCATGAGGGGCTGCCATCTCTTCGGGGGGTGTCGGGATCCCTTCATTGACCGGCTTCGCCGACTGGTCGTCCGTCGCGATGGCATCGGCGGGCGAGGTGTTTGAGGCTATCTTAAAGTAGTCGTCGAATGCGCTCTCGAATGCGATGAGTTCGTGACTTGATTTAGCAAGCGTTGCCGCCAAACCGTTCTTGAGCAACGTTCTATCCGTATAGCCGAGCAGTTCCGCTGCTTCAATAGCATCGAGAGTATCAGCGGGCGAGACAGGAATATTTTTGCCACGCAGGAACTGCATGAAAGCCAGTAACTGGTCGCTACTGGTGCTTTGTGGGGTAGTGGGCCTATGGGGATCACTCACTGATGTTGCCTAAGCTGTGATAGTCGTCATCAGCTTAGGAAGCTGGCCTTCAGCGATCTTGATATCTTCCTCGTACTTGAGCAACACATTCAGTGTGTCGAGTACCAAATTGCCCTCGAGCTCGTTGGCATGCAGCAGTATGAGACTTTTCGCCCAATCAATGGTTTCCGATATGGCAGGCGCTTTTTTTAAATCCAGGGAACGGATGGCATGGACAAAGCGGACCAGCTGATCCGTCAGAGATTGACTGAGATCCGGTACTCTACTCGCGACGATTCTCGCCTCAAGTTCCACCGAGGGGAAAGGAATATGTAAGTGCAGGCAGCGTCGCTTGAGTGCATCTGAGAGATCTCGTGTGTCGTTGCTGGTCAGAAAAACGAGAGGTTTAGATTGTGCGTTAATGGTGCCCAACTCCGGGATGGATACCTGAAAATCAGACAGCACCTCGAGCAACAGTGACTCAAACTCAAAATCTGCTTTGTCGATTTCGTCGATGAGCAAGACACTGCCCGTGTCGCTTTCCATGGCCTTCAGTAATGGGCGAGGCTCAAGAAAAGCTTCCGAATAAAATACGTCGCCAAATTGATGCAGACGATTCATTGATTCTGTTAGTCCCTTCGCACCATCAAGGATATCACCCAGCTGCTCTTTCAAAAGCTGTGTGTAGAGTAATTGCTTGCCATATTTCCATTCGTAAAGCGCTTTGCTTTCGTCAAGTCCCTCATAGCACTGGAGTCTTACCAGAGGTCGATTTACCACTTCTGCGCAGGTTTTGGCCAGCTCAGTTTTACCGACACCCGGAGGACCCTCGATTAGAACAGGTTTCTCCAGCGCCGCCGCCAATTTGACGACGGTGGCGATACGCGTTGTACAGATATAGCCCGCTGCCTCGAATGCAGTCTGAATGGCGCCTACGTCACCAAGGGCTGGGTAATCAGAGTTAGACACAGTGTTTTCTCAGATTCGTGGCGTCAGCCGCCAGTAGCGTTCATAAAGCGAACGATTTGCGGTTCTTCAGGACGGTCGAAGACATGCCGCTCGGGTTTTAATACGAGACTGTCAATGATAGTGCTTTTGATCCGCTCATCGGAATCCCCTGATCGCAATAAGGCCCGCAAATCAATGGATTCTTCATTGCCAAGGCACATCAGAAGACGACCTTCGGCGCTGATGCGCAGCCGATTACAGCTACTGCAGAAATTGTGACTATGAGGAGAAATGAATCCCAGTTCGGTTTCTGTGCCGCTGATACGGAAGTCTCTTGAGGGGCCGGCGATATCGTCGCTGACTAGTGGTTCCAGCGAGTAGTGGTTACCCAGCTCTTCTAGCAAAGTCTCCGAGGACACGTAAGCCAACGCTTTGCCACCCACTGTTACCTGACCTAGGGGCATTTCTTCGATAAAGGCAATATGAATGCGCTTTTCAATGGCAAATTGGGTGAGTGATAACACCTCATCCCGGTTTAGGCCGTCTAACACTACGGCATTGAGACGGATACGTTCGAACCCTGCCGCCACCGCGGCATCAATGCCTCGTAATACGACCTGTAAATCCCCTACCCGAGTAATGTCTCGAAAGCGCGCCGGATGCAGACTATCCAGACTGATATTCAGTGACCGCACTCCCGCGTCTTTCAGCGATTGCGCGGTGCTGGGGAGCTGACTGCCATTCGTGGTCACGGCGAGTGTTTGGAGGCCGGGGAGCGCCCCTAGCCCCATGAACAGATCACCAGCACCTTTACGCACCAGTGGTTCGCCACCGGTCACCCGAATTTTGCGAACACCTAGCTCCGTGAAGATGCGAGCGACTCGCAGTAACTCCTCGATTGTGAGCACCTCTGAGCGAGGAAGAAATTGCATCGTTTCCGCCATGCAGTATTGGCATCGGAAATCACATCGATCGGTAATAGACAGTCGCAGATACGAGATCTTTCGACCGAATCCGTCGATCAGTTGCGAGTCGGGCATTATTGACATGCGAGGAGTTTACACAAGGGCGCAGGGTGAGGGAGCATACAGTAGATGAATATAATGACCTACCTTGATCCGAGGCGAACGGTTTGGCCGGGTGTGATTACGGGCTTTTTACTCAGCCTGATTCTCCTGTCACTTGACTACAGCCCGGATATTGTCATCACGGCCGTGCTCGGATGGCTGTGTGTGGTGTGGTGGATCTTTGAGCCTATTCCGATTCCCGTAACATCGTTACTGCCCATTGCAGTCTTGCCGGCTGCTGGCATCTTGACGGTTGATCAGGTGGGTGCGTCAGTGGGTTCGCCGCTCATTATCTTATTGATGGGTGGCTTTTTGCTGTCACGAGGGATGGAGAGCACGGGTGCGCACCATCGCGTCGCCCTGACAGTGGTGCACCTAGTTGGCGGACACAATCCTCGCCGCTTGGTTTTGGGCTTTATGTTGGCGGGCGCCGCGCTGAGCATGTGGATTTCCAACACCGCATCCGCACTGATGCTCATGCCTGTGGCGCTGGCGGTATTGGCGTCCTGTTCTGATCGTCAGCGTCTGGCAGTTCCTCTACTGTTGGGGCTCGCTTGGTCTTGCAGTATCGGTGGTTTGGGAACGCCTATTGGCACACCGCCCAATTTGATTTTTGTCCAAGTCTACGAGTCAACGACCAACGAGGTTATTAGCTTTGGTCAGTGGATGTCATGGGGGCTACCAGTTATTGCACTATTGCTGCCGTCGGCATGGTGGTGGGTCACTCGAGATCTTCCCGCCGAACTCAAAGTCACCTTGCCGGTGGTGGGTCCTTGGCGAAGCGCGGAAAGGCGTGTTCTCATTATTTTTGCTCTCACAGCCCTCGCTTGGATAACGCGAGCAGAGCCTTTTGGTGGTTGGCGACAGTGGTTGCATTTGCCTGCTGCCAATGACGCGTCTGTGGCGTTAATCGCCGTGCTGGCATTATTTGTCGTCCGCGATAAAGAGGGCGCGCCACTGATCGAGTGGCACCAGGCCAGTGCGATTCCTTGGGGTGTTCTGTTGCTTTTTGGCGGTGGTATCTGCTTAGCTCGCGGTTTTGTTGTTTCAGGCTTGAGTGCTGAAGTAGGAGAGGCACTGACGCAACTCGCCGTGCTGCCGATTTTCGTGACGATGTTGCTCATGGCGCTGGTGGTCACTTTCCTCACCGAGGCCACCTCCAATACGGCAACGACAGCACTGTTGATGCCCGTACTGGCGGCAGTCGCGATTTCAGTGAGGATCGACCCGTTATGGTTGATGGTGCCAGCCGCTATGAGTGCAAGCTGTGCCTTTATGCTACCCGTCGCCACTGCTCCCAATGCTGTGGCTTTCGGCACGGGAGAGCTTCCTATTCAGAGAATGGTAAGAGAGGGGTTATTCCTGAATCTGATCGGTGCGGTGGTTATCGCTACAACACTGTGGGTTAGACTGACCTGACTGCGCTCGAGCTAGAGGGTTACACCGACCAGAATGTCTGCATCGTAACGCGCGGTCAGATAAGTGTTGCTGGAGGCGGCGACACGCCGCAATGAGCAGGAGCCCGTTGCGGCGTGGTAAACAGATTTTGTCAGAGAAGCGCCATCATCGATTCGGCGGAGCTGACGTCTACACCCGGCCCATCCTCGACGTTAAGGTGCGTGATCTTGCCATCTTCGGCGATCAAGGCGTAACGTTGGCTGCGCATCGCCATACCAAAGCCGGTTGCGTCCATTTCCAAGCCGAGCGCCTGAGTGAACTCTCCGTTGCCATCAGCAAGCATCACAATAGAGCCATTGGCATTTTGTGCCTCACCCCAAGCGTGCATTACGAAGGCGTCATTGACTGACAGGCAAATGATTCCGTCGACACCCATTTCCTTAATTTTGTCCGCGTTGACTACATAGCCGGGCAAATGTGTCATCGAACACCCCGGAGTGAACGCTCCAGGCACGGCAAACATAAGGATCTTGTTGTTATTGAAGAGGTCTGCGGTGGAAACCGGCGCTGGACCCTCACTACCCATGACGGACAGGGCGCAATCGGGGATGCAATCTCCTACGGCAATAGTCATGTTTTCACTCCATCTTTTCAGTGTGATTTATCGGCACGTGTATGCACATGCGTCAGCCAAGACAGGATCTGCGCAAATACAAGCTGAATAGTACCTCATGAAGACGATTTTTCGAGTAATCGAGTATTGATTAGTTCACATTCTGCAAAAAAATCGCCCTGTTTTTCTCCCAAATACGGGGCACAGTGCGAAAGTACCTGCAACACCGCCCGGTGAATCGATTGTTGAGCACTCAGCGATTCGCCCGCAAATTGCTCGAAGCTCAGCCAGTACATCAGCGTCATTGCCATGCTATCGGCGATATGTTCCGGCCTGGCGGTTGGCGGTATTGCGTCGGCTGACGCGAGTAAGTCTGTCGCCAACTGAGCTGCTGAACGCTTTTTCAGAGCCATTAGACGGCGCATACCTCGGTCTATCTCGGGGTACCGCTGCATCAGGTCACTCTGATTGAGATACAGGAAGCGATGCTGATACATCACCTCTAGTAGCACGGTCAAAAAAAGCCAACCGCGTTCCAGTGGATTGCTCTGATCTAAAAAGCTGTCGTCGATGAGAGGAGCGGCCAGCAAACTTGCCAGCTCCCTATAGTAATCGGCGAAAAGTGCCGAAAGGATCCCGTCTTTTCCCTTAAAGTGGTAGTAAAGGTTACCTGGGCTGATATCCAGCTCCAACGCAATATCATTGGCCGTTACGTTTCGCTCACCCTGCTCGTTGAACAGGCGTGTCGCGGTCAGAAGAATACGTTGTGCCGTTTTCATGGCTAAGGATTGTAGCGCGATGAGGCGTCGAGAACTCTCGTGCAAACTGGTGATTTACGTGATGGCAATGATCATTCGGGTAACAGGTAGGGTAGAAGAGCGCTGCTCTACCGGGCGCGATACCGCGATAGCCAAGATCATCAGCAAGTCCAAGCCGTAAAAAAGGGGAGCATAAGCTCCCCCATAAATAATCCGGACCGGATGGTTACTTAAGCCGCTTTGCCGAACTTTGTTCTCAGCTTTTCAAAGCGGGACTTGGCTTTCTTCATCTGAGCTTCGAGCTTTGAGCGATCTGCCAGAGAATCCAGCTCAAGATCAGCGAGGGCCTTCAGCGCATCTTTCTCCACTGTTGTGCCGCGTTTGACCAGTGACTTGTAGAGGTCTTCCGCTTGCTTGCGGCGCTCAGTCAGTCGGCTTTGCGCGTCATCTACCTGTTCCTGCAGGCTAGAGAACTGCTCAAGTAACTGGTCGTAGGCCTTACCGTAGACGCCTAGACCAGCGAGTAGAGCATTACGGCCAGTGTCGATGGCCTTGGGTCGTGCTCGAGTCTTTGACTTGGTGCTTGCCTTGGCCTGGGTTTTTGCAGCCGGTTTTTTCTTCACCGGAGCTTTTTTGGCCGTAGTGGGCGCCTTTTTGGCCTTGGCGGGTGCTTTCTTACTAGCCGCTTTCTTTGCCGCTGCTTTGGGTATTGCTTTAGTTTTGGCTTTTGCCATGACGCGCCTCCTTGGTAGCGTGCTCTGATTACCCGCGTAGTGTGGGGCTAGAAATTAGAATCTGCCCTCTAGAATAGACGGTTGGCTTGGCAATTTTGCACACTGACACGCCGTTTTTGCCAGCGGCTACTCACCTGTGCTGTCCAAGTGATGCACTAATTTCCCCTCTCTTTGAGCGGCAAGCGACGGACGGCATCTGTTAGCGTTTGCGCAGAGTGGATTGGTAGCTTTGCACAATCGGCTAAATACCAGTTTCGAGCATAAACCGCTACACTGCGCCGCCCTCTTAGGGGGCGTGATGTGCGGGGCCGTGTCACCCTCAACGTAAGTGCTGACGTGGATTTTTCGACTGGCGTGTTGAAAAACGGCAACAGCGCCCCAGTTTCCTTGTCTACAGGGAGAGTAATTAATTAGCCATGTCTGACGTGAGCGCCAAATCCAGTCGTTTTACCCGCCGCCGCTTGCTTGGCTCGGTGTTGTTTACAACAGGAGGTTTGGCGGTCTGTTTTCTGGTGCTGGTTGGTAAGCCTGCTACTCAACCAACACAACTGCCTGAGCCCCGCCGACCTCTGGTCGAGATTATCGTGGCTGAACCCTCCGAACACAGTATCGCGGTAAGGACTCAGGGCACCGTAGAACCTGTCCGACGTGTCGTTCTTGTGGCCCAGGTGAGCGGTAAAGTCGAGACCGTTAGTGATCGGTTTCTCGATGGTCGTTTTTTTAAAGCGGGCGACATCCTTCTTGAGTTGGAAAAAGCAGACTATCAATTCGCGATTGCGCGCGCCGAGGCGCAGGAGGCTGCCGCTGCCCAACGGGTGGCTGAGGAACGTGGTCGTAATTTGCAGGCGCAGCGCGAGTGGCGTGATTTGGGCACCAGCGAGGCAAACGATCTGTTTCTGCGCAAGCCGCAGTTGCGGGCCGCTGAGGCATCATTGCTGGCGGCTAAAGCCGATGTGGCTGCGGCCAAACTCGCGCTAGAGCGCACGACTGTTCGCGCGCCATTTGACGGGCGCCTGGAGAAGAAATCGGCTGACCTGGGGCAGTTCGTCGCGCCGGGCACCGTGCTGGCGCACATCTACGCCACTGATCGGGTAGAGATTCATTTGCCTATCAGTGACTCACAGCTGGCTCTGCTGGAGCTGCCACTTTTTGAGACCGCCTCAGAGGCTTATCCCGAGGTTGTGCTAAGCGCACGGTTTGGCGGTGAGCGCTGGCAGTGGCAGGGTCAGATAGCGCGGGTCGAGGCCAGCATAGATAGAGACAGCCGGGTCACTTTCGCGATTGCGGAGGTCAGCGATCCTTTTGCTAGCAGTGGATCGCGGAGGCCACCGTTGACTCCCGGACTGTTTGTGGAAGCCAGTATCAGCGGCAAGCCCATTCAACAAGCAGTTGAACTGCCTGCAACGGCCCTGCGCGGCGATAACACGGTGCTCTGGGTAAATGAGAATAGCCGGCTGGAGCGTCTCTCAGTTGAGTTGCTCCGTCGGGAGCAAGACCGGGTGTGGGTACGCGGCGTTGCGGCCGGCGTTCAGATCGTCGCAGAACAGAGCAGCCTTTTGGCATCCGGCTCTGCGATCGAAGTGACTGCACTGAGGCCGACCAGTGGCTGATAAACCTGGTCTGCTGGGCTGGTTCGTATCCAATCCGATCGCCGCCAATCTATTAATGGTGGTGTTGGTGATAGGAGGCCTCTATAGCATTCCCGGCCTAGACAAACAGTTTTTCCCCACCCCAGTTATTGATCGCATCAGTATCTCGATGCCCTTTCCCGGCGCGAGTCCAAGGGAAGTTGAAGAACAAATATGTGTTCGTGTGGAGGAAGCTATTCACGATCTCGACGGGATCAAAGAGATTCGGTCTACCGCTTCAGATGGGTTGGGCCAAGTCGTGGTCGAGGCACTTCCTGATTTTCCGACGCAACGTCTGACTAACGAGATCAAAACCCGGGTAGACGCGATTACCACCTTCCCGAATGACGCAGAGCGCCCTGTGGTGACCGAGCTGGTTTACCGGCACCTTTTGGGGATTGTGCAGCTAGCGGGAGAATTGGACGAGTGGGAGTTGAAGGAGCTTGGCGAGACGCTGCGCGATGACCTCGCGCGGCAACCTTGGATCTCGGTTGTTGATCTCGTATCTCCCCGCCGCTACGAAGTCTCGGTCAATGTCTCTGAGACTGACCTCAGACGCTTCAACCTGTCTTTTGATGACGTTGTTGCGGCAATTCAATCTGCCTCGCTGAATTTGCCTGCCGGGGCGATTAAGGGTCAGGACGGGGATATTCGTGTCCAAACGAGGGGGCAGGCCTACGACCGCGCGGACTTTGAGCGGATTGTGGTGGTGACTGCACGTGACGGTACCCAGATCTACCTCGGGGAGATAGCCTCGATCCAAGATGCCTTTGAGGATACCGATACGCTGAGTCGATTTAATGGCATGCCGGGTCATGCACTCTTTGCTTACGTCACCACGAATCCGGATGTGGTGCAGTCGTCACGCGTGATCGCTGATTGGGTTTCTCAGCAAGCCCCGAATCTGCCAGACGGCGCGACACTGACTTTTTGGCGTGATGCAGCAGTACCGTTTAAGGGCCGGGTAGAGACGTTGCTGAAAAATGGTTTTGGTGGACTGGTGCTGGTGTTTTTGGTTCTGGTGTTATTTCTGAGGCCCGCGGTGGCAATTTGGGTATCGGTGGGCATTGCGGTGGCTTTCCTTGGAGCATTCTTGCTCCTGCCCTACGCGGGCGTAGGGCTGAACATGATTTCGCTGTTCGCATTTTTGCTTGTGCTTGGCATCGTCGTGGATGATGCCATTATCGTTGGAGAATCTATCCATACTACGCAAATGACAGGTCTGTCGGGGAATACCGCAGCACTCCATGGCGTCAGGGAAGTTTTCAAACCCGTATTGTTCGCGGTGATCAGCACAATGGTGTTTTTCGCGCCAATGTTATTCATGCCAGGTGAGTGGGCTCACGCCGCCAAAGGGATTCCCATTGTCGTGTTATTGGTCCTGACTTTCTCGCTGATTGAGTGTCTCTGGATTTTGCCCGCGCACCTCTCAACCCTCGGTCCGGAGAAGCCCGCAAACTTGGTGTTTCTCAAGCAGATGGATGCGTATCGGCATCGTTGCGCAGATTGGCTGATGTTCGTGGCCAAACACCGTTATCGTCCCTTTTTGGCATGGACTCTGAAGCGGCATTTTTACGTAGCTGGATTCTTTTTGGTGATGCTGAGTTTCAGTCTGGCGTTGTACGGGGGAGGCTGGTTGCGGTCTGCTTTTTTTCCGCGCATTAATTCTGATTTCGTAGAGGTCGAGATCGCGATGCCCGAGGGTGGCTCTTTTGCTGCATCCGAGCGGGTTATGGCGCGGGTAGTTGGCGCGGCTGAATCTCTCAAGACAGAGTGGAATGCGCGTCCGAAGTATCAGGAGATTCCTGCTGTCGGTGGTATTTTCAGTCGCGCAAATGGGAACTCAGTAGAGGTTTATATTCAGACCATCTATGAGGGAGTTGATACCGAGGCGATTGCCAAGCAGCTCAGGAAAGACTCCGGAGCGTTGGCTCAAGCCAAGGAGGTGCGGATGGATTACACCATTCGCGATCCTGGCAAGCCTATCCGCCTCGTGTTGGCGTCGCGAAATGTCAAGGATCTCGAGGCGATATCGACCGATATCAGGGAGGCGCTGCTTTCCTATCCCGGGGTTTTTGATGTGTCTGATAGCTTTGACAGCCCTCGAGACGAGCTGGTTCTTGAGCTGAAGCCCGCCGCCGAGACTTTAGGGATATCGCTGGCTGACGTCGCCAGGCAGGTAAGGCAAGCGTTTTATGGCGCTGAGGCACAACGGATTCCTCGTAGCAGGGAGGATGTCAAGGTAATGGTGCGATATCCCGAATCGGAGCGCCTGGCAATTGCTAACCTCAATGATATGTATATTCGTACTCCCGGCGGTGGTGAAGTTCCGTTCGAGGCGGTTGCCACCTATCGGATCGAGCCGGGATACCAGAAGCTGGAGCGTCTGGACCGGCTGCGCACGCTAGAGGTTGCTGCAGATGTAGAGGAGGATGGCCCGGCCCCCAGAGCCATCGTCGCGTCGATCTTCAAGGATTTTCTTCCTAAATGGCAGCAACAGTTCCCCGATCTATTCGTTAATTTGGATGGCGAGTTACAGGAAGAGATCGAATTCGGACAGGCCACTCTGAGACTAATGGGGCTGGCGATGGTGATTATTTATGCCTTGATGGCGGTCGTCTTTCGCTCATATTGGCAGCCCGTTTTGGTTCTTACCGCCGTGCCTTTCGGCATCATGGGGGCGATATTTGGGCACATGATTCTGGGGTGGCAAGTCAGCTTGTTTTCTATTTTGGGGATCACCGCGTGCGCCGGTGTCGTGGTCAATGACAATTTGGTGTTAATTGATCGCATCAATCGCTTGCGCGATGAGGGTCAGGAATTGGTTTCCGCGCTCCTGCAGGCCGGAGAGGATCGTTTTCGGCCGATTATTCTGACTTCTCTGACCACATTTGTTGGCCTGCTACCCATTATGTCTGAGACCAGTGTGCAGGCGCAGTTCTTGATCCCTATGGTGACATCGCTGTCCTTTGGCGTCTTGTTCGCCACGGGCGTGACGCTGGTCCTCGTCCCTACCCTGTATCTCATTGCCCAGGATGTGGGCGCTCTCAGAGGGCGTGTTTTTGGGCGTGCCCAACTTCCAGATGAGCTTGAGGGCCCTGCTCTTTAAAAGTGTTGCGCCCCGCCAATGCAGCGATCTCTCACGCCGCGGATTATGGTTCCAGAGAGGGTGGTGGCACTGTTACGCAACGTTGGGTCCTG
Source organism: Luminiphilus sp. (assembly GCA_016779445.1). Lineage (GTDB taxonomy): Bacteria > Pseudomonadota > Gammaproteobacteria > Pseudomonadales > Halieaceae > Luminiphilus. The sequence continues at coordinate 24,382 of JADHNP010000005.1, read as the reverse complement.
CGCTGACGATGGCGTCGCTCACCTCAAATTGTCTAATGTTTTTCACAAAGAGCTCGGCAAGCTGTGCGGCTTGTGCTTCGTAGGCTTCGTCATCCCCCCAGCCTGCTTTGGGATCGACATATTGCTGATCGACACCGGGGATGCGAGCCGGATAGTGAAGGTTGAGCCGCTCCAGATAGCGCATTTCCGTGCCAATTAAGACACCGTCTTGTGCCGCTTTGACTACCGCGCGGGTCACCGGTATCGGAAATCGAGAGCCTGTGCCGCCTGGCGCTCCTGAGCCCCCGGACCACCCGGTGTTGATGAGGTAGACTTGACTGTCGAAATCTTCAATTCGTTTTATGAGTAGCTCGGCGTAATCTCCTGCGGGCCTCGGCATGAAAGGTGCACCAAAGCAGGTTGAAAAAGTAGGATTTATGCCTGCTGCTGCGCCCACTTCTGTCGATCCTATTCGCGCGGTGTAACCGGATAAGAAATGAAATGCCGCGGCCTCTTTGGACAAAATAGAGACTGGCGGCAAGACGCCAAAAACATCACAAGTCAGGAAAATGACACACTTGGGTTCGCCGCCTGCGTTGCTGGCTGACCGCTTGTCGACATGCTCCAAGGGGTAGCAACAGCGCCCATTTTCGGTCAATTGGGTGTCAGAATAGTCAGCTTTTCCCTGCTCATTCAATATGACATTTTCTACAATCGCGCCTGTGCGAATGGCATTCCAGATGACCGGTTCATTTTTCTGGCTCAGGTCGATCGTTTTGGCATAGCAACCACCCTCTATATTAAAGACCGAGCCCTTACACCAGCCGTGCTCGTCGTCACCGATAAGGTAGCGCTCGGGGTCGGCCGAGAGCGTAGTTTTTCCTGTGCCTGACAAACCAAAAAACAGGGTGGTGTCGCCATCCTCACCAATGTTGGCGGAACAGTGCATTGGCATAACGTCTTTCTCAGGCAGCAGGAAGTTTTGTACCGAAAACATGGCTTTTTTCATTTCCCCCGCGTAGCGCATCCCCGCTATCAACACTTTTCTTTGACCAAAGTGAATAATGACCGTCGCGTCGGAATGCGTACCGTCGCGCTCTGGATCACAGACAAAATCGGCGACGTTCAATATTTTCCATTCTGGTTTTTTGGCGGGGTTATAGGTGTCCGGCCTGATGAACATGTTGCGACCAAACAGCGATTGCCAAGCGGTAGCGGTAGTCACTCTCACCGGCAGGTAATGATCGCTATCTTCACCCACATGAAGATGTTGGATCCAGGCCTCTGATTCGTTCGCGTGTGACGTAACGCGCTCCCAAAGCGCGTCAAAACGATCTTCATCAAAGGGACGATTCACGCCGCCCCAGTCAATGGCATCTTCGCTTGATGGTTCTTTTACCACAAAGCGATCGGCTGGAGATCGGCCCGTTCTGGCACCTGTTACCACCCTCAAGGCGCCAGTGTCAGAGAGGATTCCCTCTCTTCGAGCAAGGGCCATCTCAATCAGTTCAGTGGGTGCAAGGTCTTGGTGTGTTGTGGGGTTAGAAGGTACTGCTTCGTTCATGTTGAAGTCCATAGTGAGTGCGATGTGCAGTTATCTGCTTGTGCTTTTTTAATTAGGTGTTGGGCCTTGCCTTCTGCCCTCCGGTTCTTAGCCGGTTTGAATTTGTGTTTAATGCAATGTGTGTCTCGTATTGTCAGGGTTGAGTACGATCTGATCAAATTGATAAGTCGCGCCACAGAGCTCACACGTCAGCACGATTTTTCCCTGTTCTGCCAAGATTTCTGCCTGCTCAGCTTCGGGCAGCATCGCGATAGTGCTGGCGCTTCGTTCCTGGCTGCACCGACATTTAAACAAAATGGATGCCGGCGGGTATACCGTTACCTTCTCCTGATGAAATAGCTTGAAAAGCAGGTCTTCAGGAGGTGAATTAAGCAATTCTTGTGCGGTCACAGTTTCAGCCAGAAGGCACAGCGTCGACCACTGCTCATGCCGATCAGTATCCGCCTCTACTTGAACAGGCAGCTGTTGCAGCATTAACCCCGCACTTTGATCGCCATTTGATGCCAGCCAAAATCGTGCCCCCAGTTGCTCGCTTTGAGCGAAGTACTTTTCCAACGCCTGCGCGAGCGAATATCCTTCAAGGCTGATAATGCCTTGATATCTTTGGTCAGGCTCTCGTTCGATGGTGATAGCGAGCTGTCCCCCGAGAAGGTGATCCATGGGTTCAGGCGCTTCTTTGCCGATATCACCTCGGGCAATACCGCGAATATGGCGCTCACTAGAGCATTCCACCATTGCGAGTGAGAGGCCGCTGTCGCTTTTAGCTTGCAGGATAATCCGTCCAGCGTATTTGAGATTGTTGCTGATCAGCACGACTGCGGAGGCAAACTCCCCCAAAAGGCGCTTAACACTGTCGCTATAAGGTTGATGACTTAACATGTCCGTCAACGCAGCCCCGAGCTGCACCGATTCCCCGCGAACGTCGGCTTCGTCAAAAAGGAAACGGCGACTGCTGTTTTCGGGGCGGTCCATTTATTGGTCACGCTGCGTAAAAAGGGCGTGTAGGATAGCCCGAATCAGGATTAACCCCAATTCGCTTTCTGTATGTCCGATATTCGCTTGTCCCGAACTCACAGCCTCTCTTCTGAAGAGCGAGAGGTGGTGATGTCGGCGTTGATCGAGTATCTGGAGGAAACGCTCAACGCGACGGTGAAGCGGAGCACGGGTCGCATAACCTTTAAGGGCAAGGGTTATGGGGGTCATGTGGCCCTTGATGCGGGCACCGTTGAAGGGTCCGTGCGACTAGGCGTAATGATGAAGCCCTTAAAAGGCGTCATCAGCAGGGAAATAGGAAAGGTATTGGATCACTATTTGGGGGCAGCGTGACCCCCGATCGATCATCAGTTGGCAAGTGCCTTGACGCGCGCGTTCAACCGGCTTTTATGACGAGCAGCTTTATTTTTTTTGATAATGCCGCGATTCGCCATTCTGTCGATAACCGGCACGGCCGATTCATAGGCGGCCTTGGCATCGTCTGCGTTGCCTGTGTCGACTGCGGCCACTACCTGTTTGATCTTGGTGCGAACCAATGATCGCAGGCTGGCGTTGTGTACTCTACGCTTGTCGTTTTGACGGGCGCGCTTTCTGGCTTGGGGTGAATTGGCCACCGCTGTGCTCCATAGGGCTTTTAAAAGGTCGCGAATCATCTGGGATACCGGTATCAATGTCAACCGACGAAGCCGGATGATACTCGCAATTGCGGTGTTTTACCTTTTTACCAGCCCAACCAGATCATTATCCAGCCGGCGGCGGCTAAGGCGATGACTGAACTCGCCTTGTCCATGCGGAAAAAGGCGTAACAGTAGCCCACAGGGGGTAGCAGGAGGGAGCACATACCCCAGGCAAATTCCTCCTTCCACGAAACGATCAACAGTAACACCCAACTGACCAACAACGAGGCGGTGCCTAGTGTGATCAAAAATGAACTCGAAGCTTCCATTTGCCCTCTCTGAAGGGTAGGTTCTGCAACCGAGCGCAGGGTACCAGAAACCGTCTGACGGCGGCACAATATCGTGGCGTCTCGAGGTAAGTAACCTATGACAGAGGAATCGTCGTCTCCCATTGAGGATCCGTTCTCGGAGATCAGGCCCTATTCCAATACTGAGGCACCTACAGTTATCCGGCGCCTGGCGCGTAATGGAGGGCTTGCTGAGACCGTCGCACTGTGGAAGTTCCCGCGCTTGTCTCGGTTATCTTTAGCCGTGGCAAGCGCGTTTGCGCGGATCTGGCTGTTGGTTGTGGCGCGGCGCCTAAGCACCGTAGAGGACTTACAAAATGTGATCGCGCCAAATCTGTCGCGCATGATCAAAAGAACGTCTCGATTCTCCGCAAGTGGCATGACTGAACTGGATCTCCGGATGCCGCGTGTCTATGTAGGGAATCATCGCGATATCGTGATGGATCCTGCATATGCAAACTATGCTCTGCACAGATCTAAAGTCAGAACACTTTCTGTCGCGATTGGCGATAACTTGCTTTCCAAACCCTGGATAGCAGATCTGATGCGTTTGAACAGAAGCTTTATCGTCAAACGTAATCTGCCGGGTCCGCGCGCACTCCTCGCTGCAGCGAAGCTCCTGTCAGCCTATATTCGAGAGTCAGTAGAGATCAGCGACAACCCTATCTGGATTGCTCACCGAGAGGGCAGGGCAAAGGATGGCCGTGATTTGACGGAGCCTGCAGTTATCAAAATGTTGACGCTCTCCAGAGACCGCGAGGAATCGCCAGAGTCGATTCTTGACAGGTTAAAAATTGTGCCTTTGGTTATCTCTTATGAGCTGGATCCTTGCGATGCAATGAAAGCAGCTGAACTGAATGCAGGGGTGGGTTACACCAAATCGGAGTTCGAGGATATTACGTCTATCGCTACTGGCATCATTGGGCAAAAAGGTTGCGTTCACCTGCACTTCGGAACGCCGCTCGAAAGGCAACTGAGCGTGGCTGAGACAGTTAAGGCAATCGATCAGCAAATGGTTGAGCACTATCGGCTATATCAAACGAATATCTGGGCTTGGCAGTGGCTTCATGGGGCTGCGCTGCCCCATGATCTTCAGTATGACGCGGGTTCCATCAGCGAAACGGATTTTCGGGCGCGATTTGATGCGATTCCAGATGAGCATCAGCAGTGGTTTCTCACCATGTATGCCAATCCGGTAAGCCGCGCACTGGATATTACCGTGCCGGACGCAGAGGTCGACCCTAAGCCAGGTAATCCAATGTGATTGAGGAGATGTTGCAGGACAACATCCGTACCGCATATCAGCACCTTACAGATGCGCTTGAACTAAAACCTAGGTGGGGGCAGCGCCAGATGATTGCGGAGGTCGCGAATGCGCTCGGCGACCCCGAGGCAGAGACCCCCATTGCAGTGGTCGAAGCGGGCACGGGGACCGGCAAGACCATTGCCTATCTTGTGGCGACGCTCCCCATTGCACGTGCGCGTGGCAAGCGGGTTGTGGTGGCTTCGGCGACAGTTGCGTTGCAGGAGCAACTGTTACTGCGCGATCTGCCCGATCTAATGCGCCACAGTGGGCTTGAATTTCAGGCTGCGTTGGCCAAGGGCAGAGGTCGTTATGTCTGTCTTTTAAAACTGGATCATCAGCTGTCCGGATCCGTTAGCGAGCCCTTGATTCCGCTCTATCCGGATGAATTCGTTACCCCTGATTATCAAGAGATCTCACCCATACTCGAGGACATGTTGGCGGCTCTGACGGCGGGGCGGTGGGATGGAGATTTTGATAATTGGCCCGGGGGGTTAGAAGCCGCGACTAAGCGTGTGGTGTCAACGGATCAAAACCAGTGTACGGGCCGCCGTTGCCCCCACGTTGGGCAGTGTGCTTTTTTCAAAGCGCGAGAAGGACTTGAAGAAGCCGATATTGTTATCACAAATCACGATCTTGTCTTGTCGGATCTGCGACTCGGAGGCGGTGTGATACTGCCGGACCCAGAGGACAGTTTATATATTTTTGATGAGGGGCATCAGCTTCCAGCGAAATGCCTAAATCATTTTGCGCTGCGTTTTCATGCAGGCTCAACGTTACAGGGACTCAGGGACAGTGATCGATGGATTTGCCAATCTGCGTCGGAATGGGAGAGAGCGGGCCTAGATGGCCGGTTATCGCCGCTAATTTCGTCGTTGCTTGAGGACCTCCTGCAACGCACTGAAGAGGTGACACAGCTGTTGTGGGACCAGTTTCCTGAGGGGGTACTGGAGAGAGCAGAGCATCGGTTTGAGTACGGGCGAATACCCGAAACGCTGGGAGAGTACTCGGCAGCGCTCGTCGAGCAGTGGCGTCAACTTCACCGTGAGGCATCTCGTCTGGAGGCGGGCTTGGAAAACAGGCGTGATAGCCCTCCCGATGCCGCGCCGCAGGATGCTGATGCTGACTTGGTCAATGTGCAGGGCTTGGTCGCTCGGGCGGAGCAGCAGGTGGCGTTGTGGAAAGCGTTCAGTGATGCCCCGCGAGAAGGCCAAGCGGGCGACGGCTGGGCAAGATGGATCCAGCATCGCGGGAGCTTGCTTTCTGTGGAATGCCAGGCCAGTCCTATTCTGCCAGGGGAGCTGCTACGTGAGGCGCTTTGGGAGCGGGTGGCGGGCGCTGTAATCACCTCCGCCACCCTTACGGCACTCGGTACATTCGATCGCTTTCAGGAGCGCTCGGGTGTGCCCGATTCGGCGCGATGGAAAAAGGTCACCAGCCCTTTTGACCCCTCAAGAGCGATATTCTGTGTGCCCGCCATGAAATCTGATCCCGGTCAGGTTGATGCGCACACTGATGAGTTGATTCAGTGCATTCCAAATTTGATTCAACACGATTTGGGTGTCTTGCTGTTGTTTACGTCGCGGCGGCAGATGGAAAGCGTACTCGAGGGCATTAAGGAAGTGATTCCGCATGAGGCATTGGTGCAGGATTACATGAGCAAGAGCCGTCTTCTGGAGCAGCATCGGGGTCATATCGATGCGGGAATGCCCTCCGCCATCTTTGGGTTGGCCAGTTTTTTTGAGGGAATTGATCTGCCCGGCGCTTATTGTCGTCATGTTGTGATTGCCAAGTTGCCCTTCGCCGTACCGGACGATCCGATTGCGGCATCTCATTCAGAGTTACTGCAAGCGCAGGGACGGGATCCTTTTATGGAAATCAGTGTCCCTGATGCCGCACAAAAGTTGGTGCAGGCCAGTGGGCGACTGCAACGCACCGAAGAGGACGAAGGGCGTATCACATTGCTCGACAGGCGTTTGCTGACACGGCGGTATGGGCGAACGATACTGGAAACCCTGCCCGCTTTTACCTTTGAGCTAGAGGGCAGCGGCTAACACGACGATGTACAAGCAATGGATATGGAGGTCGTGATGACCGGCGATATGCACACGATACAGCGCGATGTCGCTTGACTCGCCGCGTAGCGTGATCGCAGAGCGACTGATTGATGTCGAGGCCAGCCTGCGCCAACTCAATCTTTGGGCGGCTGAGCCACCTGCGCTCCACGCTCTTCAGTCGGAGCAGCCATTCGCGATAGATACGCTGGCATTCGAGCAGTGGCTCCAATTCATTTTTTTACCGACTCTATATCAAGTGCTCGAAAGGGGAGCCGCGTTACCCGATCGGTCAGCCATCGCACCGATGGCCGAGGAGACCCTGGGTAAGCGCCAGCTTCCTATCGCCAATTTGATCGCCACCTTGCGGGATTTGGATCGTCTCATAACGCAGACAGACTAAACCTGGTGGACACCCCGGTATTTGCCGGGGCTCGCTACAGTGCGGCGTTTAGAACTGAACACGCTTGGTGAAACCACCATCCACAACGACATTTGTGCCGGTGGTGAATGCAGAGCGCGGGCTCACCAGAAAGGCGACAGTGTCAGCAACTTCATAGTTAGTTCCCATTCGGCCCATCGGAATGTTGGCGACGGTTGCATTATAGAAGTCGGCCATGTGGGTCTTGATCTGTTCCCAAGCACCACCCTCGAAATAAATCGGGCCCGGACTCACGGCATTTACGCGGATACCGGATGCGGCCAGAGATTGGGACAGATTGCTCGAGTAATTTAGCAAGCCAGCTTTAATAGCACCGTAGGGGCTAGGTCCTGCAAACGCTTCGACAGCAGCGGTTGTCGAGATGATCACGATGGCACCTTGTCCCGACTTCGCCAGATGCGGTTGCGTCAGCTCAACACCGCGCCAGGTGGCCAACATATCGGCTTCGAAATTGGCTCGCCAACCCGACTCAGAGTTATCGGCCCCCCCCGCAGAAACATTGGGCACAAAAATATCGATACCACCCAGCGTATCAGCACAGTGATTGATCCACGTCTCAAGTGATGCGGCATCGGTAACGTCTACTACGCTGCCACAGGCCTTTACACCTTTAGCGGTAAGCGCGGCAATGGTCTCATCGACTTCGGCCTGATTACGCGCGCAAATGCCGACATGACATCCCTCGTCGGCGAGTGTTTCGGCAATCGCGCGACCAATACCCTTGGTTGAACCGGTGATCAGTGCGACTTTATCTTTGAGTTGCAGATCCATTATTTTTCTCCTTGGTTGATCATCAATATTTCGAAGGTGTCGGCAAAGCTTAACCGCTTAATGCCATAAATTCTTTAAGTGCTTCGCCTCGTGAGCAGACCCAGCTATCGAGCGCAGTAATGCGTTTGAAAAAGTGCCCAACAATATACTCATCCGTGGTGGCGATGCCGCCGTGAAGCTGAATCGCCTCTTGTGACACTTTGCGCCCTACCGAACTGGCTTTGACTTTTGCAGCGCGAGCAAAGCGGGATTGATCTGGAGTATCCCCATCCGCAGCGTCGCAGGCGGCATAGACCAAGGAACGCGTCAGTTCTATTTGAATGAGCATATTGGCCATGCGGTGTTGTAAGGCCTGAAAAGACGATAGTGGTTGACCAAATTGAACACGCTGTTTGGTGTATTCCACGGTGGTATCGAGCGCGGCATGGGCGGCGCCCAGTGTTTCTGCGCTGCTCAGTATCATCGCCAGTTCCCGATATGCGTCCAAAGCCGATTGTGCCGGCGCACCCGAGAGCAGTATCTGGTTCTCCTCAATCGCGGTGTTGAATGCGCAGTTGGTACCACCGCGGCCATCATGGGTTGGAAAATCCTCACAATCGACGCCCGCCGCATCGCGAGGGCAGATCACCCACGCTAACCCCTCTTCAACCGTGGCCAGAACAATAAAATGCGTCGCTGATGGTCCGGCGTTGATCCATTGCTTGGTGCCTGTCAGTCGCCAGCCGGAGTCGACTTGGGTGAGTTTGGTGGAGGGGCTTTTGCTACGCTGACCGGCGCCCTCATCGATTCCCGCTACGGTGATGAGTTCGCCCCCAACCACCTGACCTAGCCACCGCTCTGCATGCGGACTTGGCGCAATCAGTGTGCTGACGGCAGCGAGTACGTCAATGAGCGGCTCGGTGATGAGATATTGGCCGCAAAGTTCAGCCAGAATCGCACACTCGCGGGTGCCCAATCCCAAGCCATCGAAGTTTTCAGGTACCGGAAGCGCAAGCCATCCCATCTCCGCGAATGCCCGCCAATGCTGAGGGTCGGTGTAGACGCCCAGTGCGATCCGCTCACGCCGTGCGTTGAAGTCATAACTGTCGCGCAGATACCGGTCAGAGGCATCGTGCAATAAGGTCTGGTCTTCGGTCATCCTCAGTTATTCCGTTTATAGGCCAAGAACATGCTTGGCAATGATGCCGCGCTGTATCTCTGCGGTACCGCCGTAGATCGTGGTTGACCGACTGTTGATGTATTCGGCCATAGTGGTGACACACTCCTCGGGTGCAGCAGTGGGTCCTTCGTATTCCGGCGATAACACCTCGCTTTGCCATGGCATTGCGCCCTGACCTGCCGCCTCTATCAGTAGTTCTGCACACTGTTGGCCAAGCTCTGTGCCCGACACTTTGACGAGGGAGGAGAGGGCGCCCGGATGCTCGCCAGCGGCTACGGTGCCTTTAATGCGCAGCTCTGTTTGTTCCAGAGCCATTACATCGATTTCGGTCTCGGCTATTCGGTACACAAAAGTGGGGTCTTCTGCTGCCGCATTGGCTTCGCTGCCGATCAGACGTCGTAATTTCCGAAGCTGCTTCTTGAGATCAATGGTGAAGTGTTGCCCGCCTCGTTCGAATTCAAGTAGATATTTGGCGACGGTCCAGCCCTGATTTTCCTCGCCCAACAGGTTGCTGACGGGAACTCGGGCATCTTCAAAGAACACCTGGCACTGTTCAATTTCGCCATCGAGGCTCGAAAACGGGGTTACCGTGATGCCGGGAGTCGCCATATCAATCAGTAAAAAACTGATGCCGGCTTGAGGTTTGACACTTTTGTCTGTGCGAACCAGACAAAAAATCCAGTTGGCGTAATGCGCCATACTGGTCCAGATTTTGGTGCCATTTACCACGTACTCATCGCCGTCACGATCGGCCGTTGTCTTCAGTGAGGCGAGGTCTGACCCAGATCCAGGCTCTGAATATCCCTGACACCAAACGTCATCTCCCGAGATGATGCCCGGTAAATAGGCGCTCTTCTGAGCCTCGGTTCCAAAATGCATTAGCATCGGCCCAAGCATCTGCACGCCCATCATCACTGGATTGGGTGCATTCGCTAGTCTGCATTCCTCAAGAAAAATATAACGTTGCTGAATATCCCAGCCCGTCCCACCGTGCTCCAGTGGCCACTCTGGGGCACCCCAGCCTTTTGCATGCAGAATGCTCTGCCACTGGCGGCCGGCCTCAAAGTCGGAAAAAACGCTGGTAGTGCGCTCACCTGCGCGCGCCAACTCTGGCGTGAGACCGACTGCGAGAAATTCGCGAACCGACTCTCTGAAGGCGCTGTAATCGCCAGGATAGGGGTTGGATGCATTCACTTTTTGGGTCCTCGCTGATTCGCACCTAGCCTAGCAATACGCCCTGATCTTGCAACGATTGGCGCAGCACGGATTTTTGGATTTTACCTGAGGGGGTCTTGGGCATTTCCGGGGTCACGCCCAGCCACTGAGGCCACTTTTGCTTGGCCAACTGAAGCTGGCTGCACAGTGTCGCAAGGGCCTCCAGCGTTGGGGCAGTCCCCCCCTCGTATAGTGTAATGAATATCGCGACACCTTCCCCGAGGCGACGATGCGGTGCTGATACCGCCGCGGCCTCCATCACATCCGGGTGTTGCATAACCGCCTCTTCGATCTCGCGGGCCGACAAGTTTTCGCCCCCGCGAATGATAATGTCTTTCTTGCGGTCCGTGATCACGATGGCATGTGTGTCCAAGAGCTGCCCAATATCGCCGGTCTTGAAGAAGCCATCTTCGGAGAAAGCCGCTTCATTTTGCGATGTTTCTCGGTACCCCTGCATCATGGCTGGTCCGCGAACCCAAATTTCACCCTCTGTATTGAGACCTACATCCACGCCCTCGTCATTGCAAATCCGCACATCGTAATTGCAGACTTTGCCGTCGGTTTCAGCCGCCAGTTGGGTCTCGTCCTCTTTTATAAAGCCCACTGTTACCAGGGGGACCTCTGTCGAGCCATAGACCCTCACGGCGCGACAATCAGCGAGCACCTCATTGGCCTCATAAATTAGTGCTGCCGGGACAGCCGCACCGCCACAAGCGAAGATCCGAAATCCCGGGAGCGTTTTCCTCTGGTCTCTGCAAGCATCAACCAGTTCGCGTAAAAATGGGGTTGCACTCACGCAACTCGTCGCCCGATAGCGTTCTATCAATGGGATGGCTTTATCGACAACCCAGCTTTCCATGAGTAAGACCTTGCACTCGGTGAAGAAAGGCAGCTCGATACCGTTCACATAGCCTGTTACGTGGGTCACAGGTGAGGGCATGAGCATCATGTCATCCTCACCCAGTTGCCACGCGTCTACGCCGTTATCCAGCGCTTTTGCCAGCGTGTTGTGGCTGTGCCGGACGGCTTTGGGATTACCGGTGGTGCCTGACGTGTACAAGATTACCTTGGTGTCGTTCGGGTCTACATTGGTGACTGCGGCGAGATCCGATGGGGCGTCTGTCATAAGCGTTTCATATCTGAGGACGTCATCAGATAAGTCCTCCTCTGCGCCGCAACAGATCACGTGCCGGAGGTGCGGCAGTGACGGCCTCAGTGAAGTGATCATATCGACATAGTCGAAGCCACGGATACGGTGTGGAATGAACAGTATCTCGCTTTTGGCATCATTCAGGATAAATCCCAGTTCTTTGCCGCGATAGATAGGGACTACTGGATTTATGACCAGCCCACAGATGGAGGCCGCAATGGCAACCGGGACGGATTCGGGAACATTGGGTAATTGAAAGGTAAGCGTGGCGCCCGCGGTTACCCCAAGTCGCTGAATCTGAATTGCAAGCGCATTGGCTTGTCGCCACGCTTCTGCGAAGCTTAACGTGTGGCCAGAGTCAAAGCGCAGCGCGGTCTCATTGGGGCGCTCTGTTGCGCGCGCCGCGGCGACTTGCGCCAAGGTCACGTTTCGGTAGGTCGTATCGGTAATCAGGTCCATGGTTTCCCTGCGACGCTATCGCTATATGTGTGTTTTACTCTGTTTTGTCCCTGCTGAACGGTCCCATAAATGTGGCCTAGGCCGAGCTCGGTGGCTTCGATGGGCATTCGGGAGTTTCTGTCTGCTTGCGATGACTATATAGTATGACTAAAGCTAAAAACAAACCAACTTGCTTGTTTATCGTATTCGTTGGTCGGTCAGGTCCGGCCTTCGGGATTGCGGTGCGCGAGAGAACTCATCAAACCTGTTAGTGGCAAAGAGGTAGATCATGATCGTCCCCAGTGAAAAGAGCGCGAACATTCTCGGTGAGCTTAAAGCGTTCATGGCAGAACACATCTATTCGGCAGAGACTGCGCACCGTGAGGCGCTGCAGAGTGCTGAGAATCGTTTCGCGTCCATGCCGCTGGTAGAAGATTTAAAGGATAAAGCTCGCAGCGCGGGCCTTTGGAATCTATTTGTTCCCCCCGAATTTGCCGAGCACAGTGAACATGGCGGGATGAGCTTTCTGGATTACGCTCCTCTGGCAGAAGAAATGGGTCGCGTTATCTGGTCACCCGAGGTTTTTAATTGTAATGCGCCCGACACGGGAAATATGGAGGTGCTGATGAAGTTCGGTACCGAGGCGCAAAAGAAAGCGTGGCTCGAACCATTGCTTGGAGGCGAAATCCGTTCTTCCTATGCTATGACTGAACCGCAGGTTGCCTCGAGTGACGCGACCAATATCCAATTAGATATTCGTCGTGATGGTGATGAGTGGGTGCTCAACGGACACAAATGGTTCATAACCGGCGCACCCTATGAGCGTTGCAAGATTTTTATCGTGATGGGCAAAAGTGACGCAGAAAATCCCAATCGACACCTGCAGCAGACACAAATTCTGGTACCCAAAGATACGCCCGGAGTCGCGGTAAGGCGGCCGCTGACGACCTTGGGCTATGACGATGCGCCTATCGGCCATGCCGAAGTGATCTTCACTGATGTTCGCGTGCCTCTGGATAATTTGTTGCTGGGTGAGGGCAGGGGCTTCGAAATTGCCCAAAGTCGTCTTGCGCCGGGGCGGATGCACCACTGTATGCGTCTGATTGGTGCCGCCCAGCGATCATTGGAATTGGCCTGCCAGCGGGTCGAGGATCGAGAGACTTTTGGTAAGAAACTCAGTCAGCATCAGTCGATCCGCGAGAATATTGCCAAGAGCTATGCAGAATTAGAGATGGCGAGATTGTTAGTTCATAAAACGTGTTGGCATATCGACCGACAGGGAGTGAAGCCTTCTATCGAGCTGATTTCAGCGACTAAAATCAGCGTGCCGCTGATGGTTCAGAATCTGATTGATCGCTGCATGCAAATGCATGGCGCTGGAGGACTGACAGAAGATTGGTGTATGGCGGAACAATTTAACTATGCGCGTTGGTGCCGACAGGCGGATGGGCCGGATGAAGTGCATCAGATGGCCTTGGGGAAGCGCGTTATCCAGCGCTATGCCCATGAAAGCTAAAAAAAGAGGACGGTCCGAAGTGGGTGTCGCCTAAGCGTTGGGTCAACGGGACAACATTTAATGCAGACTAGGGGAAGACAATGACAAATGAGGAAAAGCTGGCATTGGTCGAGTCGCTATATGCCAAATCAGGTGCGGGCGATTTTGATGCGGTGGAATTACTGTTAACGGATGATTTTTTTATTCGTGAGGCCGACGACTTACCGATGGCGGGTGAGTATCGAGGTAAAACGGCGCTTAGAGAGCTTTACTCGCACGTTTTCGGTACGCTGAAAGTGGCGGACCTTGAGCCCGAAGGCATGACGGTTGGAGGTGATTACGTTGTTAATTTGATCTCCTTCCGTTTCGAGAACCCAGATTTGGCGCCGGCACAGCTCGCCGAAGTCTTTCGTTTGAGGGGTGATAAAGTGTGCGAGATCCGTCCCTATTATTTCGACGCCAAACCCATCTCAGACGCGTGGGCGTATTACAGTCAAGGCGAATAGAAACACCTGAAGCACATGCTGGCGCATCCTGGGTCGTTGCGAGATGTGATGGGCCGCAACCGACCCGTTGCCGATGGCTTTTGATCTGGGTTTAGAAGCCGATTTTGCTTTAAAACCTAGCTCAGGTATTTGTCGATCGTTTGGTGCATGTGCCTGATCCGGCTCTCTTGATAGCTCGCCAAAATGACTTTGCCAGTGGCCGAATTTTTCATCCCTCGTTGAACTGCAGGCAGGTTGGCATCGTCCTGATCAAATACCCCCCCGAGAGAGCCTAGGGCCTCGTGTGATGCGAAGGGCTGATCTGGCGGTATCACCGTGCAGGGGACAGTAGCGGGGCGCTCGCCGCCTTTTGGGTGACGCAAAAGTATGCGGACGTCAAAGATACAGCTGTCGGGATCGTTCCCATTGGGTAAAAACCGATAGACAATATTGCCACCGTAGCCAATCCAGACTTGAAGGTTGGGGAACAGGCTGTAAAGAATGGCATCCTGTAGCTCAGCCATGGTGGGGTCGTCGAACGCTTCTCCTGCGGCTTCCTCGAACATCTCGCGATTCATCTCGGCGACGTACTCGCGCGCACTTTGGCTGTCTTTCATTTCGACGCCCTCGTCGCTATCCGTGGCCATGCGACCAGAGAGCTTCAGGATGTCGCGCGTAATTGTCTCCTCGCTCACGTCGCTCAGGTGTGGACTGGCAACCCCCATTGGTGTGACCGAACGACTTACGTTGTCGCCCCAGCAATCGTATTGCGAATTCGCATCACCGGTGAAGGTCAGGATCTGCTTGTGAGTTTCCACGGTGTGCCAGGACTCCATAAAGGCCTCGGCACCCACCTTCCAGTTGCAGTTCATCACCCGCTGTACATGAACACCCGTGAAGTACTCCTCCAGTGGGAAGCGCTTGAAGTGGTCAGGCAGGATTTCCATGTAGTCTTCGAGCGGCGCGCAGTTGAGATCAAAATTGATAAAGACGAAGCCGCCCCATGTGTCGACCTTGACTTGGGGCAGACTCATATCCCGCTCGGCGATGTGTTCGAAATCCCAGTCGTTGGGTATGCCTTTGAACTGGCCATCCAGATCCCACGTGGCGCCATGGAAAGGGCAGCGAAATTTATCAACGGATCCTGATTCGTCGCGTAAGCATCGTCCCCGATGCCGGCATGAATTGATGAACCCCTTGATCTCACCAGATGGCGTGCGCGTGACGATCACACTTCGGTCGATTATCCAGTACACATGGTGATCACCTGGCTCGGGTATTTCTTCTTCCCGGCAGGCCATTTGCCAGACATGCGGCCACATTTCTTCCTTTTCTCTGTTGAAGAACTCTTGGCTGATGTAGCGATCTACCGAGAGATCCTCGTCTCCCATGTAGGGGTTATGCTGAACGCGGAGGTAGTCGGGTACGTCGACTGTTTCTAGATCCAGCAAATCCTGCCAAGTGGTGCCGACAAACCGGCCTCCGTCTCCTTGTTGCTTGTGCTCTGCATTTGCCATCGTCTATTCCTTTAAATGCTGCTTTGGTACCCGCGACCCTGTGTCGAGGGCTTTATCGAGTCAGAATGTTGACACCACTAATGCCCGGTGCGCCATACACGTGGGTATAGCCAACTTTGGGCTGGCCAGCTACCTGTCGAGCGCCTCCTTCTCCCCGGAGCTGCACACAGATCTCATGTACCTGCCGCAGGCCCGAAGCGCCGACTGGCTCACCATTGGCGAGACAGCCGCCATCGGTATTAACGGGCAGCCGACCCGTAATCTCCGTTGCGCCCTCCGCAAGCCACTGTTCCTGCTCGCCGTGGGCACAAAATCCGTTCTCAGCCATGTGCATAATCTCAGCCCCTACCTCTGTATCCTGTAGTTGTGCGACGTCGATATCCTCGGGACCCACTGAGGCCAACTCGAACGCGGTTTGCGAGGCAGTCACCGTTGGCGATGCGGCTACTTCAGGCGGCTGCGATGGACTGAACACTTCGAAGCTGCCGTAGTTTCGCGAGCGCACGACCGCAGTTTTTAGGTAAATTGGGTTGGAGTGGAATTGCTGTGCCATATCGGCGCGGCAGACCACCAGAGCGCAGCCACCCTCGGCAGGCGAACAGAACATATATTTATTCAGTGGTTCACTGACCATCGGGGCGTTTTCGATCTCCTCCCACGACAGCGCAGTCTGGCGCCAGGCAGTGGGGGTGAGCGCACCGTTACGGAAGGCTTTTTCGGCAACACGGATCAGCGTATCCCGTGAAATACCATAGTCATGCATATAGCGCTGGATCTTCATACCAAAGTACTGTGTGGTAAGCATGAGCCCGGTCTCACCATACCAATCATCTAGACCCCATTCAGCCGGTTTTGGGTTGAAGGCACCTCGAGCATGTTTGTCAAAGCCGACCACTAAGCCTACGTCGTACTGACCGCTTTTAATTGCCGAATAGGCGGCGTTAAGGGAGCTCCCCCCTGTGGCGCATCCGTTCGCGACATTAGTGAACTGAAGTCCCGTCAGCCCGAGTAGATTGACTAGCGAGTCGGCATTGCCGCCGTCTTGGCTACCGCCGAAGGCGAATTGCATGGTTTTAAAATCGGTACCTGCGTCTGCGAGCGCTGTTCTGACGGCGGCAGCACCTTGTTCGAGACCCGACATCGTGGCGGTTCTTCCAAACGGGTGTAGACCTAACCCTACGATTGCAACATCCATTAATGTGTCTCCTTTGCCGCACAAAATTGGAAAGTCATTAGCGCATCGCCTTTCTCATCTTCGCGCACCGAGATAATCTCCAATTGCATTGGCATACCAATACGAAGCTGGTCGGGTGTATTTTCCCTCAGTCGGCTCTCCACTTTGAGTCCGCAGGGTAATTCGACATAGCCAACACCATAAGGGCGAAAGCTTTCAGGGGTCTCGTCGGTGAGATATGGTGTTTTAGGCATAAACGACTGAATAGTCCAGGTCCACAGGGTACCGGTATTGCCTAGTTCCGCGTCTTGGGTATTTTGTCCGGAACAAGCTCTGCAAGAGCGCTGACTTGGGAACGCGTGTTCACCGCAATCGAGGCAGAGACTTCCCATAAGACTCGGATTCTGGTCAGGCCAGGTGAATAGGCCGGGATGCAGCGGCTTGGCTCCAGACATCAGGACTCCTCATAGCTGTTAGTACACCGGGAATTCAGTAGTGCCTTATAGGTGTGGCCCCGGTGGTTGTCGTTGCGAAATCAGTCTAGGATACCGCCCATAAAAAAAGCAAGCTGGATTGTTTGCTGAAATGGCGCCCAGCTGTGTAATCTTCGTCGATGCAAGGGATCTCCATGAGCGGACGGAAAGCTGGCGGTAAGAGAATGGCTGGGAGAGCAAAGTCGCAGGCAGTGAAGACGGCCAGCGGGGCGCGGGTCGGCGAGGGTTGGCAAGCGGAAAAAAGTGCGCTGACGCGGCAGGCTATTTTGGAAGCTGCAGTGCGTTGCTTTGTGGAACACGGCTATGGCCGCACTACCACAGCCATGATTGCAGAGGAGGCGAGTGTCTCGCGTGGCGCGATGATGCACCATTTCCCCTCCCGCTCGGCGGTGATGAATGCGGTTGTGGGCTATCTGCACGTTCGACGAATCAACGAATATCGCTCCTTGATGACAGACATCGATTCGCCCGATCAGAAGTTGACGCGGAATGCGATCCGAACATCGGTAGAGTCGGCGTGGAAGTACGTCAATTTGCCGTCCTTTGTTGCCTATCAGGAATTACTGTCTGCGGCACGCACCGATCAGGAGTTGGCAAAAGCTATCGGTGAAGTAGAGCAGGATTTTGAACGTGAATTTTTGAAGACGGTGCGATCTGTATTCCCACATTGGAAACAGGTCAAATCGTTGCAGGCAGCGCACGATCTGGTGCAGTTTGTGATGCAGGGTATGGGCGTAGCTTATCGCTCGTCGCATCGCGAGCAGCGAGCCCGACGCATGATTGAGACAGTGACAGATCATCTCGAGCGTATCTACCTTGCAGATGCCGACAATCCGTAGCGTGAGTCGGGTCGATTTAAATGAGTAAGCAACTTTATTTGAAAACAAAAAGTCGAGGAGAAGACCATGAGCATGGTTGATGGCAAAGTGTGTCTGGTAACGGGTGGTGCATCCAATCCTGGGTTAGGGCACGCCATTGCGCACAAGTTGGCCGATGAGGGCGCGATAGTGATTGTGACTGACATCGACGGCGAGGGCGCAGCCACGACTGCGGCAGAGATTGTCGCCGCCGGTGGTCGGGCGCAAGCGTGGCAGCAGGACGTTACGGAAGAGGCCGCGTGGGATACCACCATGGCGGCTATTCAAAGCGAGCACGGCAGATTGGATGCATTAATCAACAATGCGGGGATTGCCGTGTTAAAAACACTGCCGGAACTCTCGTTGGCAGACTACAACCGACAGATGCTGGTGAATATGACCAGCGTGTTTCTCGGCACCCAGAAAGGCGTTGCCCTTATGCGTGAAACAGGGGTCAAGGGCTCTATCGTCAATATGTCCTCGGTGGCAGCATTGGTCGGTGTGCCTGCTTGCAGCGCTTACGCTGCCGCCAAAGGAGGCGTTATTAGCTTCACGAAAACGGTTGCAGCGGAGACGGCCGCCGATGGGATTCGATGCAACACGCTTCACCCCGGATTGATTGATACCAATATGCAAAGACAGTCTTCGGTGGACAATCCCGAGGAGTATGTGAAGTTAAACGCCGCTGTGCCCATGGGATATATGGGCCCGCCTCAGACGATTGCCGATGCAGCACTATTTCTAGTTTCAGACCTTTCGACCTATATGACCGGCGCGCAAATGGTGATCGACGGCGGACTGATCAATCAATAAGCATTAGAGAAGACGAGGAAAGGACACATGGGCGATCAATGTTTTGATGAGCAGCAAGCAATTCGCGCCTTGCTTGAACGTTATTGCGATGGCGTTAATCAGCGCGACGCTGAAACTTGGGGGTCTACCTGGGCCGAGGATGCGATATGGGAGTTGCCCCATCTCGATATGGAAGGCCTAAAGGGGCGCGAAACTATCGTAGCGGCGTGGCTGGAGGCGATGAAGATGTTTCCTTTTGTCAACATGATGGCGATGCCAGGTGTGATCAAGGTAGAGGGCGATCGTGCCACGATGCGAAGCTATACCGACGAGGTCGCCGTGACTCAGGATGGCACTGAGCTTCGGCCCCGCGGCCAATATGACGACGAGTGTGTGAAAGTGGCGGGTGAATGGAAGTTTTCTCGTCGTGTTTTCAGCGTATTACACGGCGAATAGTGGTCTATCGCTTTGTTGTTGACTTGATGACGGCTTAAACGCCAGGCAGCCCTGCCGTTGAGCCACCGTCAATCACTATCTCCGAGCCTGTGACAAACTTTGCGTCATCCGAGGCGAGATAAATCAACAGCGATACGATCTCTTCCATACTGCCCAGCCGACCCAGCGGCGCAATGCCCTCAAGCATGCTGCGGGCCGCAGCGGGGTCTGGCGCACCCGCTATAGCGCCTTGGATCAGGGGCGTTTCGATAACGCCGGGATGAATAGAATTGCAGCGAATGCCCGTCTGGGTTTTTGCCAGATGCACGGCCGTCGACTTTGTCAGCAGTCTCAAGGCGCCCTTGGTCGTTGAGTACGTCACATCGCCTGCGAGTGCGAGAATACCGTTAATCGAACTGTTGAGAATAATCGATCCGCCGCTCTGATCTGGATTATTTTTCATCAGTTCTATACTGGCTTTGATCGCCAACATCATGCCCGTGAGGTTGACATCAATTAGATTCTTCCAGGCGTCGATCTCGACCGTTTCGATATCACTGTCTCCCGCATTGGTGCCGGCGTTGGAGAAGGTAATATCCAGTCGACCATAGTGCTGCAGGATGGCTTGCTTGACTTGAGTCCAGCCATCAACGTCCTGCACCGCGTGCTGCACGAAAACAGACCCTGTCTCCCCCGCGATCTCCGCACCAGCTTTGGCATTGTTTCCGGTAAAGACTATCTGAGCGCCTTCTTCGCTGAGACCATAAACTGCGGCACGCCCTATGCCATTGGTACCACCGGTAATAAGAGCGACTTTTCCCTGGAGCCTGTTGGCCACTGCTGTCTCCTGCGCATATCGCTTTGGCGCGATGGTTGGGGTGTTTCAGAATCGATCAAGGTTAGGTAGACGCAAAGAAAAAAGCAAGCACGCTTGACTTTTTCTGTTTCGAAATCTAGGTTGACGCGGCGAAAGACGCGGGCGCCAGTCTAGTGCCCACCCCGGTGATTTTATATGCCGGCAAGTAAAATGAAAGCGAAAATGGGGTAAGTATGAGCACAGTGAGCGTTATTGTCCGGATTCAGTTGAGCCAAGAAAGCGCGCCAAAATATGCCGAGGCTGCCAAAGCAGTGGTAGAGAGTACAAGGCAAGAGGAGGGGTGTCAGTGGTATGGTATTGCAGCAGACGTAACCGACCCTTGTGTTGTGTGGGTGAGTGAGCAATGGGCTTCACAGGCTGCCCTTGATGCGCACCTGAAAACGCCTCATGTGAGTGCATTTTTGCAGGCCTGCGCTGGGCTCGACATTCTGGATATGGAGGTGCGCCGATACGAGGTCAGTTCGGTGGGCGATCTGATAATGCCAGAACAGCGAGTCTTGCCGGAGTAGAGACCAAGTCAGGAGAGGAAGATAATGACAGTGGATACAAAAATTCAGTACAGCCGCATGGGTGCGAGGTTGTTGGGGCATGTGCAAAACGGCACGACTGACTGGGCTGCCGATACGATGGAGGTGCCTTCCACTGAATATACCGACCCTGCTATCTGGCAGCGGGAGATGGACGATATCTTCAAATCTCTGCCGATTTTGGTGGGGGTGTCGCAAGAAATTCCTGAGCCGGGAGATTTCAAGACTCTGGAAATTCTGGGTATACCGTTGCTGATTACGCGGCAAAAAGATGGCGGTGCCAAGGTGCTCATGAATGTCTGCACCCACAGAGGAATGAGGCTGGCATCAGCGCCCTGTGGGAACCAGAAGTTATTCAGTTGTCCTTATCATGGGTGGACATTTAAGTCAGATGGCTCCCTCAGAGCCATCGCTGATGCCCCAAAGTTTGGTGAGGTTTGCGAGGGTGCGCGTGACTTGGTGCAATTTCCGAGTCATGAAGAGGGTGGATTGATTTTTGCGGTATTGAGCGCCGACAGCGATATAAATATTCGCGAGTACTTAGGCGGCATGATGGATGACGTCGCTAAAAAGGGTATGGAACAATGGAGTTACGTCGGGAGCCGGGCGATTCATGGGCCGAACTGGAAGGTCGCCTATGATGGTTACCTTGAGGGCTATCATTTCAAAGCGGCGCATCCCGAAACTATCGAACCCCGCACCTTTACCAATGTAATGGAATACGACGCGCACGGCCCGCATCAGTTGGTGGGGTTTGCGGCCAAGAACGTAACGAGCCTGAATGAGGTTAATCCAGACGATTTGTGGCAGCACGAGTCTAAAGGATTTGATTTTATCCGGCTTTTTTTCCCAAATGTCTCTATTTTTATTGCGCCGGAAATTACTCAGATAGCACAAATGATCCCTGGCCCCGGGCCTATGGAAAACACGACTATTCTGCACTTTTTGCATCCCACGCCACCAGAGAACGAAGAAGATGTTGCCGCACAAGTAGAGATGGCAGATTGGCTTCGCGATGTGGTGCAAAATGAAGACTACAATGTAGGCTTGCAGCTCCAGAAAGGGTTGCAGACCGGCATGATGAAGAGCGTACTGTTCGGCCGAAATGAGCGCGGTAATCAGTATTTTCATCGTTGCGTGAAGTGGTACACCAGTGGGGATCCTGATGCCCCCAAACCTGACCTCTGATCGAGAACATAAGAAAAGGGGCATCATGTGGACGCCCCTTTTTGTTCAACTTACAACGCGGAATGCAGTGCCGCTGATCGTCTCCTCAAAGCTTTAGCATTAATTTGCCCTTGTTACCGCCTGAGAAAAGCAAGTTATAAGTGTCGAGGCAATTCTCGATCCCCTCGTTAATGTGCTCGCGGAATTTGATTTGGTCTGCCTTAAGCCACTCGCTAAGTACCGCTTGCCCCTCTTCAATACGGTGGTAGTGATCGCTGACCAGGTAACCCTTGACCGTAATCGTGCGTGCCAGTATCTGCCAATAGTTGTAGGGGCCGGGCACTGGTTCCGTAGCGTTATAGGTGCTAATCGTGCCGCAAAAGAGAAGGGTGGAATCCTTGTTCATATTCATGAGCGCGGCGTCTAGAATCTCCCCACCGACGTTGTCGAAATAGAAGTCGACCCCTTCTGGGCAGGCTTCGCGAATCGCTGCCTCCATATCCCCTGCAGTGCGATAATTGATGCAGTCGTCAAAGCCTAAGTCTTCAACCACCCAGCGACATTTCTCGTCAGTACCGGCAATACCGACCACTTTGAGGCCCATAATTTTTGCGATTTGACCACCTATAGAGCCGACCGCGCCTGCAGCGGCACTCATCAGCATAGTTTGTCCTGCCTGTGCGCCACCTACATCGGCAATGGCAAAGTAGGGTGTTAGCCCCACTGCGCCCAGCATGTTCACGAAGTAGTGCAGGGGAAA
Source organism: Luminiphilus sp. (assembly GCA_016779445.1). Classification (GTDB taxonomy): domain Bacteria; phylum Pseudomonadota; class Gammaproteobacteria; order Pseudomonadales; family Halieaceae; genus Luminiphilus. The sequence goes on along the minus strand of JADHNP010000005.1, from coordinate 1,770 downwards.
TTCATTGTCCTCTGGCACTTTGGTACAAAATTCTACCGGTATGGTGCAGTGCGTCTCCCAGCCCCCCAGCCCGAAGACATAATCTCCAGGTTTGATGTGATCTGCGCCACTTTCGAGCACTTCCCCCACCACGGTCGCCCGCACGGGATCGCCAATGGGGATGGGGGGCAGGTAGTTGGGGATGTCAGACATCCAACCGCGAATAGCCGGATCCAGAGAGATATAGTGGTTTTTGACCAGTAACATCCCGGGTCCTGTGTCGGGGATGGGGGCTTCTTGAAATACAACTTCAGACGCATCCGGAACGCCCTCGGGACGTTTCGCCAGAATCCATTGCTGTTTATTACCGTGGCTCATGTTGTTCTCAGCAGTAAAAATGAATGAGCGGAAAGCCTAGCGATGGCGTATAAAATAAGCAAGCAGGATGGTTTTTTTCTTGCTTACCACGGTGCTACCATCAGGGGGCCCGGCCGGATTGAGCTGGTCTGTTGAATACCAACGAGGATATTTTTGTGACTGCGTTTCAGCCAGCCTTTCCTGATGCCGAACTGGATGATAATCAGAGCCGGGCCATTACACTGGATGGGCAGAGAATCCTCATTTGCCGGGCCGGCGGCACTTTATATGCGGTGGAGAATCGATGCACGCATCAGGAAGCGGAATTGGAGGGTGGGCGCATCCGTGGCTGCTTTATTTCCTGTCCGCTCCACGGCGTAAGATTTGATTTGCGGGATGGCAGTCCGATGGGTCAGCTGACGCGAGTGTCATTGCCGACCTACGAGGTGCGCGTGATGGAAGGCACGATCGAGGTGGCCATCTGATGCCCCGCGCGGTTGTGCTACGCAGGCATCCTCAGGGACCGGTGACAGAGGCCGACTTTGACGTTATCGATATTCCCGAAGCACCCTGTTCTGAGGGTTACTTTCGCACACGTAATCGCGTGATCTCTCTCGATGCTGGCTTTCGGCAGTGGATGACAGCGGGCGCAGGTGATAATTATCTGACCGGTATGCAGATCGGAGACCCCGTGCAAAGTATTGTTCTCGGCGAAGTCGTTGAGTCTCAGCACCGGGATTATCCTTTAGGAACGCTTGTCAGCGCGCGAACAGCTTGGGAGGAGAGCAGTCTGCTCGATGGCAGTGATCTGTGTTCGCCCCTGACCGTTGCAGCAGATATCCCGCTTCACCAATACATGGGAATTCTCGGTCCAACGGGTATGACGGCGTGGATTGGATTTTTTAAGATTGGGCAACCGTCGGCCGGAGAAACGGTGGTGGTTAGTGCCGCGGGTGGCGCGGTGGGGACGGTTGTCGGACAGCTTGCGAAGGCTGAAGGATGTTATGTCATCGGACTGACCAGCAGCCGTTCCAAAGCGGATTGGCTTGAGCAAACAGTTGGCTATGACTGCGTTATTGATCGCGAGACGCAGCCGGATTTGGCAGCTGCTTTACAGACTGCTGCTCCGGGAGGCATTGACATTCTCTTCGACAACGTCGGTGGAGAGGCATTGGATGTTGTGATGGGCCAACTGCGTGAACAGGCACGGTTAGTGCTCTGTGGCGCTATTTCTCAATACGAAAGCGCGATTCAGCCGCTTACGAACAGTTGGGAGCTCATCACTAAACGGGCGCGCATGGAGGGCTTTATGTTTTCGGATTATTTTGAGTCATTTCCCGAGATTGCCGAAGATCTTCGTCGCCGGATAGCAGAGGGACAGATCATCAGTTTTGATGCACTCTACACGGGCATTGAAGAAACGCCTCGCGCCTT
>JADHNP010000057.1 GCA_016779445.1 Luminiphilus sp. | reverse complement strand
TTCAGGAAGGATGAATACGACACTCGCGAGTGAAGTTTTAATCCAAAAGGCGTCGTCTGGCAGCACCTCGGTGCTAACAGTCGGCATATGTAGAAAACAAACGTACATGGGAGGTATTAACCATGAGTAGTTTGTCTGAAAGCGAAGCTAAAGAATTCCACTCGGCATATGTGACTGGATTCCTAGGCTTTATGGGCATCGCGATCGTTGCGCATTATTTGCTCTACGTATGGAAGCCCTGGTTCTAAGAGCCAGCGCTTACTAGTAACTAAGTAACGGAGACAACTTATGCACAGATTTTGGATGTTGTTTGATCCACGCCAAGTCCTTACGGGAGTTGCAGTTGCCGTGTTCACACTGGCACTGACTATCCACTTCATTCTGTTGAGTACTGACAGATATAACTGGTTAGGTGATCCCAACGGCGGCGGCCTTGCCGTTAGCTCACAGCAAGAGGCTATGCCTCCGGCTCGGAGCTGACACGTGTCACAGGCCCCTCATGGGGGCCTGATATTTTACGACCCGCGGTGAAGCCGTCAGGCGGAACCAGTGGTGACAGAAGTAGAAAAGTTTGCGATCACCCTGCCCCCAGAGCTGTCGATCGCCTTGAAGACTGAACTGCTTTTCTGACACCACTTCCCTTACGGGAGCGGGTCATTTTATTTTTTGGGGAATGTGCTATGGAATCCACAGTGACGCAAGACGAGCTGGTCTCCTTCGACGACGAAGCCCTCATCATCGTCGACGCGCAAGATTGCATCTTGGGTCACGGTACCAAGGCCGAATTACATCAGGGCGCAGGCACACTTCATCGGGCTTTCTCAATCTTTCTGTTTAACCAAAATGGTGAGGTGCTGCTGCAACAACGCAGCCACCACAAGCGACTCTGGCCACTTTTTTGGTCCAACACCTGTTGCAGCCACCCCAGACAAGGTGAAACCTATAGCATCGCCACGCAGCGGCGCCTGAGCGAAGAATGTGGGTTGAGCTCTGAGCTGACGTTCACACATCAATTTCGCTACCAGGCTCAATTCGACGAGTCAGGCGCTGAACATGAACTGTGCTCTGTATACGTCGGTAGAACTGACAGTGATCCATCAGCTAATCCACTGGAAATCGCCGATTGGCAGTGGATATCTCCTCAATCTCTAGATAATTGGATAGCGCATCAACCAGAAACGCTGACCCCTTGGCTAAAACTGGAGTGGCACGCGCTGCGGTCTGACGACCACCGCGCTTCTTTATCCCAAATTGGTTTGGATTGGTAATCGAACTAACAGCGCTATCGGGTCTTTAACCCAGGGGTTACAGTGCCCTAAAGGCGGGCGAAGAATCCGTCCAAATATGAGGCAGTACAGAGCGGCCCAATTCGGTCAACAGATAGCGACTCTGCTCTTTTCTCGCAAAACCTTGATCAACCAGCGGCGATAACCACTCTGTCTCTTGCGCATCGGTCAGGTCAGCCGGAGTAAGGCTCTGCCGACAGATCAGGCCTCGCAGCACTTTCCGCCTTAATACTTCGCTTTCGTCGGGGACAACTGCGGAATGCGCGGGTAACAATCCTGACTCGATCAGGGTATGCCAGTTAGCCAGATTTGCTTCATTTTGATAGATGAGCCCTGGCAATTCGCTCAATGATCCCAAGCCCACACCCAAAACTGACCATGCCTTTTCAGGAACATACCCGAGCACGTTGAGCCCCAGTTTTCCCGTTCGTTGCGCAACCGATAGTTCATGCTCAGGTTTGGCAAAAACATTAAGCCCCACCCACTCGTAGCCTGCGGCGTCAAACGCCATTTGCACCTGATTGAACATGGCTAAACGCTCTGCCAATGAGGGAAGGTGATTCGCGTCTACGGCTATTTGGTGCTGGAAAACAGATTCTCTTCGATGAAAAGGCAGGCATACCAGCCAATCGGGTGCCAAAGAGAGCATGGCGTCCATGCTCTGCTCACAGGATTCAACCGTTTGCCCCGGCAGACCGATAAGGTAATCCATTCCGAGCGAATCAAATTTCACGCCGTGGGCTATCGAGATCACATCTTCCAACAGCTCCAAAGATTGAATGCGACCGATTTCTCGCTGAACTTTGGCATCTACGTCACGTACTTCCAGTTTGATCTGCCCGACTCCCAGACCTTTTAAAAAATTGAGCTGCGCTCGGGACGTCCGTCGCGGATTCAACTCCATTGATATCTGTGTGGCTGACTGGATCGAAAAATGGCGATTGATATGCGAGAAAAGTGTTGCCAACGCCAGCTCAGATAGATGATTGGGCGAACCGCCACTAAAGTGCACTCTGGCTAACCGACGCTGCCCTCCAACGGCTTGCGCAGTCAGCATCAGTTCTTTATCAAGGTTAGTGATGTAGCGAGTGATTTCCTCGTCGCGGTGTTGCACCACTGCCACACGGTCACAACTCAAACAACGAGAAGGGCAGAAAGGCAGGTGCACGTTCAGGGCCAAGTCAGCCTGCGGATCTGCCTTCAATTGCGCAAAAAACGGTTTAAGTGTCGCTTCGCTGACGCGAATAGCATGCTCGCCCAATGATAACGCTTCAGACGGCCTGACTAGCGGCTGCGCCGATAGTGAGGGACCTTTGCCACCCATCGTTGACTTCATACTTCCCCCTGCTGCCCTGATGCTTAGGTTCTTGCCCTCTGGCAACACCAAACACCAATTGACACAAGCGTCACGGACGCCCCGAGCAGTCTTTTTTTGTTTTGGACTGCTTTTTTTACACACTATGACTTACGTAGCACGACGTCAAGAAAAACATGGACAACCGCTGGACATAACCGTCAGGACGATTTCCGTAAATTCGCCTCTGCCCAGCGCCACAATACCGTTTCACCCATTGGCATCATCAGAAAAATATGCTCCAACACTGCCAAACTTGCCAGCCAGGCAATGAGAAAAAGCGACAGTGCGGTCGCAGAATCCGTCGCGAGCTGGCCGTAAAAAAACAATAAATAGGTGCAAAGTGCCGCTAAAATGGTCGAAAAGACAATAAACCAACTATTCTCTCCCGCGCTGATGTAACTGGTAATATAGCGCATGTTGTCCGGTAACCACTGGCTGTTAAAATGCTTCACACCAAAAAAGAGGTTGAGTTTGGTACTCCATCGCATGAGCCATAGTACGGCGAGGGTGTTTTGAACCGTTGGATTGGGAAGGCCGGCGCCCAGCACGCAGACCAAGCCGACCACGCCAACAACCATTACCTCGTGATAAATCGTTGTCCCCAGCGCCCGCACGAAACGTTCAGACGACCCCGTCGCGATTAGCGCAGGCTGCTTGACCGGGCCTGTGATGTAACCCATCAGATAACTGAGCTCCAGCCACGCCCATATGATCAGTGCCATTGCAAACCCGATGACGGTGGCAAGCGGCGTGTGGGCTGCTGCATTGACCCCCACTCCCATTAGGGCGACCAGTGCCGTAACGCTGGAGAAACTGAAAATAATCTGTTTGGATCGAGGGGATTGATGCACGCTCATCAGGGCCAGACCCGTCATCAACCACCACAGGAGCACGGATACAACCAAGGCCAACCAGATCACCTACCCACGCCCCTGTCTGAAACAGCGATCGCCGTTGAAGGCTGGGCGCGATAAAGTAATTCCGCGAAGGCGCGGCGATTGTCGACGCCGAAAGCCTCCAGCGCCATCCAATAGCCGGTCTCAGGATCAGAGATGACGAGACTGCCGTTATCAAGTAATGCCAGTTGGAACGCACCATCGGACTCGAGGTCCCTTACTCGTCGCTCCCTGACCAGGCTACGAAGAATGCCTCGCAAAAAACTCGCCTCGCCTGAACTGTAGCGAGCCAGTTCATTTCCCGTGGCAGCATGCATTACGAGTATCTGGCCCTCGGGTGCATCGACAAAAAGCAAATTGGCTGAACTGACCGTCGAACCTGACTGGGGCGAAGGGGGCGTATAAAAGCCTTCATCCCGCGTCACCCCCCATGCCCACAATAAAGCCATAGCCATCACCACCCAGACCATTGGGTGCCTGAGTGTTGACTGTGCTGGTGTCTGCTCCCCGGCCATCTACCCTCTCTACCCTGCAGGAACGGGTTCCCCGGCGCCTGGGAGTGAAACGTGTATGTTGGGCCTCTCCGAGACGGGATAATGTTCCTGCGCCACGGACGCAAAAGCACGCGCAGCTTGGTGGGGATTCTCAAGGCCTCTCAGCAACGGCTTTACAGGCCGCGAATACCAGGGAGAGACGTTAGGCCATAACAAGACCCAATACAGCTGGCGGTCCTCCGACGGCTGCAACAGTATGTCGCCGGTTCCGTCCCGGTGGAGACGCATATCTGCGGCAGTGACCTGTTCGATCGGAATGTTTACCATCATCGGCAACGCCACCCCTGAACGTATCACCAGCCGCTCACTGGTCAGCGTGTAAAGCACCGATCGCGCATAGGATCGGGATAACCACCAAAGCAGCAACAATACGGTTCCAGCCAGACCCGACTGCCAAACAAGCGTGCCCATGACCTGAGCGCCTGCGACCCCTTCCATCAAGCGGAAGATGGTATGGCCCGCTATCAACAAACCAAAATATAACGAGAGCTGTGGCACATAAAATACGCGCTTGGCCATGGCAGCCACCCTCGGCTGACCCTGCCAAATGATCTTCTCACCCTCTGGCAGGTTCTCAGGCAACCCCTTTACCGGCTCGTCTTCATATTCCATCATACCCATATTAGTGGTTCCGATCGTGATGGCACAGCATAAAGATGGCCGCCACCATAGAAGGCGCTAATGCGATCCTCTTCCTGCAGGGTGACCTGATCTGGGTTAGACAGGCCCGGTACCTGCGCAAACTGATCCGAGCGAATCGACTGCACATTGATAGATCCGTCAGCAGACACCATTGCCAGCGTCATCGGCAGCAATATGCGTCTGCCACCCGCATCGAGTTCGGCGTAACGGAAAAGTGGCTCCGCGCGATCGACCCACAAATCCACAACGGTTGCAGCTTGTTGACCATCACAGCCATAAACCGCCTTCCCCCGCGGGTCTGGATCGCCGCTGTTCACTCCGTGATCTGTATCCACCCGTAACGGGACGATGCGAGGACGCCCGTCAACCGTCAGATCGGGCTTATCGGGCCGAGTCGCCCACGCTGCGGCACCAACACCGTCGACCATAGGATCGCCATTAGGGTGCATGGGTGCACCACTGGCGTCGTAGATTGGCGTGGCATTAACCTCATATTGCGCTGGCTCAGGTCCCGGCTTCACCCGTTCACCCTGTCCGTGCGCCAGACGATAGACTTTTGGTTTGGGCATACCGCCCATGCCATGGCGTAACTCCCCCGAGGACATTTGCAGAGGCCATCCCTCCCGCTTGCCTTCGCGATGGAGATATAACACCAGCCCAAAAAAGAAAAGCCAAAACACATAAAGCGCAAGTTGCGCGACATCCATGTATTCAGTAAGTGCACCAGTACCCATAATAGAGTCCTCCCAACGTGGTGATTAACTCGGAAAATCCGCTAGCTCGAGACGTTTGCCATCACCGCTCGTTTCACCGGGCCGCCTTACCAGCCGTCCCAATGAAGCAAGCGCGATGAACAACAGCGCTATCTCGATGTGATAGACCGCTCCATAACCTGAAGCGGGCGTTTGCAATGCGACGCCCAAGAGCCCCGCATCAGCCCAACCCGTGACCAAGTCACGAATCGCGCCCCCAGAAAACATGGCAACCCCAGCAGCCGCAGCTTGCACTGCGCCCCAGGCGCCCAAGGTCAATCCTGCCATCCTTGCGCCACCAAATTCCATTGCAGCTGTCAGCATCCCGACTGCAAATAAACCGTTCCCCAACCCGATCAGTACCGCGCCAAGCTGGAATAAGCCCGGCGCCTGTAGCGGCGCCGAGAAAATCACCGCTGCAAATGCTGCAATACCTATCAGGATACCGGCGGCCGCTGTGCGAATAGGATCTGCGTCTTTGCCCAGCCTGCGGGCACTCAGCAACAACGCCACTACCATGCCCCCCGCGTACATAGCCGTGAGCAACGTGGTATCTGCCACCGAAAGCCCCAGCACTTGAGCACCATAGGGTTCGAGCAAGATGTCCTGCATGGTGAATCCCATGGTGCCAAGACCCAGCGCCCACAACAAGGGCCGCGCCAATGGCAAGTTGATGAACTCCTGCCAAGCCGAGCCAAAACCAGGGCGCGCAAGCCGATGGTCAGTGAGGTCGGGGCGTCTCACCTCCTGCTTTAACATCGCCACTACATTAAAAACGAGGGTCACCACCGCGGCACTCTGTATCACCTGAATGAGCCGTACATATCCAAAATCGGCTAGTAGTGCGGCGAAGATCAATGCGCTGCCTATCATGCCGATGAGCAACATGAAATACAGCAGGGCCACCACTCTAGAGCGTGACTCTTTCGTAGCAAGATCCGTTGCCAGAGCGAGGCCCGCTGTCTGGGCAACATGCATCCCAAGCCCCGTCAGCAAGAACGCGGCCATGGCCGCAAGAGGACCCATAAACGTCGGGCCTGAATGCGGCTCGGTCATCAGTATCAGGGCGAAAGGCATAAATGCCAAACCACCAAACTGCATCATGGTACCCGACCAAAGATAGGGAATTCGGCGCCATCCGAGAAAAGAGCGATGATGATCTGATCGGTATCCGATAATGGCCCTTGCGGGAGCAAGCAGTAGTGGGATCGCAAGCATCAGCGACACCCAGGACGCGGCTTGGCCCAACTCCACTACCATCACTCGATTGAGCGTACCCGTGAGCAGCACAATGCACATTCCGGTAGACAATTGAAACAAGGACAGTCGCAGTAATCGACCCAGCGATAGATCCGCTGACGCGGCATCGGCAAAGGGCAGCCACCGCTGGCCAACGCCGCCAAGACGATTCTTGAATTGGTCAGCGACCCGTATCATCGGCGCGTGAGCTCCATCGCGTGGGACTTATAAAATCCGACATCGACGCGATGAGATCGACCCATCTCCCAATCACCCATCAGACCGATCTCAGTCAACTGATGCTCGATACGCCGGGGTGAAACAGGCTCTATGGAAGGCGCACGATCTGCCTTTGGAAACCACCGTCCCGTAGCATGCATGATGGAAAGCAATGGTGTTTTCGGCGCAAAGGTGAATACCATCTTGCAATTGATCTGCCCTGCTATCGCATCTAGCGTTTGCACGCCATCCGACACGTCGTAGTGAATGATCGAGTCCATGGCAACGGCGTAATCGAAACGACCGAGGTCCATGTCACGCATGTCACCCACAAGAAAGGTCACATCGAGGTCGTCTTCCAGGTCCCGCAAACGCTCCCGCGCCAAGTTCACCAGTGTCGGTGACAAATCAACCGCCACTACCTTGGCGCCGCGTTGGGCAGCCTCTATTGCCAACGTGCCGGTACCACAACCAGCGTCGATCAGAGTGCTTCCCGACAGGTCTTCGGGCAGCCAGCTCAGTAACGTCTCTCTCATCGCATCTCTGCCGCGACGAACTGTGCGTCGAATACGACTGACGGGCGCGTCAGAGGTTAATGTCGCCCACGCATCGGCCGCCGTGCGATCAAAGTAGGTTTCGATTTCGTCGCGCCGTGTTTGGTAACTCGCCGTCGGCATCAATCGAATCCCAGAAAATCAAATAGATCACGATCCTTCATGGGCTCGCAAGGCAATGGCTCAGTGCCGTCCCACATCTGCTGCGCGAGCGACATATATTCATCGCAAACCTCTGTTAATCCTTCCTCGCCCGACAACTCGAACAAAGTCGATTTTTTCAATCGACTACGGCGAATCACGTCAAGATCGGGAAAATGTGCCAGTCGCTTTAAGCCAACAGCCTCATTGAAGCGGTCAATCTCGTCGGTGTTCGCACTGCGATTGGCAATGACACCACCCAAGCGGACAGCATAGTTTTTTGACTTTGCTTTAATAGCCGAGGCGATCCGGTTCATCGCAAAAATGGAGTCAAAGTCGTTTGCGGTGACAACCATCGCTCGTTCAGCATGCTGCAGCGGTGATGCAAATCCGCCGCAAACCACATCGCCCAATACATCGAATATCACCACATCAGAGTCATCCAACAAATGATGCTGTTTGAGCAGCTTGACGGTTTGGCCTACGACATAACCACCACACCCTGTGCCGGCTGGTGGTCCTCCTGCCTCGACACACATCACGCCGTTATAACCTTCAAACACGTAGTCCTCAGGACGTAGCTCCTCGGCATGGAACTCTACTGATTCCAGTACATCGATGACCGTAGGCATCAGCGCCTTGGTGAGCGTAAAGGTCGAGTCGTGCTTGGGGTCACAGCCGATTTGGATGACCCGTTTGCCCAGCTTGGAAAAGGCCACCGACAGGTTAGAAGAGGTCGTACTTTTACCGATGCCCCCTTTCCCATAAATGGCGAATACCTTCGCGGTGGTCTCCATCAGATCCTCTTCAAGATGAACCTGAACGCTTCCCTCGCCATCACCGACGTTTTTGCCCGGCTCAATTTGCGAAATCGGAATATGCTGTTTTGGTGAATTCATGCTGCCACCTCTCCTGTGACGCCCTCGAGGAAATCCTCGAGGTCCTCTCCTGCCCGTTTAAGAGCATCGATGCTGTCTTCATCGGCCCCCCAGTATTCTCGTTCCTGCGCCTCGATTAGCCGGTTGGCCAAACGTGCTGCCGACACCGGATTCAGCTCGGCAAGCCGACGTCGCATTTCATCGTCGAGTACAAATGTCTCGGAAAGCTTTTGGTAAACCCAAGGAGACACATCACCCGTGGTGGCGGACCAGCCCATTGTGTTGGTGACGTGGGCCTCGATTTGCCTCACCCCTTCGTAGCCATGTTCGAGCATTGACTCGTACCACTTCGGATTAAGGAGCCTGGTGCGCGTCTCGAGGGCGACCTGTTCATTTAGCGTACGAACCCGGCCGGCGCCCCCCGCGGTATGGTCCGCGATATACACAGGAACCTTCTCTCCACGCACACGCTGCACTGCTCGGCTAATACCACCGAGCGTGCCGAAGTAGTGGTCGACTGTGGTCACACCCAGCTCGACAGAATCAAGATTCTGATAAGCGAGGTCGACATCTACCAGCACACGATTGAGTAGCTCTGACTGCTGGCTGACGTGACCGTGTCGGTCATACGCGAAACCTTTGCGTTGCGTGTAGCAGTCGGCCAATTCGTCTTCGTCTTCCCATCGACCGCTGTCCAGCATCAAGTTGACGTTAGAACCGTAGGCGCCCTCTGCATTACTGAATACACGTAGCGCGGCACTTTCAATATCGCAACCATGCTCAGCTTGATAAGCCAGCACGTGCTTGCGAACAAAATTCAAATCCGGATTCTCATCTGCTGTCGCCGCCAGCCATGTCGCCTCGGCCAATAGCTGGGTCTGCAGCGGTAATAAATCGCGAAAAATGCCCGAAAGCGTCACGAGCACATCAATTCGGGGACGGCCCAACGCCTCTAGCGGCAGGAGTCGCGCCCCCACTACGCGTCCATAGCTATCTTGTCGCGCCTCCGCGCCAAGTAGCGCCAGCGCCTGAGCAATACTGACGCCCTCTGTCTTGAGGTTATCGGTGCCCCAAAGCACCAGGGCAATCGATTCGGGCAACGCATCCGTCTCAGCCTGATGCCTTGCCAACAGTTGATCTGCCTGGCGACGACCCTCTGCCTGCGCGAAGCTTGCGGGCAAGCGGAAAGGATCGAATCCATGCAAATTGCGGCCCGTGGGGAGTATTTCGGGAGAGCGCAGCACGTCGCCCCCCTTCACCGGAGGTATAAATCTGCCCGCCAAGGCACGCAGGATAGCTTTGAGTTCGTGATCTTCACCCAGTGTCACACTGGCAGTTAGGAGTGTCTGTGCAAGTGCAGGAGCGGCCTCAGCCTCAGCTGCCATGTGCTCTGACAACCACTCCGACAGCGCCTCACTATCCCCCGCCTCCAATCGCTGCCGAAACTCATCAGCATGGAGGTTTTTGGCACCGCCCGACTCGGCCATCGCCAAAAGGAGTTCGTAACGGTCCCCGACATCCATGGGTTTTCCCACGACATGCAGTCCGTAAGGAATGAGTGACTGCTCGATTTCATCGAGTTGCTCTCGTAGACGATTCATTTGCGCGGACCACTGCTCAGCCGGCCATTGGATATCTTCTCGACACATCTCACAGCGTGCTGCAAGCGGTATCACCGCATCAACCATCGCCTGCTCTGCTGCTTGATCGATGTCCGCGGGTCGCTGTCGCCAGTGGTCAAGCGCACTGCGGAGATCCAGCAGATGGCGATATAAATCAGAGTGGGTGACAGGAGGCGTGAGATAACTGACCAATGTCGACGCGGCGCGGCGCTTGGCTATCAGACCTTCGGAGGGGTTGTTTGCCGCGTAAAGGTAAACATTGGGTAAATCCGCAATTAAACGGTCTGGCCAGCAACGCCCAGATAATCCCACTTGTTTTCCGGGCATAAATTCCAATGAACCGTGGGTCCCGAAATGTAAAACGGCGTCGGCCGCAAAATCTTCCCGCAACCACCGATAAAAGGCAGCGAATGCGTGGGTAGGCGCCAGCCCTCCCTCGAACAGCATCCGCATCGGATCACCCTCGTAACCCATAGGTGGCTGAATACCTACCATCACGTGACCAAACTGCTTGCCCAGGACGAACAGGCTCTGCCCATCGCTCCACTCTTTGCCCGGAGCGGGACCCCACTGAGCCTCAATTTCCTCCAACCAAGTCTCGGCGCGCACATGATGATCGACCGGAATCCGTGCGTGAACATTGGCCTCGGCACCATACTGCTTGGCATTGCCCTGCAACACTGCGTCACGCAGTGCCATGTGATCCTCGGGAAGCTCTACGTGGTAGCCGTCGTCACGCATCGCTACCAAAGTGTTGAAGAGTGACTCAAACACACTGAGGTGCGCAGCCGTACCCACCGCACCACTGTTAGGCGGGAAATTAAATAGCACGATGGCGACTTTGCGTTGGTCGATCGGCGCATGGCGCAGCGCCACGAGACGCGCGACTCGATCGGCCAGGCGATCTATTCGCTCCACTGCCGGCCGCATATCACAATGCTCACCTGCGGCAATCTCAGATCGCCCGCCAAACACCATTGAGCCACTCGCGCCATCGAGTTCGGGGATGGCCACCATCATGGTCGCCTCAACGGGCATCAATCCAATGGAGGAAGCCTCCCAATCCTGAAGGCTTTGAAACTCTAACCCCTGCACCGACAAATAGGGCACATCGAGTTGCTGCAGCAGTTCCTGAGCCGCGTCGGTGTCGTTGTAAGCCGGTCCGCCGACCAGGGAAAATCCAGTGAGCGAAATCACAGCGTCAACAATGGGCTCACCGCGTTCCATAAAAAAAGCGTGTACTGCTGGGCGGGAATCAAGCCCGGCCGCAAAAGCCGGGATTACCTTCAATCCACGCGACTCCAAGGCCTCAATGACCGCGTCGTAGTGGGCACTGTTTCCCGACAGTGCGTAGGAACGCATGAGTAGTAACCCCACCGTGCCTTTGGTTTTGCCCGCTCGCGGCGTCAGCAGTTTTGGATTATCCGTCACCCGATCAGGAATATCGCGGTGATAGAGCCCCGTATCCGGGTACTCCACGGGAGGTCCATATGAGAGTGCGTCGCGGTAATTTTCATCGAGACCTGATGCATAGCGATGAATCAAAAACGCCATCAAACGTGACAGATTGGTCTCAGAGCCGGCCAACCAATATTGCAGCGTCAAGAAATAAGCACGTACATCCTGAGCGGTCCCCGGAATAAACCGCAATAACCTTGGCAAACGCCGGAGCATGCTCATCTGCTGCGCGCCAGCAGTTCGACCGGTTTTGTCTCCGCCTCCGCGCAGTCTTTTCAAGAGTGCCAGCGCACCGGTCGCCTCGGTATCCATGCGGAAGCGACCCATTCGAGTCAAGCGCATGATTTCAGGAGCAGACATACAACAGATCAGTGCATCACAAGCCTCACGGCGTGCTGACAATGCATCACTGACCGCCTCGATGTGAGGCTCTAGAAATAGCATGGTGACAATGATGATATCGCCCTCGGCTATGGCCGCCAGCGTAGTGTCCAATGAGGCGGGATCCCGATCCCAATCAGTCGCGGCATGGGATGAGACTCGCAGACCCGTGACGGTTTGTGACACGCTTTCGGCAGCTCGAGACCATGCCCCACTGACGTGGTTGTCAAGGGTGATCAACACCACCCTTGGCGCGACATTCGCTTCAGCGACTGTAGTGGGCTTTCGCTTCATATAACGTCTCGACATCAATTACCGAGAGCCCATGCTCAAGGGCAAAGCTCTCGGTATTGCGGCGCGCTTTGCCGCGCACAAAGAAGGGTATTTTGCGCAGTTCTTTTTCGGCCGACACCGCCCACGCAACGGCACCGTCAGCCACCGTCGTGATCTCCTCTACATTGTCATGTTGTTGTGCTCCTGCGCCCTCCCCGCCAAGATGCGAGGGCACAGCGGTATCATTGAACTCAAAGTCATCTCGGAACATCGTCAGCAAATGCTCTTCCAGCCCCATGATCAATGGGTGCACCCACGTATCGAAAATGACATTGCAGCCCTCAAACCCCATCTGCGGAGAATATCGGGCGGGATAATCCTGCACATGGGCAGGCGTCGAGATAACGGCGCAGGGTATACCGAGACGCTTGGCGATATGACGCTCCATTTGCGTACCCAGTACCAATTCGGGCTGCAACTCCGTGACGGCGCGCTCAACGGTTAGATAGTCATCCGTAATCAATGCCTCGAGGCCATACTCGGTGGCCAACGCCCGGACATCACGGGCGCGCTCACGGCTATAAGTACCGAGACCAACCACCTCAAAACCCATTTCGTCCCGAGCCATGCGCGCAGCCGCGATGGCATGAGTGCCATCCGCAAAAACAAATACTCGCTTGCCGGTGAGGTAGGTGGAATCGACCGAGCGGCTATACCAGGGCAATCGGCTTTCCCCAATCGAGTCAGGATCAACATCGAGGCTTAGAACGTTTGCCACCTCCACAATAAAATCTCTGGTCGCACCCCAACCCAGCGGGACCGTCTGAATAGTGGGCTGTTTAAATTGGCGTCGTAGCCAGTCACAGGTCAGATCTGCCACCTCTGGCGCCAAATTGACGTTGGCGTCTGCTTCGGGAATTCTCAACAGGTCGTGAGGTGTCGCGCCCAAGGGCGCAACAACATTCACAGAGACACCCATGCCCTCAAGCAGGCGACAGACCTCAGTCACATCATCGCGGCAGCGAAAGCCCAGCTTTGTTGGCCCGATCAGATTAACAGACGGTCTGCGATCTGCAGACGCTACCTCACCGTCTTCACCGGCGGCGCGCGCTTTGCCACCGAGAAGCCCTCTTACCAGTTGATAGAGCGTCTCACTGGCGCCCCAATTTTCCTTGCGCGTATACGCCGCCATCTCGATAGGGATCACGGGCGCAGATAAGCCGGCGCCTTTCGCAAGCGCACCGGGCTGATCCTGCAGCAATTCTCCGGTACAGGATTCCGCTACCAGCAATACCTTGGGTTGGTAGCGCTCACACACACCCTGAAGTGTCTCGATCACCATTTCCGCGGTAGAACCACCTAGGTCACGGGCTTGAAATGTCGTCCAGGTTACGGGCGGACGGCGACCTTCGCGTTCGATCATAGTAAACAGAAGGTCTGCGTAGGTATCACCTTGTGGCGCGTGCAACACCAGATGAACATCGCGCATGGAGGCCGCAACTCGAATCGCGCCAACATGCGGTGGTCCCTCATAGGTCCATAAGGTCAGCTCCATGAGCCAACCTCCAACTGTCGTTCTCGCGCAAGGGGTCGCGCAAATAGGCCCGCCAGATCAGCCACCTGATCAAACCCCTGGACCGGCGTGAAGATCAGTTCAATGGACCATTTGGTTCTGAGGCCCTCCGCTTCGAGCGGATTAGCGATGCCCATGCCACAAACGGTAAGGTCGGGGCGACTGGCCCTCACTCTGGCCAACGCTGAATCGAGATCTGACCCCTCAACCAGCTCCACACCGGAACCCAGCTGCACCAACTCCGGTGTCATCAACGCCTGATCGAGATAGGGTGTGGCCACCTCCAAAAGAGACATACCGCACTCGTCGCGTAAAAATCGCGCCAGCGGGATTTCGAGTTGGGAGTCAGGAAGAAAATGGAGCGTCTTATCCTTGAGATTCTCTCGCACTCTGGACAGCGCCTTTTGCGCGCGGGCAACTGGAATGGCTAGTGCCTCGCTAACCGAATCGGCGCTCTTCCCCCATTCAGCAGCCGCTGCCTGAAACCAGGCCAAAGTGCCCTGAACACCCAGGGGATAAAGTGAGGGAATGACTTTGGCGCCGCGTTTACACAATGCTGAGACGGTGTCACTGACGAACGGTTGGGCCAGCAATAATCGCGTCCCCGGACCCACTGGCGGCAAGTCATCCGCTCTCGCAGCAGGGAAGAAATCAACGTCCACAATACCTAACTGCGCGAAATGACGGCGGAACTGCTCCTCGACAATATCAGCCAACGTGCCCACGACCATCAATCGCTGGCTACCGGCCTCCAACTCTGGCAAGTCGGGCACCATGCTCGCTAAACACTGGTCCTCCCC
>JADHNP010000004.1 GCA_016779445.1 Luminiphilus sp. | reverse complement strand
TGATGGTATGTTCTCCAACCGGCAATTCACTATAGTTATAGGCTAGCGAGTATCCTGAGCTCAGTGAGCCCTCTACATCTGGAAACACGGCACCTAGGTCGGGTCTTGAGCCTCCATAAGGGGCGTCGTAGGCATACGCACCGTCGATAAGAATCTCGACTTTTGTGATGCCTGACGACGCCACAGCCCAACCCCGGAGATTACCCACGCCAGTGTGAATTTTACCATCTATGGGCTCTTCTAAGGTCATACGAAATACCTCAGGGGCGCTAGGTGTAACTGCGTTACTGGAGTCTGAATCAGGCCCCTCACCCGCCTCATTTGTAGCGCTCACGGTAAAGGTGTAAGCAGTGCCATTGGATAAACCTTCTACAAGACAGGGTGAGGCGGTGCAGCTGCCCGAAAGCGATCCAGGGGAGCTGGTCGCAGCATAGGAAATGATCGTGGCGCCCCCGTCGTCAGAGGGCACTGAGAAGCTCACGGTCGCGCTTGCATTGCCTGCGGCAGCTGAGACATTAAGAGGTGCTGAGGGCAACGACGGCGTGGGTTCAGGCACTTCCGATAACAAATCCATGTACTGGGTAAATCTTTGGTACTCACTTGAGCCCTCCGTGACCTGAACACCGCCGCCATGTCCTGCTCCACCTCGAATTTTAGTGAGTACAGTATTCGCGCGGGAGCCGGGTGTCGGGGTATTGACGTAGGAATCGAACACGTCGTGGTTAGACGATGCTGAAGACGTAAACCTCAACGACGTACCGCCAGCCTGCCCCCCCGAACGGTGACAACCAATACATTTGGACTGAATGATGGTCTCTACGTTCTCGACGTAATAAGACTCAGCGTCTTGAGGCAGTGCGCTAACGCTCCATAGGGGGATCGTTAACAACAAAATGGCCTCTACAACCTTATGCAACATGCTTTTCACAAAAAGCCTCCCGGGAAAGATAAGCCAGTACTCAATGTTGCTTGCTACGCGCCAAGAAGAAAAAAGGCGCAGTTTTGACCTGTTTTTTTGTCGACGACCTCACTTAGCTTTCTTCTTGCCCGTTGTGAAACCACTGGCAGTCGCTCATCATATAAGTCCGAAACTTGTGGATATGTAGCCAGTAATGACCGCTCTACGCCTTTGCGGATTGGTCTTGTCGTGTTTGTGCGCTTCTGGATGCGCCACGACGGAGCCGGTCCCTGCTTTCGACCGGGGCCACCTAGCGGAGCCGGGGATGGCTTGGGAGCCCGATACACGGAGTGCCAAGCTGAGAGGCCATGTTCACACGAGCAAGGAGGCCTCTTCCGGAGACGCTGGAGCGGCTGGCGGTGGCTGTGGCTGTAACTGAACCTCGAAACCGCGCGCTTCACCCCCGCAGTCGGCTAATGCGTCGTCTTGGCAACGCGCTCGCTGTGCTGCCCGCCTACCAGACAATCCCGGCGCATGCAGACGCCCCCCCTGCCTTTACTGAAGTGGGGCTTCGTTATAGCCGCTACAGCGAGGACAGTCTGGGCGCGGACAAGTGGATATTTGGCTCGCGCGGACGCTACGATATCGACATCACGCAGTTCTGGATCGAGGGCCCAATCGGCGCTAACTGGTCCGTCGCTCTTGACATACAAAATGACTATCAAACTGGGGCATCTCCCTGGTTTGTCGGCACGCAACAAAATGGCGAGCCGGGCGTCATTATGAGCGGCGCAAGCATTGAGGATAATCGATTGGAAGTTGGCGTTACGACGCGTTACTTTTGGGCCGACGGGAATGCCGGCTTCACAGCAAGCCACTCGGATGAAGACGACTACGCTGCGACCGCACTTGCCATGGACGCCTCATGGAATACCGATGACGACTCGAGGACATGGAGTGCCTCGCTCAGCTCATCCGAGGACACCCTCACTCCCACTCAGGGTGCGATACCGGTCTTCGTCGAACGAGAAGAGCTCGACACACAGTCAGCCTATTTTGGCGTTTCGCAAATTCTGTCACGTACAGCGATTACGAAAGTGGGACTCAGTTACACTTACAGCGAGGGGTACCTATCCGACCCTTACAAGCTGTTCGATGCGCGGCCAGAGACCCATGAGCGGGTAGCGCTATCATTGGGTTACCGTCAGTTTTTTATTGTTCCGGATGCTTCACTTCAGATGGATTACCGTTATTACGGTGACAGCTGGGGCATAGACTCCCATACAGTTGAATTGGGTTGGGCACAAAACCTTTCTAGTCATCTCATTACTCCCTATTTGCGTTACTACAGCCAGCGACAGGCTGACTTCTATACCGTAATTGCGGATACAAACGCCCGTTACTACGCCGATGACTATCGTTTGTCGTCCTTTGGTGCGCTGACGATTGGCGCGCGTTGGGCAGTTGCGCTCGGAGACCAGTGGACCCTGCAGCTTGAAGCGGAGCGTTATGAGACTGATGCCAGTTGGAGCTTGTACAGCGGCGCTGAGGCTCCCGCACTAGTCAACTTTTGGCGCGGCACAGTGAGCTTAACTTGGCGCTATGACTAACAACACGTCGCACCGTATAGAGCGGCGATTTAAAATGATGGGAGGTCCCGCCTGCATTGTCATTGATACTGCAAAGCGCCCTTTCGACAACTACGAACCGCTCCTTGATGCGCTGCTTGCCAAACTCACCTGTCTCGAGACGAGATATAGTCGATTTCGAACAGACAGTCTTATCAGCACCATAAATCGGCGCGCCGGCTCGGGGATCCAAACTGAAATCGACACTGAAATGTCAACACTTCTCAATTTTGCAGGCGAACTTTGGGCGGCCTCTGACGGATTATTCGATATCACGTCAGGCGTTCTTCGCAAGGCATGGGACTTCCAGCGTGGCGGCAATGCATCACCCACGCAGCTAGCTGAATGTTTACCCAAGGTAGGATGGGACCTTGTCGAATACAAAAATGACGCGATTTATCTGCCGCTGCAGGGCATGCAAATCGATCTGGGTGGCATCGTGAAGGAATATGCTGCCGATTGTGTCGCTGCATCAATACGCGAGGCAGGCATCACATCTGCGCTGATTGAACTGGCCGGCGATGTCGTTGTCATTGGCGGACAAGGAAACGGCAAACCATGGCAAATAGGGATACGAGACCCCAACAGTAGCGGCAGCCTGCTTACGTTGTCTCTCCAAGACGCGGCCGTTGCAACAAGTGGTAACTACGCCAGAACGATAAAGCACAATGGTCGTGCACTGAGCCATTTCTTGAATCCCCGCACTGGTTGGCCAGTTAACGGTCCAATAACCGTGAGCGTTCTCGATCAAAGATGCCTTACCGCTGGAGCAATCGCGACGGTTGCGTGCCTGAAAACAGACAGCCACGCGCAAGCCTGGCTCGAAGAAGCAGGCTTGCCGTGGCTGATGATGAAGTCTTGTGGAGCTCTCATCGATACGCTGACCAATCCGGTCTCACAGCGTGAATCTTTAACTTCACTACAAACGCCCCAGTTGTCGCATTAGGCGACCTGCACATTTCATCCGCCTGTTACACTGGCCCTATGGCACTCTCGACAGAAACCCGTCACGCCCCAACGAACTGACACCAGCATGTCATTGAGCTCGATCGACGCCAACGGTAAAGAGAGTTAAGAAGATTCTTATGATTTATCCAATATTCAATACATCACGGGGAGCCTCCTCATTGGGGCTACTCGTGCTCTTCTCATTTTTTTCCGCGGCGCTATCAGCCGCTCCGGTGCCAACAGGATCGCCGCCCGAAGACATGCAGCCCGAAGATACGGATGGCACCGTAGAGGCAAAGAGCAGCAAATCAGACGAACAAAAGTCATGGCTTATTACGCCGACGTTGGCCGCTGACCCAAAATTGGGCACCAATCTTGGCGGCGTCATTGCCTACTTGAAACAGTTGGAGTCCGAATCTACTCCGTCGATGCTAGGACTCTCGGTATCCTATTCCGACACTGACTCGATATCGGGTGGCATAGGCGCTCAGCTTTATTGGAGAGCGGACTCACGCCGGCTGACCATGCTGCTGGGGGGCGCCCAGATCAATAACGAGTACGACGATTTTCTGGGCACTGGACAAGCAGTCGAGACGCAGGACACCGTGCATACGATGGGATTTCGTTATCTCCACCAACTTCACAAGGCAGGCTGGTTTGCCGGAATACAGGGCGTCAGCACAAACTACGCAGTGGGTGCCGATGGACTGATGGATGGAATGCTAAACCTCGTGGGCCTGTCGGGCTTTGACGCCACCGGGCTGGGACTGGTTCTGCAGCACGATACAATGGACCAGCAAAGAACGCCCGAGTCGGGACATCTCTTAACCTTTCACAACTTCGCCTACCGGGAGACTTTTGGCGGAGAGTCCTCTTTTGACGTGGGTTTTGCCGACCTCCGCTGGTACCGCGCAATAGATCGCCTCTCGTCCGGGCGCAGTAACCGGCCGCCTGTTCTCGCCCTTCAAATCAAAGGCCGTTTCACCTCAGATGCACCGCTATCGGGTTACTCATCGGTCTCGTTGCCGGGTTACACGATGGGCAACTATCTGTCTCAGCACTTCACCCACCTTTTGGTGGATGGACGATTCCCCCTTTCAAGGAAACTGGGTCTTGTTGCTTTTGGTGGAGTGGGTTGCCAGTTTGGAGACGATATCACCGGAAGAGATATAGACTGCAAAGACAACACCTACCCCTCTGTTGGTGTGGGAGTCTCCTACGTACTAGATGAAGCTGCATCAATATTGATCCGATTGGAATTAGCCAAGGGTAAAAGTGATAACGAAGCCATATACCTCAGGTTTGGTCATTCTTTCTGACTCTATTAGGCTTAGGGGATGTGAGGTGCAACCGGGGTGTGAGGAGATCTAGATTTTGTCGATGAAGACTTTATTACGCAGTGTTGGTTTTTGCTACGCGGCCATGATCGTCGCGCCAGCGTATCCCCTCGCTCCAACTGAGGCTCAGAGTGCCACGCTTAAGGAGCTCGTGGAGGTTATAGAGGAGCGACATTACGCCAGTCGTCGCTACGATGACAGCCTTTCCGCGCAGCACTTTGCGGCCTATATCGATGCGCTTGATCCGCAAAGAATGTTTTTCGATGCTGCGGATATTTCGGAATTTGCAAAATGGCGCTTGGAACTCGATAACGCTGGCAGAAGCGGCAACCTCGATCCCGCGTTTACGATGTTCGACCGCTATCATCAAAGGCTTAAGGAGCGTCTTGAAAGCATTCTAGCGTCGCTTCCCGACACCTTAGCGAGCTTCGATTATAGCGTTGAAGAGTTTCTGGTTATTGATCACTCGTTAATGCCATGGGCGGATGACACATCTGAACTTGATGATCGGTGGCGAAAGCGGTTAAAGAATCAGGCGCTGAGTCTCAAAATGGCCGACAAAGCACCTGAAGAGATACCCATCACGCTCGAGCGTCGGTACCAAAATCAACTGAATCGTTTGGATCAATATAACGCGCAAGACGTTTTCCAGATCTACGCGAATACACTTGCGGAGCAATACGATCCGCATACCAATTATTTTTCGCCACGACGTGCCGAAAACTTCGACATCAACATGAGCCTGTCTTTTGAGGGTATTGGTGCGATTCTTCAAATAGACGATGAATACGCCAAAGTTGCTCGCCTGGTGCCAGCGGGTCCAGCGGATAAGCAGGGACAGTTACGACCCTCTGATCTCATTATCGGGGTTGGCCAAGGAGATGAGGGTCCAATCGAAGACGTGGTCGGCTGGAGGCTCGATGAGATCGTTGACCTCATTCGTGGCCCGCAAAATACGACAGTGCGTTTGGAGGTCATTCCCGGTAAGGGCAAAACAGACGAGCGTCGTGTGGTTCCGATACAGCGCAATGAAGTAAAGCTAGAGGAACAGGCGGCTCAAAAGGAAATTATTGAGTTCGAAGACGAAAGCGAGGTAAAGCATCGCATTGGCGTCATCGACATTCCGGCTTTTTACATCGATTTTGAAGCCTATCGTCGAGGAGATAAAAACTACCGTTCGACGACTCGAGACGTGAAGCGCCTCATTGATGAATTAGTGGCTGCAGGTGTGGAGGGCCTTGTGATCGACCTTCGGGACAATGGTGGCGGCTCTCTACAGGAAGCTAATCAGCTGACAGGATTATTCATAGAGTATGGTCCGACGGTGCAAATCCGCTCGGCCGAGAGCCGGGTGTGGCGTGATGGAAAACGGCGCCGCTCCAATTATTACGAGGGGCCCTTAGCAGTGATGATTAATCGCCTGAGCGCGTCGGCATCCGAGATATTTGCTGGGGCCATTCAGGACTATGGTCGCGGTATTGTCGTGGGAGAACAGTCCTTTGGGAAAGGCACCGTTCAATCCTTGGTGCCGCTGCAAGAGGGCCAGCTCAAGATCACAGAAAGTAAGTTCTATCGAATATCCGGCGGTAGTACTCAACACAAGGGCGTACTCCCCGATATCGATTACCCTTCAGTATTTGATCCGGCTCAGATTGGCGAGAGCGCGCTGGACAACGCGCTGTCTTGGGATCAAATCTCGCCGGCCCGCTTCAACCGCTACCAAGATTACAACACGATTCTGCCGGGCTTAATGGCTCGACACCAGCAGCGGGCGGCCAACGATCCTGATTATCGTTACCTGGAGGATCAAGTTGAAATGGCGCGAGAAGCACGCAAAGTAAGCGCCCTCCCGCTTCAGGAGTCCGGTCGCCTGGCTATGCGTGACGAGCAAGAAGCGAAAGCACTAGCTATCGAAAACCGCCGTCGATCAGCCAAGGGATTAGCGACACTTGAGAGTCTGGCGAGTGCCAACGACGATGCTGAGGACGCAATGACGCCTTCAGAGCAAACAACGACCACATCAGAGCCTAGCTCAGAATCACCCGAGGACACTCGAGAAGAGGCAACTGCTGACGTTTTATTGCTCGAGACGGGGCGAATTCTGGTCGATTCCGTAGCGATGCGCCCGGACACGAGTATCGCTCTACGAGCGCAAAATCACGGTAACAAAGGGTTGTAGCCTTGGAAGCTATCGTCACGGCCCTATTTTGCTCTGCCCACCTAAATAGGGTTGCATAATCGCGGGCACCGCAATACTACCGTCGGCGTTCTGGCCATTTTCCAAGATCGCGACAAGGGTTCTACCCACGGCCAACCCCGACCCGTTCAGCGTGTGCACCAACTCAGGCTTTCCCGTAGTCGGATTGCGCCATCGAGCCTGAAGGCGACGCGCCTGAAAATCGCCAAAATTGGAGCAACTTGAAATCTCTCGATACGCAGACTGTCCGGGCAGCCATACCTCAAGGTCGTAGGTCATTGCTGAACTGAATCCGAGATCGCCGCCACACAACATCACCTTTCGATAAGGTAACTCCAGCGCCTGAAGAATCGCCTCGGCATGCCCCGTCAGCGCCTCCAAATCGGCCTCTGACCGGTCCGGGCGAGCAATACGGACCAGCTCGACCTTCTCAAATTGATGCTGCCTGATCAACCCCCGAGTATCTCGTCCGTAGCTGCCGGCCTCGCTACGAAAACAAGGCGTGTGCGCAACGTAACGAATACCCTCCTCACCCAAATCCGCTGCGTCATAGATCCTGTCTCTTGCAATGTTGGTAACTGGCACCTCCGCAGTTGGTGCTAGGTAGAACCCCTGATCACCCTCCAGCTTAAAGAGATCCTCAGCAAATTTCGGCAGATTACCCGTGCCCGTCAGAGACGCCTCATTGACGATATAAGGTACGTAGAGCTCGGTGTAACCATGTTCTATGGTGTGACGATCCAGCATAAATTGGATCAGTGCCCGATGCAGTCGCGCAAGATCGCCTCTCAAAACCGAAAACCGAGAGCCGGCAATACGCCCTGCGGCCTCAATATCGATTTGCCCCAGCGCTTCTCCCAGATCAACATGGTCCTTGGGCGAGAAGGAAAACTGCTTTGGCGTCCCCCAACGCAGTACCTCTACGTTTTCTGCCTCTGACGCGCCGAAAGGCACTCTGTCATCGGGCAGATTGGGCGTGCGGAGCAATAGCTCATCCAACTGAGCTTGCACTGAGCTGGCTTCCTCGGTCGCAGCCTCCAACTCACTCGATATTTTGGACAGGACCTGCTCCACTTCCGTCTTGGCTTCCTCAACCGAGCGACCAGAAGAGACCAGCTCGCCGATTTTTTTGGAGGCAGCCTTCCTCTCCGCGAGTAACCCTTGAGCCCTAACGTCAGCGTCTTTTCGACGCGCATCCAGAGCCTCGAACTGCACCAAATCAAATTGCACAGCGCGCTTTGACAACGCGTCCACTACACGCTGGGGATCTTGTCGAATTGCTTTAATATCAAGCATGAAGCCGTCGCCTTTTTTGGGGAGCCGGAGTGTAACCGAAATCACCGCTGTCTGACCCCCGCACGCCTCTCGAGCCGGGATTTAGGTGGCTATATACCAGTGTCTAGCTGGGCACTTTGCCTTCTGATTTTTGGTTTAAAGCGCGCCAATGTGTCAACTTGTCGCTGATACGCTGCTCCAATCCTCTCCCCGTTGGCTCATAAAATACCATCGGTGCTAGACCATCAGGAAAGTATTGCTGGCCAGGCGAAAAACCATCCTCTGCGTCATGCGCATAATGATAGCCTTTCCCGTGCCCTTGCTCCCGCATTAATCGCGTGGGCGCGTTACGCAAATGCAAAGGCACATCAAGAGAACCGGTACTTCGCGCCGCTTCCATGGCGCTGTCAAAAGCTCGATATACCGCGTTACTTTTGGCTGCGCACGCCAGATAGGTGACAGCCTGGGCTAGCGCAAGTTCTCCTTCGGGGCTCCCCAATCGCTCTAGCGCAGATACTGCATCAATTACCAGATGCAAGGCCCGTGGGTCTGCCAAACCAATGTCCTCAGATGCTATTCGAATACAGCGCCTGCCAACATAAAGCGGGTCGCAACCCGCTGTCAGCATTCGAGCAAGCCAGTACAGCGCGGCGTCGGGATCAGAGCCTCTGATTGCTTTGTGCAAAGCACTGATCTGGTCGAAAAACGCATCGCCTCGTTTGTCAAACCGCGGTGAAGTCGCACTTGCCACGTCATGAAGTAGGTCCTGCTGAAGACGACAAATTGAACCTTTGCGAGATGCGAGACTCACGGACAGCTCAAGCAAGTTCAGACCCTGCCGGACATCGCCGTCGGCCAAGCGACTCAAGCTACTCAAAAAATCTGCTTCTACTTCGATCTCAGGATAGCAATCTGCCAGGGCCCTCTGCAGCAAACCGGTCAGTTCTGCACCGGTAACCGGCTCTAATTTATAGACTCGTAGTCGGGAGAGTAAAGCGTTGTTGATTTCGAAGGAGGGATTTTCCGTTGTGGCACCGACAAAGAATACTGTTCCGTCCTCGATGTGAGGAAGGAACGCATCTTGCTGACTCTTGTTGAAGCGATGAATCTCGTCAACGAATAAGACTGTCGCGCGCTGTCGTGCCGCAGCTGCTCTCGCCTGATCGACGGCCTCACGGATATCTTTGATCCCCGAGAACACGGCGGATACCTGAATAAACAAGGCGCCGCTGTAGCCAGCAACCATCCGTGCCAGGGTCGTTTTACCGACGCCGGGCGGCCCCCAGAGCAGGAAAGAGTGCAGCTTGCCGGATTCAATCGCGTGGCGTAACGGTTTGCCGGGACCCAAGAGATGGTTCTGCCCCACCAGTTGCTCCAAAGATTGGGGTCGCATCCTGGAGGCGAGCGGTTCATGTGCCGGACGCACCACCTCAAATAGATCCCCTTCTGTCATACAAAATGTTCCGAACGTTTTCTAAAAGGCGGTTTCTGGCACGTCAAACGCGCTGACTTCTATGGATAATTCCGGGTTTTCGAGGAGAGAGAACTCCAGCACCTGACGACCCAAGTCGGTAATTCTGAGCGTCCAAGCCTCATCGCTCACACGGCTGATGGCAATGCTCAAGACGCCTGAACCGTCTCCAACAGGCGTTAACAGCGCCTCAGCATCTGACAATGTTATCTCAAAAGCGCTCTCCAGCTCTGACCGAGGAGCGAGTAACCAGTGCAATGAGCTGCGCGTTTCATTTGTAATTTCCCGCTCTACCACCACCTCTAAATCCCAATCGATTTGCGTCAATGTATCGCCCACCGCAATCAACAATTGGCGTTCAGGTGACTCAATCTCCCACCAAAAATAATCCGGGCGCAATAACCGGAATTGGCCAGTGGCGGTCTCCAGCACAGTCGCCTCCGGACTGATCACTCTCTGTGTAAACCGTCCAGCAAAACTGTGTTTTTCTGCAAGGTCATGCAACACGTCGGCGTAAACCATAGCGGGAGCAAACAGCCAAATAAAAATCGATAGGGGTAAATGCTGCATTTAGTCTTCCCGCGGCGGTGGCGCCAGTACCTCTCGTTGGCCGTTACTGCCCATCTCGGATACGACGCCCGCCATCTCCATCGTCTCAATCAGGCGGGCTGCCCGGTTATACCCAATTCTTAACTTACGCTGCACAGAGGAAATAGAGGCGCGCCGGCTTCGACACACATAGTCCACCGCCTCGTCGTAAAGCGGATCAGCCTCGGGGTCTTCATCTCCCGCCGCTGCCGTCTGGATTTCATTCGCGGTCACTGGCGTTTGACCGCCCTCGTCCAATAACCCATCAAGATATTGAGGGTCATCCCGTCGTTTCCAGTCACCCACTACTCGATGCACCTCATCATCCGAACAAAATGCACCGTGAATGCGGACCGGCACGCTGGACCCCGCGGGCAAATAGAGCATGTCACCATAGCCCAGAAGCTGATCAGCACCACCCTGATCCAAGATGGTCCTCGAGTCGACCTTGGAGCTCACAGAAAAGGCGATTCGTGATGGAATATTGGCCTTAATCAGACCTGTGATCACGTCCACAGAAGGACGCTGAGTCGCCAGTATTAGATGAATACCTGCTGCCCGAGCCTTCTGGGCGATGCGAGCAATGAGCTCTTCCACCTTTTTGCCGACTATCATCATCATATCGGCGAATTCATCGATTACCACAACGATACTGGGCAGCTTATCCAAGGAGGGATGCGGCTGCTCCTCTCCCGTCAGTTCCAGTACAGGATCGATTTTCCACATAGGATCCGGGATGGGGTTGCCCTGCTTCAGCGCATCAGACACTTTTCGGTTGTAGCCCTGAAGGTTCCGCACGCCCAACAACGACATTAACTTGTAACGCCGCTCCATCTCCGCAACACACCAACGTAATCCGTTAGCCGCGTCCTTCATATCGGTAATGACCGGGGTCAGTAAGTGCGGAATGCCATCGTAAACTGACAACTCAAGCATTTTTGGATCAACAAGTATTAATCGAACTTCGGCAGGGGTCGCCTTGTACAGCAGGCTGACCAGCATACAGTTTACCCCGACCGACTTGCCGGAGCCCGTTGTCCCGGCAACCAGCAGATGCGGCATTTTGCTTAAATCGGCTACTACAGGTGCGCCTGCAATGTCATGGCCCAGTGCCAGTGTCAGCGGCGACTTGGAATCCTCAAAAGTCCGGGAGGCAAGCACATCACGGAAATTAACCGTCTGACGATCAGCGTTTGGAATTTCAACCCCGACCACGCTCTTACCAGGAATCACCTCGACAACTCGGACAGAGATTACTGCCAAAGACCGTGCTAAGTCCTTGGCTAGATTGGATATTCTTGATACCTTCACCCCCGCTGCTGGCTGTATTTCAAAGCGGGTGACTACAGGCCCCGGATAGACGGCAACCACCTCTGCGATGATGCCAAAGTCTTTGAGTTTTAACTCCAGCAAACGAGATAGCGACTCCAGCTCGGTAGCAGAGTATCCCCTCTGCCCTATTTCGCTCGGCGCGTCTAAAAGATCCAGCGGTGGCAGCTCACCTGACACTGGAATATCAAACAGGGGCTTCTGTTTTTCCTGCTCGACTTTAGTGCCGGTGACAGCGACTGGCTTGGGGGCCTTAATTTTGGGGGGCGCTCGCTTCTTTTCCTTGGCCACATGCTGTTCAATCTGCAGCTTACGCTCTGTAAGTTGCTTTTCTCTGGCGCGCCGGTCGCGCAGTTGATCCATTTTTTCCACGAATCGTTGCCTAACTTGTTGCCCGCCGCTGAGCGTCTTGCTTCCCAGCCAGTCGACCACTCCGAGCCAACTGATATCGGCAAATACGGTGAGCCCCAGTAAAAACAGGCTCACCAGAACCAGCCGGGCCCCCACCGGATTAAAAGCCTGATCGAAACCCTCTCCGATCGCCGCACCCAAAATGCCACCAGCTCCTTGGGGTAGGTGAGAAAGACCTCCATCATTGAGTGACAGTAGCGCCGTAGCGGACACAACCAACAGCAGCAATCCCAATGTCCGCAAACCCATCATCTGCCAGTCAATGGCTTGATGCTGGTCTTCGGTGAATAACAGTGAAATTGCGCGATAGGCGAGTAGAAGCGGTACCAAATAAGCGGCCGAGCCTACCAAGGCGTAGAAGACATCTGCCAAAAAGGCTCCTGTCACACCACCCAGGTTTTGGATTGGCACCCCAGTCCCGCTGGCGGACCAGCCCGGATCCGTCTCACTGAAGGTCATAAGCGCCATCAGCACAAACAAACACATCGCGCCAACGCTGATAAACAGGACGTCACGGATACGCCGCCGACCGCGGGCCTGATCAGCCTCTTCAGTCTTTTCAGCGGTTTTTGCCTTGCTTGCCACCACTATGCAACCCGTTCGGTAAAGGCCCATATTACCACAGGCTCTCAGCTGATTAGTTTCGTAATGGCATGAATTTCCGACGTTTTATAAGGCCAGTGCGGGTTTATTTTCTGCTCTTCGCGTGCCGTTCGTCTGGTCTAAGGGGACGACCTGCGATACCCTTCAACCTTGGCTACAATCCTCGCCCTCAGCTGTAACGGAACACCATCATGAGCAACGCATCTCATCACCGATTGATCATTTTGGGGTCAGGCCCTGCCGGATATACCGCAGCGGTCTACGCCGCTCGCGCCAATCTCAGCCCAGTGGTCATCACGGGACTGCAGCAAGGCGGTCAACTGACCACCACTACCGAAGTGGAAAACTGGCCTGGCGGAAGCCATGACCTGCAGGGGCCTCAACTCATGCAGCAGATGCAGGCGCATGTAGAGCGGTTAGAAGCCAGCGTGGTGTTTGACCATATTGAATCAGTAAATCTGCAGGAGCGTCCGTTTCAGCTAACGGGTACGTCGGAATACACTTGTGATGCTTTGATCATTGCGACGGGGGCCTCGGCTCAATACTTGGGCCTGCCATCGGAAACGGCGTTCATGGGCAAAGGGGTTAGCGCATGCGCCACTTGCGACGGATTCTTCTATCGTAGTCAAGAAGTTGCGGTGGTCGGCGGCGGCAACACCGCGGTAGAGGAAGCACTTTATTTGAGCAATCTCTGCTCCAAAGTACACCTTGTTCACCGTCGAGACTCTCTCCGGGCCGAAAAAATCTTACAAGATCGCCTCATGGACCGGGTCAACGAAGGCAGAATAGAGACCCATTGGCATCGCACCTTGGATGAAGTGCTCGGGGATGAAAGTGGTGTCACGGGCATCCGCATGCGCTCAACCATTGAACCTGAAGACTGCGATTCAATCACCTTATCTGGCGTATTTATCGCTATAGGCCACAAACCTAATACCGATTTATTCAAGGACCAATTAGAGATGGTCGGCGGCTATTTAACCGTTCATTCCGGCACCGAGGGCTGCGTCACTCACACCAGTGTGGGCGGTGTTTTCGCGGCCGGAGATGTGGCTGATCACGTTTATAGGCAGGCCATCACCTCTGCAGGATTTGGATGTATGGCTGCACTAGATGCTGAGAAATACCTAGACGGACTCCGCCAGGACTGAAGTGGCGCCAAACCCGTTCCCTCCGACAAGTCGAGCATTATCAGAGCCTAATGGGCTTCTGGCTCACGGGGGCGACCTCTCTCCGGAAACGTTACTGCTCGCATACGCGCAAGGTATTTTCCCTTGGTTCCATGAGGGACAAGAGATCCTGTGGTGGTCGCCCGACCCTAGGATGGTGCTTAGGCCTTCTGACATTCACATCAGTCGGTCGCTGAGACGAACACTACGAAACAAAGATTGGTTGATCCGCTACGACACGGACTTTACAAGCGTGATCCATTGCTGCGCAAAGACGCGTCAGCGTGAAAGTACGGGCGCTGATACGTGGATTACGGGAGAAATGTTGCAGGCTTACACGACGCTTCACAACTTAGGAATTGCGCACTCGATTGAAGTGTTCTCCGGTGGTTCATTGGTAGGCGGCCTATATGGCCTTTTGATTGGCAATGTTTTTTTTGGTGAATCCATGTTCCATAAGGAGACCGACGCATCGAAAGCCGCTTTTACCGCACTCGCGAAACTCTGCGTTGATTATGGTGTCGAGGTCATAGACTGCCAGGTCTATAATCCTCATCTCGAATCACTTGGCGCCACATTAATGTCGCGTCAAGACTTTGAAAAAGCCCTGCGGGACGCTATAAAGCAACCTATGGCGTCGATTTTAAACAACCCACATTGCTTACTGCCCATCACCCCCACGGCGCTTGATGTGCGTATGCAAGGGCAGGTGCCACGGGAGGTGAGGAGTCTGTTATGACAGCTTCGCTTAGAGAGATTAAGGTGTACACCACCTTTCCTCATCGCTGCTCGTATCTCGCTGGGGAAGAAGCGACAACGCTGTTTGTGGATCCAAGGCAGAAACTGAGCCAGGAACTGTATACACAACTGTCCCTGCTGGGATTCCGTCGAAGCGGTGATCATGTATACCGTCCGCACTGTAGCAAGTGTAGTGCCTGCATTGCCTCTCGTGTTCGCGTTAACGAGTTCACACTCAGTCGCACGCAAAGGCGAATCGAGCGCCGCAATGCGGACCTCCGTTTAGAGGTTTCAGAATCTATTCTTGACGATGAAGCCTACGGTCTATACCGATATTACATTGAGTCACGTCATGCTGATGGGGATATGTATCCTCCTGAGCGGGAGCAATATGAATCGTTTCTGAATGACGGTCTTGGCTGCGCTCACTATTACAGGCTTTATCAGGGCAACAAACTAGTGGCGGTGACGGTCGCCGACGAGATGTTAGATGGGTTGGCCGCGATTTATACCTTTTTTGATCCCGATCAGCCTCAGCGGAGTTTAGGTACCGAGGCGATT
Organism: Luminiphilus sp.; assembly: GCA_016779445.1. Classification (GTDB taxonomy): domain Bacteria; phylum Pseudomonadota; class Gammaproteobacteria; order Pseudomonadales; family Halieaceae; genus Luminiphilus. Next base: position 46,730 of record JADHNP010000004.1, on the reverse strand, counting down.
CTCCTTCAAATCAGGGAGGCCAAAGCAAGAGGACTGCCCTATATCTACCTCGGTTACTGGATCGACGGCTGTCGCAAAATGTCCTACAAGGCGCGGTTCTCACCGCTTGAGTTATTCATTGATGGCCACTGGCAACAGCAGAAAACCCAGCAAACCGTTCCACCAGACACGACAGCGGTGGTAGCTTTGCTTGATCCGCGCGTTGACGACAGCGAATGAATAATTGCTGTACTTACGCTTTCCTCACCCGAGACTTTTCGATACAGTGCCGGCCTGTTAATGAATGGGGCGTAGCCTGAATGGCTAAAGAAGACCAAATCGAAATGGAAGGGGAGATCGTCGACACCCTCCCCAATACCACCTTCAGGGTTAAACTTGAAAACGGGCATATCGTCACCGCGCACATATCAGGCAAGATGCGCAAGAACTACATCCGTATTTTGACCGGTGACAAAGTGAGGGTAGAACTGACACCCTATGATTTGACCAAAGGGCGCATTACCTATCGGGAACGATAGATCTCATTGCGCCTAGTCCTAAAGCCTCCGGTCTTCAGCGGCATGAGGGGTCCGGGCGGCGCGCCTACCGAGGGCTATTGAACTCAAGTTTATTGGGCTTAGTGTCGACAACAACGCGGCAGGCTCATCAGGCCTCGACGGCTTCACTCTCCTCGACCAAGACCGTAATGGCCAAGTCAGAGCGATCTGCATTGACCGATATTGCTACAGCACCACCCTTGGCTAATTCGCCGAACAACACCATATCGGCAAGGGGCTTTTTGATGTGCTCCTGTATTACGCGCTCCATCGGTCTGGCGCCCATTGTAGCGTCGTAGCCTTTTTCAACAAGCCACAACCGGGCTTCCTCGTCGACCTCTATGACTACCTGTCGCTCGTCCAATTGCCCTTGCAGTTCGGTCAGAAACTTGTCGACTACCGTCAGAATGACGTCCTCGCCAAGAGGACCAAAAGGTACGACAGCATCCAGTCGATTCCGAAATTCTGGCGTAAAGGTTCTATTGATGGCTTCGATCGAATCCGTCGAGTGATCCTGCATAGAGAACCCGATGGAGCGGCGGCTCACATTTTCGGCACCCGCGTTAGTCGTCATCACCAAGATCACGCTACGGAAATCCGTTTTACGTCCATTATTATCTGTCAACGTGCCATGGTCCATGACCTGCAACAGCAAATTAAACACCTCAGGGTGCGCTTTTTCGATCTCGTCTAGCAATACCACAGAGTGCGGGTGTTTGTTGACGGCATCCGTTAATAAACCGCCCTGATCAAATCCTACATAGCCCGGCGGTGCGCCAATCAGCCTCGACACTGTGTGACGCTCCATATACTCAGACATATCAAAGCGCAGTAACTCTAACCCCATCTGCAACGCTAGTTGTCGCGTGAGCTCAGTCTTGCCCACTCCAGTGGGTCCCGCTAGCAAAAAGGAGGCGATTGGCTTGTGTCCGCCTCGAAGACCGGCTCTGGCCAATTTGATCGCGCCGACCATTTGGCCCACCGCCGCATCCTGGCCGAAAACTGTCATCTTTAGATTACTTTCCAACTTACCTAGCAACGCTTTATCGTCGCTACTAACGGTTTTAGGCGGTATACGGGCAATCTTTGCGACTACCGCCTCAATATCTCCAGGGCCAAGCACTTTTTTTCGCTTGCTGGGCACTTGCAACTGCTGGAAAGCACCTGCCTCGTCGATGACGTCGATTGCTTTGTCTGGCAAGAACCGGTCAGTGATGTATCGCGCTGCCATTTCTGAGGCTACCCGGAGCGCTTTATCGGTGTACCTCAGCTTGTGGTGGGCCTCAAAACGCGATTTAAGCCCCTTGAGAATCTTGTAGGCGTCCTCGACCGAAGGCTCTAAAACATCCACCTTCTGAAAGCGACGGCTCAGCGCTTTGTCTTTGTCAAATATACCGCGGTACTCGGCATAGGTGGTGGAGCCGACACAACGCATCTTGCCCGAAGCCAATAACGGCTTCAGCAAATTGCTAGCATCCATTACACCGCCTGAGGCCGCTCCCGCGCCGATAATGGTGTGGATTTCATCAATGAACAAAATGGCATTGTCGTTATCACTGAGGTTACCCAGCAACCCCTTCAACCGCTTCTCAAAATCCCCCCGGTACTTGGTACCGGCAAGCAAGGCACCCAGGTCGAGAGAATAAACAATGGCGTCTTTAAGTGTTTCCGGCACCTCGCCATCCACGATCATTTTCGCCAGGCCCTCGGCAATTGCAGTTTTGCCTACGCCCGACTCACCCACTAACAACGGATTGTTTTTTCGCCGCCGCGCAAGAATTTGAGCGACACGCTCTACCTCGTTGAGACGTCCGATCAATGGATCGATGTTGCCTGCCTCGGCTTCGTTATTGAGATTGGTGGCGTAGGCATCGAGCGGCCGTTTTTCGACGGCCTCGGCCTCCTCCTCGGCTGCCAACATGGCCTCATCAGACCCCGCCTCCTCGCCGTCCTTACCGATGCCGTGGGTAATGAAGTTCACTACGTCCAAGCGAGAAACACCCTGTGCCTTCAGAAAATACACCGCCTGGGATTCTTGCTCTGAAAACATGGCAACCAGCAGATTGGCGCCCGTGACCTCTTGCTTACCCGAACTTTGGACGTGGAATACCGCACGTTGAAGAACGCGTTGAAACCCTAAAGTGGGCTGCGTATCGCGACCGTCATCTCCGTCGGAAAGTAAGGGGGTTGTCGAGTCAATAAATTCAATTAACTCGCCGCGTAGTTCTTCCATGTCTATCTGGCAGGCCTTTAACACCTGCACCGCAGTGGGATCATCGAGCAATGCGAGCAACAAGTGTTCCACGGTAATGAACTCGTGGCGTCGGGCTCGCGCCGTACGAAATGTCTCGTTGAGCGTATTTTCGAGCTCTTTACTCAGCATTCAGCTAACCCTCTTCATCATCCATGGATGGCTCAACCTCGCATAATAGCGGGTGACCACTGTCGCGCGCACTTTGATTAACTTGTGCCGCTTTTGTCTCTGCAATGTCCTGCGGATAGATGCCACAAACACCCTTACCCTTAGTATGGACCGCCAACATCACCTGCGTGGCTTTCTCACGATTCATACCGAAAAATTGCTCGAGCACGTACACGACAAACTCCATCGGCGTGTAATCATCATTGAGCAAAATGACCTGATAGAGTGACGGCCTCTTGAGCTTCGGCTTGGCCGGCGCGATCGCCAGGCCGCCCTCACCTTCGTCGCCCTCACGATCGCTGTCTTGGGAGCCGGCGCGGACCGGAGCCTTAGAATATCTGCATAAGCTGTTGCGTCTCATGCCTTAAGTATAATCCACCCGCAGCGATTTGAGAGCGTTAGTCGAGACTGCCGACATTTGCTTGTTCATGGCTAAAAAGCGGTTCAAGGCAGAACATCTTTGATTTTGGAAAAGTCAATTTCCAATTTGTGAGCGTGAAAATAGAAAAACCCGCCATCGGCGGGTTTTTTTGTTGGCGACTACAGGGTTTACATATGCGCCACGATCGACTCTCCAAAAGCGGAACAAGACACCAACGTAGCGTCGTCCATCAAGCGCTCAAAGTCGTACGTCACGGTTTTTGCCTGAATCGCACCATTCATACCATTTATGATCAGATCGGCCGCATCATTCCATCCAAGATGCCGGAGCATCATCTCGGCGGAGAGGATCAAAGATCCTGGATTTACCTTGTCCTGCCCCGCGTACTTGGGTGCAGTGCCGTGTGTTGCCTCAAACAACGCCACCGTATCTGACAGATTCGCGCCGGGGGCGATACCAATACCACCCACCTGTGCAGCCAGAGCATCCGAAAGATAATCGCCGTTCAGATTTAACGTCGCGACCACACTGTAGTCTCGCGGCCGAGTTAACACCTGCTGCAACATAGCGTCAGCAATTACATCCTTGATTACAATTTCTTTGCCAGTACGGGGGTTTTTGATGCTGACCCAAGGTCCACCGTCTAATAATTCACCCGCAAATTCTTGCTGCGCCAGCTCATAACCCCAGTCGCGGAAGGCGCCCTCAGTAAACTTCATAATATTGCCTTTATGAACCAGTGTCACAGAAGGCAAATCCTGATCGATGGCGTATTGAATCGCTTTTCGCACCAAACGCTGCGTTCCCTCAGCTGAAACAGGCTTGATTCCAATTCCCACATTCTCGGGAAAGCGTATTTTGGTCGCCCCCATCTCTCCGATAATAAAGTCGACCACTTTCTGTGCTTCAGGAGTTCCCGCCTGATACTCGATACCAGCGTAGATATCCTCGGAGTTCTCCCTGAATATCACCATGTTGCAATCACCCGGACGCTTGACGGGGGAAGGCACACCCTCAAACCATCTAACCGGTCGCAGACAGGTGTACAGATCAAGCTCCTGCCGGAGCGCTACATTTAGCGACCGGAATCCACCTCCCACCGGTGTCGTGAGAGGCCCTTTGATCGCCACACTATAAGCTTTGATAGCGCCCAGAGTTTCTTCCGGGAACCAATCACCGTCGTATAACTCGGCGGCTTTCTCGCCCGTATAAATTTCCATCCACGATATTTTGCGAGCGCCCCCGTACGCCTTTGCCACCGCCGCATCCACTACCGCAATCATGACCGGAGAGATATCCACCCCGATTCCATCGCCCTCGATGTAGGGAATGATGGGATTGTCGGGTACTGAGATACTGTTATCTTCATTTACAGTGATCTTCTCGCCCATATCGGGTACTTGGATGTGTTGGTATGCCATTTTGAAACTCCCCAGAAATTACAAACTTTGCCTCTGCAAGAGACACCGCCCGCGCACCCCTGTCCCACACTGTGGACCGGGGTTGAAGCACTGCGTAGCTGAGCCACCATTTTAACATTAAATCCGTCACACTATGCGAATGTCGCCGGTTATTCTGCTTAACAAGCCCTTCCGCGTACTCAGTCAATTCACAGATCGAGAGCGGCCCCATGCGCCGCGAACAACCCTGGCGCAATTTATCAGTGCGCCCAATTTCCGCGCCGCCGGACGCCTGGATTACGACTCAGAAGGACTTCTGGTCCTCACGTCCGACGGCGATTTACAACAGCGTATAACCAATCCAAAAGGGCAACTCTGGAAGCGTTACTGGGTGCAGGTAGAGGGCTGTATCACTGATGAAGCCTGCTTGCAGCTGTCCCGCGGCATACACTTAAAAGATGGCATCAGTCGTCCAGCACGAGCGTTACCGATGTCCCCACCAGTAATCTGGGAGCGGGTTCCACCCATAAGGGAGCGGAAATCCGTTCCGGACTCCTGGCTAGACTTAAGCATTAGCGAGGGACGCAATCGTCAAATCAGAAGAATGACTGCTGCCATTGGACACCCTACTCTACGACTTATACGAGTGGCCGTCGGGCCCTGGCAGCTCGGGGACCTGCAGCCAGGCGAATACCTGACGGACTCATCGTCTCCGACTGCCGTTGACCCCGCGTCAGGCTACCATCATGCTGATGCCTCCATCGAATAAGTGGTTCGGAACTCCTCAGTGACTCGATCTGAAGCAAAGACTAATGAGACCGTCATCGTTGGCATGTCTGGGGGCGTCGACTCGTCGGTTGCAGCGCTACTGCTGCTGGAAGCGGGCTATCGCGTCGAGGGCCTGTTCATGAAGAATTGGGAAGAAGATGACGGCACGGCATATTGCACCGCCGTCGCCGACCTTGCTGACGCTCAGACGGTCGCAGATCAACTGGGCATTCCGCTTCACAGCGCTAACTTTGCTGCCGAGTATTGGGACGATGTGTTTGCGCATTTTCTGTCCGAGTATCGAGCGGGCCGAACTCCCAACCCTGATGTCTTGTGCAATCGCGAAATCAAATTTCGCGCCTTTATTGACTACGCAACGCATCTTGGCGCCGACCTCATTGCTACCGGTCATTATGTCCGTACTGACCAGGAGTCAGGCACAACTCGACTCAAGAAAGGCCTAGACGGCAATAAAGACCAGAGCTACTTTTTACATCAGGTAGATCACACCGCACTTGGGAAAACCCTTTTCCCGGTGGGGGATATCGACAAGCAAACGGTCCGGGAAAGGGCGATCGAGGCGGGCTTTACTAATGCCAGGAAAAAAGACAGCACCGGCATATGCTTCATCGGCGAGCGACGCTTTCGCGACTTTTTAAAACAATATATTCCCGCGCAGCCCGGCCCTATTGTCACCGTGGATGATGAGCCAATCGGCGAGCATGAGGGCCTGATGTACCACACCATAGGTCAACGTCAGGGGCTTGGTATTGGTGGCCTCGCGCATCGTGAAGAGGCACCATGGTATGTGGTCACCAAGAAGGTGGATCAAAACACCTTGGTCGTTGCTCAGGGCGCCGAGCACCCCAGCCTCTTTCATCAACGATTGAAGTCCTCCGACGTCCTATGGGTGAGCGGAACGCCCCCTCAGCGATCTTTCCGGTGTAATGCCAAAATCCGCTATCGGCAACCCGATCAAGCATGCGTTGTCACCGGCACAGGACAAGATTACGAAGTAAAGTTTGATGTTCCGCAAAGAGCCGTCACACCAGGACAGTCGGTTGTTTTTTACGATGGGGACATCTGCCTTGGCGGCGGTGTTATCGAACACGCACTATGACTCAGCGTTCAATCGGAGAGCAGCGCACCCTCGCTCTGGCTGGCGTCGCCCAGGCAGCAAGGATTGTCGATGTGGCCGCCAAGACCGGAAGCTGGCCTACCCCTTTCGCTGAGGCTTCCATCCATTCCCTTTTTTGCTTTGAACCTGACGCCGTGGACAACGTGTTTGGCACTCCCCAAGGCATTCGACTGGGTCTCGAGCAGCTTGCGGGCTGCCTACACCTCTCACAGGATCAGTCAGCAGCCGACACGCTGCGCTATACCCTAGCGATCCTGCAACTAGAGAAGCGTTTTGCCCGGCGAGAAGATCTGCAGGCGATTGTGCATTCAAGACTAAAACACACGGCCTATAAGGCTGAGAATTTTTCAAATGATATAAAAAGCTTAAGCGCAAATATATCAGCCATTTATCAGGATACATTGAGCGCGCTACCCTACCGTATTAAGGTGACAGGCAGTGCCCAGCACCTGAATAACCCCCAAGTTGCAGATGTCGTTCGCACCCTATTACTGTGCGGCGTCAGGGCTGCATTTTTGTGGCGTCAATTGGGAGGGTCGAGATTGAATATGATGCTGACACGAGGAGCGCTACGTGAAACCGCAGCGCGGCTCGCGCGCGAACTTGGCACCGTAAGCCACTAGCGCGCCACCCGAAGCGCAGTTTGCTTGCCCCCAATACCTTCCCAACGATGCACATGGTGCACATGGTAAACTGAGCTTTTTTCAGGCGGTTATTATGACGGACCATCGGCTCACTGCCCTTTCGCCGCTAGATGGGCGGTATTGCGAGAAACTGGACGCACTCAGGCCCATCTTTACTGAATTCGGCCTGAATAAACGCCGGGTTGCCGTTGAGATCGGTTGGCTGAAGATGCTCGCAAGCTGTCCCGCCATTGCGGAAGTGCCGCCGCTTACTGACCAGGCACTTCAACGTCTTGATCATATCTCAGAACATTTCGATGAGGCGGATGCCGCTCGCATTAAAGCCATCGAAGCGACCACCAATCACGATGTCAAAGCCGTTGAATACTTTTTGAAAGAAGCGATCTCAGATACCCCAGAACTAGCGGCTATCAGTGAATTTATTCACTTCGCATGTACCAGCGAGGACATCAATAACCTCTCACATGCCCTGATGCTCAGAGACGGCCATCAGGTATTGATGGACGCACTCGACGCGCTACAAACCCAACTAGCCACCCTGGCACAGGAGCAGGCCCAGCAATCCATGTTAGCCCGCACTCATGGGCAGGCAGCCACCCCAACCACGCTCGGCAAAGAGGTCGCAAACGTGTTGGCTCGAATAGTCAGACAGAGACGAGCACTGGAAGCCATCCAACCCATGGGCAAAATGAATGGAGCGGTGGGAAACTACAATGCACATCACATAGCCTATCCAGAAATTGATTGGCCCACGCTCTCACGCGACTTTTTATCCACGCTGGGGTTAGCGTGGAATCCATACACCACTCAGATTGAGCCACACGACTACATGGCCGAGTACTTTCACGGGGTGATCCGCATAAACACTATCCTGATCGATTTGTCCCGCGACGTGTGGTCTTATATTTCCCTCGGGTACTTCACCCAAAAAGTGATCGCCGGCGAAGTGGGCTCTTCGACGATGCCTCACAAGGTTAATCCGATCGACTTTGAAAACGCTGAGGGCAACCTCGGATTATCCAATGCGATACTCTCTCATCTGGCAGAAAAACTCCCCGTTAGCCGATTGCAGCGTGACCTGACTGACAGCACTGTGCTGAGGAATATCGGGGTTGCGGTTGGCCATGCCCTACTGGCTCTGACCTCGCTGAAACGCGGCATTGATAAACTCGAGGTGGCATCAGAACCGATGCAGGCAGATCTTGATTCAACCTGGGAAATTCTTGGCGAGGCGATACAGACCGTGATGCGGCGTTACGGCGTGCCGGAGCCCTACGAGAAACTCAAGGCGCTTACCAGAGGGCAACGACTCACGGCCGATACCATCCATGATTTCATTTTGACTCTTGAGATTCCTGAATCGGCGAAACAGCGCCTGCTGGCACTCACACCCGCGAGCTACATCGGCTACGCGTCCAGTCTGGCGCAGCGCATTGACAAAGAGATCCACTGAAATCAGTGCGTGCGGATTGGAGGGGCGACCCTGAAACTGCCAATCTCTGAAACACAATTTCTCCAGCAGTATTGGCAGCGAGCTCCCCTGTTGTTACCACAGGCGCTTCCGGGCTTTACCTCGCCCGTCACAGCGGGCGAGTTGGCGGGATTTGCAATGGAAGAATTCGTAGAGAGCCGATTGATTTCTAGATCCAAAGGAGTCTGGACAAAACAGGACGGTCCGTTTCACAAGGAAGATTTTCATCGCGAAGACGAGTGGACACTCCTCGTACAGGGGCTGGATCAGTGGCATGAAGGTGTTGCCGCCTTGCGCACTCAAGTGGACTTTCTACCGCGCTGGCGCTTTGACGATGTCATGGTGAGCTATGCTGTAAACGGGGCTGGCGTCGGCCCACATTTTGATCGTTATGACGTCTTTCTTCTACAGGGAGACGGGTGTCGAGAATGGCGTCTAGGGGACCACTGTGACGACCAAACGCTACAACTGCAGACAAATGGCCTGAATCTTATCTCTGAATTCGAACCTTCGGAGATCTACACTTTGTCACCGGGAGACATACTCTATATACCGCCGGGCGTCGCCCACTGGGGGGTCGCTCTAGAGGAATCGTTGACCTTCTCCTTGGGTTTTAGGGCACCCTCCGTTGCGGACCTGTTGGCAAGGCGTGCAGACAATGTACTCGAGCGATTGAACCCAGCATCCCTCCTAGAGGACATGCCTGGTCTATCAGCGGGGCGGCCAGGTGAAATCACACTCGAGCATATCCGCAATGCCAAAGATGCCCTCGCCAACGCCTGCGATGCGCTGGACGATTATCGGTGGTTTGGGGAAATTGTTACCCACGATCATACGATCGACACAGATGACCCATCGGGGGCAGCACTGCCTCTCATAGGGCCGCTCGTGTGCTTGTCTAGCCATGCGCGCATCGCTTGGAAAGAGCACAAACAGTATCTGGATGTGTTTATTAATGGTGAAGCCTTTGCGGTTCCTCTCAACGCAATACAGAACCTCATGGCGCTGTGCCGCGGTGATCCGGTGGCGCTCTCCTGCCTTGCTCAATCCGACAGTGAACTGTTTGACGCTCTCATCGCGATGAGCGCGTTAGAAGATGGGCAGACACACCATGAATAAAAGATGAACGGGCTGACAGCCTCTTTAAGCAACCCTCTATCCTCAGACAGCGGCACTATCGAGCTGTATCGATGCCAGGGGTCAATACAGCCCCTACGTGATTGATCACATCAGTCGCAGTTAGGCCAATACCGTGCTCTCGCCAAGCGAGATCGCCTGCATTTGCATGCGCTACAGTCCCACCCAATGCGGCCAAGGGTGCGTCATAGCCCTGCGCCAACAGTGCGCCAACAACTCCCGCAAGAACATCACCCATGCCCGCGGTTGCCATACCACTGTTTCCTGCCGAACATATGTTCGGCTCACAGCCCTCTTTGTCCGAGGCGATAATGCTCCCCGCACCTTTCAAAATAATCGAGCTCGCATATTGCCGGGCAAGGGCTTTTGCCCAATACAGTCGATCGGCCTCGATATTGGAAACGGGGACCTTGGCAAGGCGGGCGGCTTCACCAGGATGCGGAGTCAGCACACTGCCCGCTGTGACTCTGGGAAAACTCATATCGGTAGCCAATAAGTTCAGTGCATCGGCATCAACAACAAGCGGCTTATGGCTCTCCAATACGATCCGCAGACACGCCCCCGACCAATCGTCGACACCCAGCCCTGGCCCTACCACTACCACGGACGCCTTCTCCAGTAACGAAAACAGAGACTCGGGACAGTCAATATCGCGGGCCATGACCTCTGGCTGTCGTGATATGGCAGCGCAGAGGTGTTCCGAGCGTGTAGCCAATGTCACCAGTCCCGCGCCACTGCGGAGTGCTGCAGAGGCGGACAAAATAGATGCCCCTCCCATACCGGTGTTTCCGCCCACCACCAGAACATGACCGCAAACACCCTTGTGTGTCGTTGGGCGGCGAGGTCGTAAGAAAGCAGGAGGAAGGTCGCGCGCCCAGTTTATTGCCACCGCGGGCACTTCATCCAAAATAAACTGTGGCGTGTCAAGAGAGTCCAAAATCAGGCGGCCCGCAACGTCTGGCGCCCTTCCCGTTAACAACCCCGGCTTCATAGCGATAAATGTCACCGTTGAGTGGGCTTGAATGACTGAGGAGTCGACCGCACCGGTGTCAGCGTTAAGGCCGCTTGGCACATCGAGTGAGAGCACTGGGATAGACGCCCCGTTGATCCCCTCCACCAGAGCATCAAACTCCGATCGCGCCGGGCCCCGAAACCCTATTCCGACAAGCGCATCGACCAATACATCGTACTCTTCACCTTGCCGAGCGCTGTTCAACCAGTCGTCACTGGAGCGTTCTCTCTCAGGAGCTATTTGCCGCCAGGCTTCGTAGGCAAGCAGCGCAGCACCTGAGATTCGGTCAGCAGAGCCATGCAAGAACACATCGCACGATACGCCAGACTCCAACAATAGTCGTGCCACTACCCATCCATCGCCGCCATTGTTACCGGTGCCACAGAAAACGGCAAAACGTGTTGCGCCCGGCCAGATGGCGCTCAGGTAATTAAAGGCGGCGCCGCCGGCGTGCAGCATGAGATCAAATTCGTTGAGCCCCTGTGCAGCTGCCGACCGCCGATCAAGGTCACGCATAGCCAGCGTGTCAAAACATCGACCGCTAAAACACGAAGACATCGGTACAGAACAATCCACTGACGGTTGAGTCGACGCTCCTTTGCTCATTACCCCGCTCGCTTGAATAACCGCGACGTGCTCACTGCCTGGAGAGCCCCAGGACGATTTGCGCAGCCGCCAATGGGGTTTGCTGTGCTGCGGTCACAGCAGCTTCAATCCCGGGCAGCGCAGCCTTCACATCGGGATGCTGCGCCAGCGATGCGCGCAATAGCTCATCGATGAGCTGACGCATCCACGCTAGGTTCTGATCAGCTCTGGCTTTGTCGAAACTACCCTCAATTTTTGCAGCTTCAGCGTACTCTTGAATCATGTCCCAAACAGCAGAAATACCCGCGCCGTGAAGTGCCGAGCAGGTCATCACTCGAGGCTCCCAAGCTGAACCGTGATTAAGCAATGTCATGGCGCCGCGGTAATGCTGCTGAGTGATCTTTGCCAGTGACTCACTCGCGCCATCTGCTTTGTTGACTACTATCGCATCTGCGAGTTCTAAGATCCCTTTTTTGATGCCTTGCAGTTCATCACCGCCGCCGGGGAGCATCAGCAGCAAAAAGAAATCAACCATCCCCGCAACTTGATGTTCTGATTGGCCCACGCCTACGGTCTCAACAAGAATAACGTCAAAGCCGGCGGCCTCACAAAGTAGTGACGACTCTCGAGTCTTAAATGCGACCCCCCCCAAGGCCTGGCCTGCAGGAGAGGGCCTGATGAACGCATCGTCGAGTCGCGTTAGCGCCTCCATACGGGTCTTATCACCAAGAATGGAACCACCCGCTACTGGTGAACTGGGATCAACAGCCAGCACAGCCAGCCGTTGCCCCTGCTCGATCACATATTGGCCAAACGCCTCAATAAAAGTCGATTTGCCGACTCCTGGCACACCGGTGACCCCAATGCGAACACTTTTCCCGGTGTGAGGTAACAGCTCACCCAAGAGCAACTGCGCTGCATTTCGATCTTGCTCCCGTTGGCTCTCTACTAGCGTAATTGCCTTGGCGAGTGCGCGCCGATCGCCAGCGAGAATATCTTCAGCTGTTGGAATTGATGGCATCAAGGACTTTTCGCGCGGCATCTGGGATCGGGGTGCCAGGACCAAAGATCAAGGCAACACCTTGTTCCTCAAGAAACGCATAATCCTGCTGCGGGATTACACCGCCTGCAATAACAATGATGTCATCAGCTCCCTGCGCCTTAAGAGCATCGATCAATTGCGGCACCAGTGTTTTGTGACCGGCGGCAAGCGAAGATGCGCCCACGACATGTACGTCATTTTCAACAGCTTGCCTCGCCACCTCCTCGGGAGTCGAGAACATAGGTGAGAGATCCACATCAAAGCCCACATCCGCAAAAGCGGTGGCAACCACTTTTGCACCTCTATCGTGCCCATCTTGCCCCATTTTAGCGACCAACATACGAGGTCTGCGGCCGTGCCGCTCGACAAAAGCATCGATATCCATGGCGATACCCTCCCAGTTGGCATCTTCGGCATAGGCAGCCCCATAAACCCCTGAAACTGTCTGCGCGTGCGCCACAAAACGACCGTAAACTTCCTCAAGTGCGTCGGATATCTCACCTACGGTTGCCCGGCAGCGAGTCGCACTAATTGCAAGCTCAAGCAAATTTCCGCTACCCGACTCCGCTGCATCGGTTAGTGCCTGCAGTGCAGCCCTGACGCTTTCTCCATCCCGTGAGGCACGAATATCGCTAAGCCGCGCAAGCTGTGACTCGCGAACCTGCTCATTATCGATCTCGAGAATATCGACTGCGTCCTGCTCATCTAATTGGAATTTATTCACCCCCACGATGACGTCTTCTCCGCGATCAATTCGCGCCTGCTTCTTCGCTGCGGCCTCTTCAATACGCAGTTTAGGTAAACCGCGTTCAATCGCTTTGGCCATGCCTCCAAGCTCATCTATCTCACGTATCAGCTCCCGGGCTTTTTCTGACATATCATGGGTAAGCTGCTCCATCATGTAGGATCCACCCCATGGATCTACTACCTGACCTATCCCCGTTTCCTCCTGCAATATAAGCTGTGTGTTGCGCGCGATCCGTGCCGCAAAATCGGAAGGCAGCGCGATCGCCTCATCCAAAGCGTTGGTATGCAGTGACTGTGTGCCGCCAAATACCGCGGCCATAGCCTCAATAGTGGTTCTAACGATATTGTTATAAGGGTCCTGCTCGGTAAGAGACCAGCCAGAGGTTTGACAGTGAGTCCTTAGCATGCTGCTTTTGGGGTTTTGCGGATTAAAAGTCGCGACGATCTCAGACCACAGCAACCTCGCGGCGCGCATTTTGGCAATCTCCATGTAGAAGTTCATACCAATACCCCAAAAAAAACTGAGCCGCGGGGCGAATTCGTCTATTCCAAGACCGGCTGAAATAGCCGTTTGAATGTACTCTTTACCGTCAGCGAGGGTATAGGCGAGCTCGAGAGCCGCATTCGCTCCCGCCTCCTGCATGTGGTACCCGGAAATAGAGATGGTATTGAATTTAGGGAGATTCGCTGAGCAATAAGCAATGATATCTCCAATAATGCGCATACTAGGCTCAGGAGGGTAAATGTAGGTGTTTCGTACCATGAACTCTTTGAGGATATCGTTTTGAATAGTCCCTGAAAGCGAAGCCTGTGCGACCCCTTGCTCCTCAGCAGCAACAATGTATCCAGCAAGAACGGGCAGCACCGCACCATTCATCGTCATTGAAACCGACACCTGATCCAGTGGAATACCGTCAAAGAGCACTTTCATGTCTTCGACCGAGTCGACTGCTACACCGGCTTTCCCGACATCACCAGAGACTCGCGGGTGATCTGAGTCATAACCTCGATGAGTCGCCAGGTCGAAAGCGACAGAGATGCCCTGCCCCCCGGCGGCTAATGACTTTCGATAAAACGCATTGGATGCTTCGGCAGTAGAAAACCCCGCGTACTGACGAATTGTCCATCGGCGTCCGGCATACATAGTCGCCTGCGGACCCCGTATATAGGGAGACATACCCGGCAAAGTATTCGTATACGGCAATCCGTCGAGGTCTTCCGCGGTATACAGCGTTTTCAGCGGGATACCCTCGGGGGTGTGCCACAGAAGGTCGTCTGGCGTCAGACCTTTACTCTGCTTTTCAACCAACTCCCCCCACGCGGACAGCGTAGATGAATCCGGATCGTAGACGCTCATGCGTGGGCCTGCGCCGGTTGTGAAAGCTCAATCAGCACACCATCACAACTCTTTGGATGGATAAAGATCACTCGCGATCCATGTGCACCGGGCGTGGGGGCCTCCCCAATAAACTGATATCCCTTGTCTCGCAACTGAGCCACATCACCATCGATATCATCGGTACGAAAGCACAGATGATGTAAACCGCCTCCCCGTTTTTCTAGGTAAGTTGCTATGGGGCCACTACCGTCCAACGGATGCACCAGTTCGATGTGTGTCTCTGGCAAGCTAAAGAAAGCGGTCGTAGTCTGCGCTGCCTCAACAATTTCATTACCGTCGTAATGGAGGCCAAAATCGTCCAGAAATCGACGCACAGCGGCCTCCAGGTCCGGAACAGCGATGGCGATGTGATCTAGTGCCGTAATCATTCTAGCTACCCCTGAAAATCCGTTGAGATAAAGCGACTCACAAGCTCTGTCGTATGCGCCCTTCGTGCGGCAGATAGATCGGCCTCTGACAGCACCTCTACCACTTCATCTGGTGTCACCTTAAACAACGGCTGGCCTTTTGTGATGATGGCTCCGTCGCCCTCAACTAAGACTTCTTCCACCGTGCCCGAAAATGGCGCAACGACCTTATTGAACATTTTCATGACCTCGACAATGTAAAGCGGGTCACCGGCATTAAAATGCTGGCCAGCCTCAATGTACAAAGGCGCCTCGGGGACCTCACGACCATAAAACATGCCGCCACTCGCAGCGACGATTTCATCAGACTTGGCTACCGGCGGGGGTGCAAGGAACTTTGCCATTGCCACCTGATGCTTCTGAGCCAATAACCGCTCTGGGAAATGAATCGTCATATCAGGATTTACTGCCAAATCGAAGAAGCCAGTGAATTGGGCAATTGAGGGCAACAGCTCCAAAATATCTGCCCCGGCCTGAAATCCGCCGTGTGCAGCCTGAATGGCTCGCCACTGTTCATGGTCTGTCCCCTCAGGTGCCTCCCCTGAGAGCAGATGACTCAAGTCGTCCCAATTCTCCAGCCCGTATCGCCGCGAAAGCTCGGCATAAAAATCCTCTGCTTCACTCAAGAGTTCTTGATCGTGGTCCCAAATCATGTGGGCTGCAGGCAAATGATCATTCCAATCCAAGCGCAAAAAATGGTAGGTGTCAGCCAATACCTCGATAGGATTTTCGGCCCACACAAAGTGGTCGTTTTGAAATCTAAAAGCTCTGCGATTGAGGCTCAGCCAGCCCGACAGCAAATGCGGCGACATTAGCAGCAGTTTCAACGGCCGGATAAACAGGCTCTCCTTTGCGGCAAGGACGCTTTTTAATGCAGGCTCGAGATCTGCCGACGCTTTCAGTTGCGCTTGACAGATAAGCCGCCACGCGATGTCCACATCAACTCGACCCGCCTCTTGAGCAAGCTCACCCACTGCAGTCAAATAAGGCACAACAAACTGGGTGGTCGGTCTTGCATTCACTGTTCGACCCAAGAACCAATGGACCAACCCGTAATGAAAAGCGAGGTTGGTCTGTAGATCCTTACCTCTGAGGCGCGCTGCTCTGAGTACTTCAGCCATGTGTTCGTAGGCTGCTTCACGGCTATCACCAACGGTAAGCAGGAGAGCAATATTGGAGTCATATGCCCCAGCTAAAGTGTAGTTCATGAACACATCGGTATCGGGATTGTGCAGGCTGATACCTTGATCGTCTCTTATTTCACCTTGAATTGGATCTGACCAAAATTCGACAACACCTCCCGCGCTGGGTTGAAGCGCGTCGTTAGTCGCATTCAAACGCGCCTCAAGGCTATCAGCCAGCCTGGGAATGCGCTCGGGCTTTGGTAACGTCGACCCATGCGCCGCCAGAAGTACCATTGTCTCCACCAACGAATCCACTACAAAGCTTTCATTGGCATTCTCAGGATTGCTAAACCGCAGTGCATAGCATAGCTCGGAGACTCGATGCTCCACCTGAATGCGCGTGTTCATCTCCATGAAGAAGTGCCGATCCCGATCGACGATGCATTCAAAGGTCGAAACAGAATCAAGACCCACCGCCTTGCCAAACCGGGCCGCCTCTTCTTCCATCGCATCGAGTGTTTTGATGTCTTGGGCGAGCACATCTGCCTGAGCGCTTTCAGTTGCCGCGCGGGCTCTCGCCTCTGCACCCTCGAGAGATTCTCGAGTCACCGACACCTCTAATAGTTTCTGCTCATGCATTTGCAGAGAGCAGTCTCGTCCACCCAGGGTAATGCACCAGTCGCCATTTCCGATAACCTGTATTTCCTGGTGGCGGGTGGTTTCGATATTGAGTTCGACCAACACATTCTTGTTATCGCCCACGCCCGTGGCTTTTACTTCGTTGAGTATTTCTCTCACCAACTCAGGGGTTCTCGCGGCTTCACCGAGGGGGACGATCCGTTGACCCTTACCGCCACCGCCCCCAATCGCCTTCAGTCTCACACGGTTTTGAGGGAAATCTTCCCCCATCTGCAATACTGCTTCGGTAAGTGTCTCGCTCAATTCATCGACGGTGTAAAGATCAAGGCCTTTGCGGTAACCCGCCACCAGAACACGCTCCGCCAGAGATTCGACATCGTCGTTCGGGTTTTCAGAAGCCGTGAGCTCCAGGCTATGTTTGCCCACCAGCGCCATCAAGGCGTCCTTATCAGGATACTTTTTGAGCAACGTCAGGGTAGTGCCGTTATCAATTCCCGGCGTAACCGAGACACCGGCGCGCAGTGCCGTGCGTTTCGCCTCATCCTTTAGGCCGGCCTGCCTGACGGTTCTGGAGCAAGGCCCGATGAAAGTGAGGCCTGCCCCCTCCATCGCCGCCACCATTTGTTCGTCTTCGGCCATGAATCCATAGCCCGCAAATATGGCGTTATAGCCGCAGTCACGGGCTATATTGATGATGTCCTGAATACGCTGTTCACGCTCTTCTTTTGTGGCGCCGCTATAGTCAGGCACTCTGTGAACCCGACTAGGGTCGGTGAGAGAGCGGAGCTCGGGAGCGAGTGCGCCTCGATAGACGATAGAGTCTTTCTCTGAGAGCAGAATGCCGAAACCGGTAATGCCCATCTCAGCAAAAACATCCATTGCCTCTTTTCTGATGGGTCCTCGACAGATAATCAGCGGCCTGAGATGCGCGCATCGAAACTGCTCTGACCATTCGGACAAACGCAGCTTTGCTCGCCTATCAGCGGAGATCAAAGGGTTATTGAGATATTGATCACTTCCCACTTGGGGCGTACTCCCGTCCGTTCTTCAGTGGAATTCACGCTGAACCGATTGCATCGGTCCGGGCTCATAATGTCGTAGGCAAAAAGCCAACTGGCGCGCGAGCACCCGACGAAGCTCAGAGGGCATTACAATTTCGGAAATAGATCCAAGGCTCAAGGCTTCCTCAGGATTCATAATTTCCCGCTCGTAACGCTGCACCAGAGCCGCTTCTTCTGCTTTGATCAAGGCATCAATCGACGATGACGCCTCGCTCAACGCCTCGCTATCGCCAGCCCCAGAGGCAGTGAGGTCGGAGATCGCCTTGGCAATCCGCTGCTCTCTACCGGCGCGAATTTTCTTTAATTCGTCCTTATAAACATACTCCACACCCGCAGGCCCCATCACCGCAACTCGCGTGGTCGGCAGGGCAACAACGAAATCGGCGCCAGTGGCGTAGTTGTTATAAGACGCGTATGCACCGCCAAATGCGTTTCGGACAAGAACCAGAAACCGCGGCGTGCGCAAGTCAACGATGGCGTCCAACATAGCGCGGCCTGCTTGAACAATACCGCGGTGTTCTTGTTCGCTACCGGGTAGGAATCCGGTGGTATCCTCAAGGAAGATCACGGGAATATTGTAGAGATTGCAAAAACGGATGAATCGCGCATTTTTATAGGCCGCATCGATATCGATTTGACCTGATGAGACTGCAGAATTATTGGCAACAAATCCCACTACATGGCCGGCCATTCGACCCAATGCGGTAATGGTATTCCGTGCTCTATCGGCTTGCGTCTCTAAAAAGTCCCCATGATCACACAGTTGCTGAATCATGATGCTGATGTCAAACGGTGTGTTGAATCCGGTGGGGGAATTGAATGCTTTTTTCAGCAATATGTCGATATCGATAGTCTCTCGATCCACCGGGTCAGAGGTCTCCCGGTAAGGCGCAAGAGATGCGTTGGAATCGGGCAAATACCGCAAAATTTCTCGCACTTTTCTCAGCGCTGCAACTTCGTCCTCTACAACAAAGTCGGTAACACCTGTTTGGCTATGCACCATGGGCCCGCCCAATTCATCAGGCGTAATGTCTTCGCCAAGCACGCTCTTTACCACCCCGGGACCGGTCAGACCGAAAAAAGTGTCCTTTGGTTGAATGAGAAAACTTCCTTGACGAGGCAAATAACTTCCCCCGCCCGCGTTAAAGCCAAACATGCACATGATACTGGGAACGATGCCACTGATTTTTCGCAATGCAGTAAAGGCATCCGCATACCCGTCTAGTCCTCCAACTCCCGCTGGGATATAAGCCCCTGCGGAGTCATTCAGGCCGACCAAAGGGATACGACGCTTGGCCGCTAACTCAAACAGGCGAGCCAACTTCTCTCCATTGGTCGCGTCCATGGAACCGGCCCGCACAGTGAAGTCGTGCCCGTAAACTGCGACATCGCGTCCATCAACGGTTATGACCGCCGTAACGAGGGAGGCGCCGTCTAGGTTGGGGCCCCAATTTTGATAGAACACATGAGGGTCATCATCGGCTAGAAAGCGAATTCTTTCCCATACCGTCATCCGGCCCTTAAGATGCTGACGTTGGCGACTCGCCATGCCAGCAGAGATATAAGGAAGCTCACGAAGCTCAAGCCCTCTTTCTAATGTGGCCTCATATCGCCCCACTCGACTTTGTCGCTCCTGCACGGCGGCAAAAGGATTAGTCAGAGACACGCCCTGCGCAGAAGAGCCGGCCTCTTTGGTACCATTTTTCATGGATTAACTCTCAGATTGGAATCGACCCACGCAGTTCATGCGTCACTGCGTTCGCACACCTTGCACAACCTTGTCTGTGCACAAGGCAAGACATTACTTATCCTTATGCATCACTGTCAATTTTACCCTTACTTTAAATGGGGTTATTTATGCTGCCAAAAGGTCGCGTCACATCGCTCACATTTACCCGATCTCTCGTAACCTGGGCAGACCGCTTCGCCCATTTACCCGGCTTCGTCTATCTGGATAGCGGCACCACCACAAATGGTAGTGAACTCGAACTCATTACCGCACTACCTACAAAAACCTTTTCCGCGCAGGATTATTCGAACAATCTTACTAGCTGGATGACCGATATCGAGCAGTCGCTAGCCGTCTCGTATGGAACCGGCCCCGCTCTCGGAACCGCCGAACTTTTTAACGGCGGGCTGGTTGTTGGCAATCTGGACTACGACACACCGGCAGCCGACTTGGCGCGTTCGAGCCCGCAACGGTCTAAAGCTATTGCCGGGCTCTATCACTGGGTATTGGTGTCGGATACCAAAACCGGCACTTCTGAAGTGCTGTATCACCCGGACTGTCCTGTCGGGACCCGGCAACAGGTCGAGTCAATACTCAATAACGACGCCAACACGGCCAGAGAATCGTTTCGACTTCGCCAATCCTTTGCAGCGAGCATTACCAAACATGAGTACCGACGAGCCGTAGAGCGTATTCAAGAATACATTCTGGCCGGAGACTGCTATCAAGTGAATTTTGCTCAGCGCTTTCAAGCAGCATTCGAGGGTGATTGCTGGGAAGGTTACCGAGCCGCGAGAGAGAAGCTGGCGGGAGGCTTCTCGGGATTTATGAGAGTAGACAGCGACCGGACCATTCTATCGCTGTCACCCGAACGCTTTCTTCAAATAAGCGAGGGGAAAATCATCACGCAACCGATTAAAGGGACAGCACCCCGCCATATTGATGCGCAAAAAGATCTCGATCTGGCCCAAGCACTCGTCCACTCAGAAAAAGATCGCGCTGAAAACGTCATGATCACCGATCTACTGCGAAATGACCTGGGACAATTTTGTCAGGCCGGTAGCGTCAAGGTTACTGAACTGTGTGCATTGCATAGCTTTGGTAATGTCCATCATCTGATCAGTACGGTGCAAGGCGCATTGAAACCTGATCTCAGCGCTGGACAGATCTTAATCGCCACCTCTCCCGGCGGCTCAATCACAGGAGCACCCAAAAAGCGCGCCGTAGAGATTATCAGCGAACTGGAGCCCTACCCAAGGGGCGCCTATTGCGGCTCCATATTTGTCATGGCTGGGGGAAACTGGATGCAAAGCAGTATCACAATCCGGACACTAGAAACCACGGACAATACGCTTTATTGCTGGGGTGGAGGCGGTATTACCGCGAGCTCCAACTGGGAGGCGGAATATCAGGAAACGCTAGACAAAGTCGGCCCCATCATGGCCGCTCTGGAGCACACGAGTCAGTGCTCTGGTAACTCAATACCCTCATAAAGTGCCACCCGCTCTGACAGCTTCGCCCGCGACAGAGTCTCTTGTACTAACTCACGACCGAGATGCGGAGCCAATTCATGAATGAAGTCGTGCATAAAACCTCGCAGGAAGCTGCCCTTACGAAACCCCAAACTGGTCACTGAACTCGGAAAGAGGTGCGAAGCATCAATTTTGACCAAATCACTATCCAGATGTTCGTCATACGCCATACTAGCGATTACACCAATCCCCAAGCCCAGCCTAACGTATGTCTTGATGACGTCAGCGTCCACTGCAGTGAAGACGAATCTGGGTGCCAATCCCCTGTCCTTGAACGCTTCATCGAGCTTCGAGCGACCGGTAAAACCCGTTGTGTACGTCACAATGGGATGATCAGCAATCGCCTCAAGGGAGCAGTGCTCTAGGCTCGCTAGAGGGTGATCTTTGGGCACCACGACACAGCGATTCCAGCGATAGCACGGCAGGGTTACCAGACTTGAAAATTGGTTTAGCGCTTCGGTGGCTATGACAAAG
Source organism: Luminiphilus sp. (assembly GCA_016779445.1). Lineage (GTDB taxonomy): Bacteria > Pseudomonadota > Gammaproteobacteria > Pseudomonadales > Halieaceae > Luminiphilus. Next base: position 25,081 of record JADHNP010000004.1, on the reverse strand, counting down.
TCAACCTCTCCATCAGCGGCCATTTGCGCTACCTGAGGGGGCGTCCCTTGCTTCATTACCAGGGACACGTCGGGATATCTCGACATAAACTGCTGAATAATCTCTGGCAACACATACCGCGCCTGAGTGTGTGTGGTAGCTATTGAGAGGGTGCCAGCGGTCTCATCGGAAAACTCCTGAGCGACCCGCTTGATAGAGTCAGCTTTTCTTAGCATTTCACCCGCCAAGTCCAGAATCACCTCTCCCGCGGAAGTAATGTGAGTTAGGTGTTTGCCGCTGCGGGCAAAAATTTCCACCCCGAGCTCGTCTTCGAGAAGCCGTATCTGCTTGCTAATGCCCGGCTGTGAGGTAAATAGACTTTGCGCTGTGGCAGAGACGTTAAGGTCATGATGAGCGACCTCCCATATGTATCTCAGTTGCTGTAGCTTCATCCGACAATGCACTCTCGATGCTGACCACACCGCTCAAGACATTACTCCGATTTCACCTACTGGACCACCTTTAAGGAATAAAATTTAGTTTTTTTATGCGTTTTTAATCGTTGTTGGCAACGCCGTGCGGAACGTGGCCTGTGGGAACATGATCGCCTGCTGCCTTGCAGTGGGTCTGCTGATCATCAAAGAACACGTCCGCCCGATAAGCGCGTAAAAACTCCGTTTTACTCAACCCACCAAGAAAGATCGACTCGTCTATTCGTATCCCCCACGCTCTCAGCGTTCTGATAACACGCTCATGCGCCGGCGCCGAGCGCGCGGTGACTAATGCCGTTCTAATTGGCGGATTTTCTGCAGGTAATGCTTGCTGCAATTGCTGTAATGAGGCCAGGAAATTTTTAAAGGGCCCGCCCATCATCGGCTGCTTGCGCGCCGCATCCTCGTTTGCCGCAAATGCGTCAAGTCCCTGTGCCTTGAAAATGCGCTCTGACTCGTCGGAAAACAGCACCGCGTCCCCATCAAAAGCAAAGCGTAACTGCGGGTCATCGGAGTGACTCGCTACGCTCGAGACCAACGTTGCGGCCGCCACACCATTATCCAAGGCGACACGCACATCGCTGCCCTCTGCAGACAAAAAGAGCTGGCACCCAAACGCCTTGATATAACGCCAAGGCGCTTCACCTCCACAGAAGGCGGCCCGGGAAATGCTTAGGCCATAATGCTCTATCGAGTTAAAAACCCGTAACCCGGTATCCGCACTGTTTCTGGACAATAAAATGACATCGATACCCAAATGCCCCGGCAGATTGGCGTTGAGAGCCAATAACTTTTGCACCATAGGGAACGCCTGGCCAGGGGTAAGCACTTCTTCTTCCTTCTCAATTTGATAGTCAGAATAAGCCTGCAGACCCTGCTGTTCATAAATTCGGTGCGCTTCATCCAGATCAAATAGCGCTCGCGAGGATATTGCTATGACCAAACGCTGAGCTGATAGGTCCGACATGAAAAATCAGACGACCGACTGATCTGTCCTGCTGCGCGCAAAAAAATAGTCCCTAGACAACGCGAACACAACGGGCGATAACAGCAGCAGTGCAATAAGATTCGGAATTGCCATGAAGGCGTTAAGTGTGTCAGCAATGAGCCAGATCAGGCCCAAATCTGTGCCCGCACCAATAGGGATGGCCAACACCCACAAAACACGAAAGGGTAGGATTGCCCTAGTGCCGAACAAGTAAACAACGCATCGCTCTCCATAGAATGACCAGCCGATCATAGTAGTGGTGGCGAACAACACCACGCCTAATGTCACCACAAGTTCGCCACCCGGTATCGCACTGCCGAAAGCCATTGCGGTAAGGCTTGCGCCGGAAATTCCCGATTCCAATACGCCGGTCAACATAATGACTAAGCCAGTCATTGTGCACACCACCAGTGTATCGATAAACGTGCCCAGCATTGCGATCAATCCCTGCTCCACCGGTTCGTTGGTCTGAGCTGCTGCATGAGCGATGGGGGCGCTGCCAAGTCCGGCCTCGTTTGAGAAGATACCGCGCGCCACACCGAATCGAATCGCAGCCCATACCGTAGCGCCCGCGAATCCACCTGCCGCGGAGGCGCCAGTAAAAGCGGTACTCACAATGGTGGATAGGGCGGACGGGATCATTTCCCAATGTAAAATAAGTACGACACTGCTCATCGCTATATAGGCAACGGCCATCGTCGGCACTATCGCGCTTGCGGTCGCAGCGATGCGTTTTATTCCTCCGAGAATAACAGCCCCAACTAGCAGCATCAGTAATGCTCCGGTCAATAGCCAGGGTATCTGGAATTGGTCGGCCAATACCTGCGCCACTGAATTCGACTGTACGGTATTGGCCAAGCCAAAGCCGGCCATGCTCCCAAACAGAGCGAAAGCACTTCCGAGGATCGCGAAGCGCGGGCCCAAACCATTTTTGATGTAGTACATCGGTCCGCCACTGTACCCCCCCTGATCATCCTGCTCCCTGAAACGAACCGCCAATACCGCCTCGGCATATTTCATTGCCATGCCAAAAAGCGCAGTCAGCCACATCCAAAAGAGCGCGCCGGGCCCGCCAAGCGTCATCGCCGTAGCAACACCGGCAATGTTACCCGTGCCGATAGTGGCACTCAGCGAAGTCATCAGCGCGCGAAACGGGGGTATATCACCCTCGCCGCGACCACTCCTTCCAGAGGCCAGCATACGAAACGCCAATCCCAGTCTAATCCAGGTGAGGAAGCCCAGACCTGCGGTGAGAAAAACACCTGTGCCTAGCAGTAAAACCTGCATCGGCACACCCCACGCCCAAGCGTTAATTTCTGTGATGATTGCTTGCACTTTCGATCCTCTCTGTGTCGATCTCAGCCGCAGGTGTGTGCGTTCCAAATGACCCTGCACCATTCATGCCCGCTGACAGACAAGAACAATGACTCGGCAGGAGTATGACGCAGCCCTAAATCCACGGACCACCAGTCGATAATGCCGCTATTCACAATGTATCAGTTGGCCGCCTGAATAAGCGAATGTTCATGGGCAAACAGCCCAAATATACCCCCGGTGTGAACAAAAATAATGTCGTCCACCTGATCAAAGTAGCCCTCTCGAACATCCTTGAGTAAGCCGCAGAAGGCCTTGCCGGTATAGACGGGATCCAGGACCACGCCCTCGAGACGTGCCAACTCGACAATCAGCTGATAAACCTCCGGGGTGGCAACGCCGTAGGCGGGCCCCGCACTGTGGTCACGAGTAACCGGCGCTAACGCCAGTGCCGGCAACTGACTCCAGCGGCGCTCAGCGGCGGCCCAATCTGCGGCGACCTTTGAGTTAAACCACTGCGCGTCGTCGCAGACCGCATAGCCCACTACGGATAGAGGCAGAGCGCAGAGCGCCACACCCGCTGTGAGGCCAGTTTGAGTGCCGGCAGACCCTGTTGCGAGTACGACTGCTGCTTTATCAATGTTGTGGGCTGCAATGTCGCCCCCAAGTTCCTCGGCTGCGGCAATATAGCCCCATACGCCCAAGCTATCGCTACCCCCAGTAGGAATCATCAGCGCCGGCTCACCAGAATCTCGATAGGCCTGCTCGAGCCGCCGGTAGGCTGACTGCAACGCCTTCCCCCAGCCTTTGGCCGGCAGCACCTCGTGCGTCGCACCGGCGATTTGATCGAGTAGGAAGTTACCCGTATTGAGCTGATCTGGGCCGTCAGAACGCAATACCAGATGGCACCTCAACCCAAGCTGAGCGGCCACTAGCGCCGTCGCGCGGCAGTGATTGCTCTGCATGCCGCCACAAGTGACCAGGGTACGAAATCCGTGGTTTATGGCGTGTGCTGCAATAAACTCCAGCTTTCTAACCTTATTCCCAGTCAGTACCGAACCGGTGAGGTCATCTCGCTTAATCCACAATCTCTTGCCATTACCCCATCGCTCAGAGGCGCGGGCTAGGCAGTGGAATGGCGTGGGAGTCTGAGCAAGACTCAGCCGCGGAGGGTACTCAGGCGGATTCGACACCGACAGACTTCAATGTGCCCTTGGGCAGCACAGAGGTAACGTGAATCTTCTGAAATTTGAGTTCCACATTGCTGCCAACTGTTAGCACCAAATAATTGTCGTCTAGCCCACTGATTTTGCCTAGCATCCCCGAGGACAATGCGACTTCATCGCCCTTCTTGAGGGATCCAACCATCTCTGCATGCTCTTTTTGCCGCTTGCGTTGGGGCCGGATGGTCGTGAAGTACATAAACACCAAAATACCCACCATCATCAGGGGCAAGAACAGACCTCCCCCCTGCGGTTGCTGGGCAGCGGCCTGTGCGTATGCCTCGGGAATTAGCATGTCATTATCTCCTCGTCGCAGCGCGACACTCTAAATGTTGTCTGGACCCACAACAATACTTAGCAAGGCACGTGAAGCAATTTTGATTCGCCAGACCAGTTACGGCGCAGAAGAACGCCGCCAAGAACCCCATGAATTATGCGACTACAACTGAAAATCGATAGTCAGCGGCGCATGATCAGAGAATCGCTCGTCTCGATAGATCGATTGACGCAACCCCGTCCCTGACAAACCCGGAGTGACCAACATGTAATCAAGCCGCCAACCTACATTATTATTCCAGGCCTGCCCCCTATTCGACCACCATGTGTAAAGATCAGGTTCCTGCGTTATCTCACGAAAAATATCGACCCACTTCAGGTCGCTGTAAATACGGTCCAGCCAGGCACGCTCATGCGGCATGAAACCGGAATTCTTTCGATTGGCTCGCCAGTTTTTTAAATCAATATTTTGGTGGCAGGTGTTCCAATCGGCACAAATAATAAACTCGCGACGCTTGCGCCGCAGCGCAGCAAGATGCTCGTAAAAGGGACCCATGAAACCGTCTTTTCGCGCCTGCGCCTTTTCGGATGCGGAACCCGACGGAACGTAAAGTGAAATGACACTGAGACCGGGAAAATCGACCTGAAGATAACGGCCCTCACTATCGACGATCTCCCAATCCAAACGAGAAACCACTCGTTGCGGCTTTTCCTTCGCAAAGATCGCGGTTCCGGAATACCCCGGACGTTCCGCTTCATTGTAAAAGCAGTGGTATCCCTCGGGGTAGAATACAGAGTCCGTTAGCTGCACCTCTTTTGCTTTGATTTCCTGAATGCAGACGACATCGGCAGACTGCTGGCTCAGCCAATCAAAAAAGCCTTTGCGCGCTGCGGCACGGATGCCATTGGTATTGCAGGTAATAACGCGATACATCGGGATACTGACCCTCGTTATGTTTTGATGGGCTCGGAATTTACAATATCATGGTCATTCGACGCAGCAGCGTCGAACCGTAACAACCGAGCGCCGCACAAGTGAAGCGCTAACAATCCGGCTAGACGTCAATTTGCTGCGTCATTATGCCGTGCGATCTCTTAACGTCGAATAATTTTGCGTGTTCCGATTATTGCTAATCGCGATCTCCTCCGCTGCTAGGACGCCATCACATCATCAAGGCGCGTGCGTGCAATCGCTCAGACCTTTTTTGTCGAACGGAGCCGGACGGCAATAGCCCGCGCATATCGCGATATGCAATATATTGCATTTTCCGATAACGATTCGAGAAATAATCGGCCTTAAAAATTACAAAATCACATTATATAATTGTTTTTAATCATTTTATTTAATTTATTTGGGCTCCTCGCCGCTGTTGACATTGTTTGCAAATTGCGACATACTGGCTCGCAGCTAGGATGGCAAGCGCGTTACAGGGGGCCACGGAAGGCCCCACGACTCTGATCTGAAACGCACCTCTCGGGGCAAAGATTGCCCCTTTTTTTCTAAAGCAAAGCGCGCGATGTCATCACCGGGGGATCTTCCTCGCGAGGTCCTCCCCTATCCTATCGTTGGCCCAATGTCACAAAACGGACAACGGCGCAGATGCCGCAACGATCAGCTGAGGAAAAAAACGCGAATGAATGGGGTGGCTGACGGGTCTTGAACCCGCTACCTCCGGAGTCACAATCCGGTGCTCTACCTGGTGAGCTACAGCCACCATCAGATCAGGTGCAGGCTTCCACCTGACATTTAACCCAAGGGCGAATTCAATCCCCTCTAGGTGTCGCCAACGAGGAAATTATGGTCGGGGTGGAGGGATTCGAACCCCCGACATCCTGCTCCCAAAGCAGGCGCGCTACCAGACTGCGCTACACCCCGAAAGCGCGGACTTCACCCACGCGCGGCGCGCAGTTTACCGACATTGCGAATATTGGGCAATGCCGCAGAAAAACACTTCCTTCGGCAACGAGACTCTGCAAGAATCCCCGACTTTTTGAAGAGGAACATCCCTCATGCCGGCACTCATCCTGGATGGAAAAGAGGTTTCACAACGCTCAGAATCAGAGCTATCCGAGCGGGTCGCCGCCCTGAAAGTAAAGTCAGATGGCAGAACGCCTGTACTGGCCACCATCTTAGTAGGTGCCGACCCCGCCTCGGCTACCTACGTCAAAATGAAAGGCAATGCGTGCCGCAGAGTTGGCATGGAATCTCTGGCCATTGAACTTCCTGCGACGACTCGCACCAATGACCTTCTGCGAGAGATTGAGCAACTGAATCAAAACCCAGACGTGCATGGCATTCTGCTCCAACACCCTGTTCCCGCGCACATCGATGAGCGCGCGTGCTTCGACATGATCGCCCTGGAAAAAGACGTCGACGGTGTAACCTGTCTTGGCTTTGGCCGCATGGCAATGGGCGAGCCAGCCTACGGCTGTGCGACACCTCAAGGCATTATGCGGTTGCTCAAGCATTACGAATTAGAATTGGAGGGACTTCATGCCGTCGTGGTCGGTCGAAGCCCTATATTGGGCAAACCAATGGCCATGATGCTACTTGAAGCCAATGCCACAGTGACCATTTGCCATTCTCGAACTAGAGGACTGGATAATTTGATCCGCCAGGCCGATCTGGTCGTGGGTGCAGTGGGCAGACCTGAATTTATTCGCGCTGAGTGGATCAAAGAAAGAGCGATCGTGGTGGACGCAGGCTACCACCCTGGTGGCGTCGGCGATATCGAACTCGCGGCGCTGGGTGAGCGCGCCCGTGCACTGACGCCCGTGCCCGGCGGCGTAGGCCCCATGACCATCAATACGCTGATACAACAGACGGTGGAATCAGGCGAAAAAGCGCTCGCTTAGGGTAAAAGGAGTCGCATAAGCGGCTAGTGACGACGGCGCCAGACGGTTCCCTCTGGCCCATCTTCCAAGAGCACCCCCTGCTCAAGGAGTTGTTCTCGTATCTCATCCGCGCGGACAAAGTCCCGATCCTGCCGCGCCCTGAGTCGCTCCTTAATAAGACTTTCTATTTTCTCGGCACTCGGCAGCGCCGGACCAGACGCTATCGCCTCAGTGAACCAGGTCTCAGGGTCCGACTCGAGTATTCCCAGCAGCCGCCCACCAGCCAACAACTCGGCTTTGGCTGATGATGCCTCATCGGGATTCTTCGCCTTGTTAAGCCTACTCGCTGCCAAGTGCAAATTTGCAATGGCTTCGGGAGTATTAATGTCATCCAACAAGGCTTTAAAAACACTGGTGTCCTCAGCCAAAACGGTGTCGTGGGCGCAATCCTTATGCTTTCGCAAGGCGGCGTAAAAAGTATCCAGCTGTGCGCGGGCCGCGTCGAGACCACCAGCCGAAAAGTCAAGCGGGGAACGATAGTGAGCTGACAGTAGAGAAAAGCGTATCACTTCGCCAGAATGACGCTTCAGTAGCTCTCGTACTGTACGGACGTTACCGAGAGACTTGGACATCTTTTCGCCTTCCATATCGACATAGGCGTTGTGAAGCCAGTATTTAACAAAGTTACCGCCGTAGCCGCAGCAACTTTGGGCTCGCTCATTTTCATGATGAGGAAAGATGAGGTCTCGCCCGCCCCCATGAATATCAATAGCATCACCCAGGTGGGCATGGATCATGGCGGAGCATTCAAGGTGCCAGCCTGGCCTACCCCTTCCCCATGGACTCTCCCAGCCTGGCTCTGCGTCAGTGGATGGCTTCCATAACACAAAATCGCCAGGATGCCGCTTGTAGTCGGCGACCTCCACTCTTGCCCCGGCCAACATATCCTCAAGCTTTCTGCCGCTCAGTGCGCCGTAACCTTGCATCGACTGAACAGAAAACAAAACATGATGGTCAGACACGTAGGCGCTATTTTTGGTAAGCAGGCGCTCTATCAGCGCAATCATCTCGGCAAGATGTTCTGTGGCCAACGGCTCAATAGTTGGGGTTAACGCATTGAGTGCACCCATATCCTCGCGGTATTTGTGCGTGAACTCCCGCGTGATCACATCTATCGAAGAGCCTCTCTCGGCAGCCGCTTGAATGATCTTGTCATCGATATCGGTAATGTTGCGGGCGTACATAACTTTGGGGTAGAGCGCGTCAAGAAGCCGGAATAGACAGTCAAAAACCACGACGGGCCTCGCGTTGCCAATGTGCGCCAAGTTATAGACGGTAGGGCCGCACACATACATCGTGATACACGCAGGATCATTCGGGACGAAGCACTCTTTGGTCCGAGTGAGCGTATTGTAGAGCTTCAACTCAGACATTTTTGTCAGACCAAGTGTCTCGAAGCCCGATGACTAAATTGAACACCGGTTTTTCGGAGACATGATCAAACCGGTCAGCCACAAAATAACCCTCTCGCTCAAACTGAAAAACAGCCTCGGGGTTAGCGTCACGAAGGGCAGGCTCAACCATTACATCGTCTAATATCGTGAGACTGTGGGGATTAATGACATCAAGAAGATTCTCGGATCGCCCGGGTTCTGGGGTACAAAATAGTCGATCGTATCGCCGCACCACCGCAGGGATTGCTGTCGAGGCACATACCCAATGAATGACCCCCTTCGGTTTAATGCCGTCCTCCGGGTCAAGCCCTGCTTCCTGTGTCACGCACCTTGCATAAATCGTCGTAACGTTGCCATTTTCATCTTTGTCGCAAGACTCCGCTTCGATCACCACAGACCCCCGTAACCGAACACGCTTGCCTAGAACCAGTCGCTTGAAATGCTTATTGGCCTGCTCTCGGAAATCGTCTCTATCAATGAGCAGCGCCGAATTCATAGTGAGTTCTCGGTGGCCAAAACTCGAGTCAGATGGATGGTTTTGAACAGATAATTGCAAAGGAACTAACAAATTAGTCAGCTCCACTCTCACGGGTGACATTACGCACATCGCACGCGGAGCAAATTTATTGAGGCGGTCTCTCACCGCGCTCTCCAGCATCGCCACGTCGACAAGGCTATCGGAGCGCGAAGTGCCAACTTCCTCGCAAAAATGTCGGATGGCCTCTGCCGGATACCCACGGCGTCTCAGCCCTGCGATGGTGGGCATTCTAGGGTCGTCCCATCCAGAAACGATACCTTCATCAACCAGCTGCTTTAATTTGCGCTTACTAGTGACCGTGTAGCTGGTATTTAAACGAGCAAACTCAATCTGTCGAGGGGCGTGAGGGACAGGTAAATGCTTGATAAACCAATCATAAAGCGGCCGGTGATCTTCGAACTCTAGAGTGCAAATCGAATGTGTAACGCCCTCAACAGCGTCGCCCTGGCCATGCGCAAAATCATAGGTTGGGTAAATGGGCCATTGATCACCTGTCTGATGATGCGTCGCGTGACGAATGCGATACAAAATCGGATCGCGTAAGTTGATGTTAGGCGACGCCATGTCGATCTTCGCCCTCAATACTCTCTCGCCATCTGCATACTCGCCTGCTCGCATGCGACAGAAGAGGGACCGGTTCTCCTCTGCGCTGCGATCGCGATAGGGGCTGTTTTTCCCCGGTTCGGTCAGAGTGCCACGATACTCCCGCGCCTCTTCTGGCGACAAATCGCAAACATAAGCCATTCCCTTTTCAATGAGGTAAAGCGCCCACTCGTAGAATTGCTCAAAGTAGTCGGATGCATGCCGGACCTCCCCCGACCACTCGAAACCGAGCCAACGCACATCCTCCTGAATCGAATCAATAAACTCCTGGCTCTCCTTTTCAGGATTAGTATCATCAAAGCGAAGGTGGCAACGGCCACCGAACTGCTCCGCAAGACCAAAATTCACGGCAATAGATTTCGCGTGGCCAATATGCAGAAAGCCATTTGGCTCTGGGGGAAATCGGGTCACTAACTCACTGACTTGCCCCTTAGCTAAATCATTTTCAATCTGAGTGCGTAAAAAATTGCTGCGCAGTTCCGCGGACATGCTGAACCCTGAATCGCGATCGAAGAGCGCGCTACTATAACAACTGGATGTCTCGCGTGGCAGATCGGTGTGTTTAGTAACATCAAAAAATTCGGGATCGTCACAGGTCGCCGAGTCTAGTACGATGCGCGCTTTCCCCAATAGCCACTCGAGGTTTCTATGCCAGCAGTACAAGTATTGATGACGACCACCGTCGGACCGATTACGCTCGAGCTTGATGCGGATAACGCTCCCAAAACCGTTGATAATTTTCTTTCCTATGTGGCCGACGGTTCCTACGATGAGACCATATTTCATCGCGTTATCGACAATTTCATGATTCAAGGTGGCGGCTTCAACGCTGATATGGAGCAAAAAGAAACCAATGAGCCTATTGAAAACGAAGCGAATAATGGCTTGAAAAACAATCGCGGCACTATCGCCATGGCGAGAACACAGGACCCGCACTCAGCCACCGCACAGTTTTTTATCAATGTGCAAGATAATGATTTCCTCAATCACACCGGAGAAAATATCCAGGGATGGGGTTATGCCGTGTTCGGCAAAGTAACCGATGGCGAGGATGTTCTGGACAAAATCCGCTGCGTTCAGACGGGTGGCCAAGCAGGCCATCAGGACGTACCGGTTGAGCCCATCATTATCGAGAGCATCACGCTCATCAGCGAATAGGCATTTGCTCAAGTGCATAGACTCTTCATCAGCGATCTTCATCTGAGTGAAGAGACGCCTAAAGTTGAGGCCGCCCTGGCAAATCTACTGCTGGATAACCCTCTCCCCGACTCACTCGTGATCCTTGGTGATTTTTTTGAGGCCTGGGTGGGAGATGATGACAATGCACCGTTGGCAAATCGCCTTCGGGAACTGCTTTACAAGACGTCGCAGCGCGGCTGCGAAATTTCAATTGCCAGAGGTAATCGTGATTTTATGCTCGGACAGCGGTTCGCCGATGACGTGGGGGCGTCACTACTCGATGATGAAACACTGATTGAGATCGCAAAAAAGCCAGCGGTTGTGCTTCATGGCGATACCCTTTGCACTGACGACACGGATTACCAACAGTTCAGGGCCATGGTTCACGATGCCGATTGGCAGGCGGAAATGATGAACAAAGGGCTGGACGAGCGGCGAGAGCTCGCCCAGCAGTTGCGTGCACTGAGCATCGATGCCGCCAGTAATAAGCCAGAGGACATCATGGACGTAAACTCGGAAGCGGTCAGCGCCTTGATGGCCAGCGTAGGTGTATCAATAATGATTCACGGCCATACCCACCGACCAGCCAGGCATTTACTGCCCCTGGGGGAACGTATTGTGCTGGGAGACTGGAGTGAGACCAGCGGCTGGCTTCTCAGAGAGCAGGGAGACTCACTGACGCTGGAGCAATTTATCATCCATTAGTGAATCGCACTCGGGGGACCGCTGTGAAACCGAAACTCTGTATCTGCGCCTTCGATCAAAGGCACCTCCAGACTCCTAAAGTGATCGAGCCTACGTGATACCTCTCTCGCGTCACAGTAGTTTTCAGCCAACTGTAAGTAGTCTTTGAAATGTCGCGCCTCACTTTGCAGCAACTTACTGTAAAAGGCGCCTAACGACGGGGCCAGCTCGGGTGCCAGCCGCGCAAAGCGCTCACAGGATCTCGCCTCAATGAGCGCGCCGACTAGCAAAACGTCTACCAACCGGGCCGGCTCATTCTTTCGGATACCTGCATGCAATCCCTGAGCGTAGCGAGACGCGCTTAGCGTTTGATACTCAAAACCTCTCTTCCCGAGTATTTCGAGCACCTGCTCGAAATGCCGCAGCTCTTCTCGAGCCAGTCGAGACATTTTATTGAGCAGCGAGATATGATTGCCATAGCGGTGCATCAAACCAAAGGCCGTTGATGCCGCTTTCTTCTCGCAGTTCGCATGATCGGTCAGCAATAAGCATTCCCTCTCGGGAGATAGCGCCGCCTCGATCCATGCATCAGGGGTTCGACAAGGCAAAAATGCCTCGATTCGTTGCAAGTCCGCTTTCAAGGTCACCCGATCAGCTCCGATCGAGAACCGTCAACGAAAAGATCGCTGGTAGCCATATACCGATCATAGTGTGCGGCCGACAGGAGCCAAAATTCCTCATCGACTTCATTTCTGATAACGGAGAGCGTCTTGCCTCGGTGCGGGGGAAGAATCTCGAAGCCATATTGCTCAGGTGAAGCAATTTGATTCGCTCCTGCTTTGAGCATGGCAAACACATGACAATATGGATCATGTTGGGCCTGGATTCGGATTTGCTGTACGTCTAACTGCCACTTCAATAAAGGCAGATCGATAATCCGTAACTTATTCGCCACGCATTGCGCCAAGAACCCATCCAGTCGCCGATCGATCGCCTGCTTTTGCTCGTGAGAATATCCATTCCAGTCGATAACTTCATGCGCAAAACGCTTGCAGCCGCGACAAACAACGTCACCTACCCCGGTGGAACAGACACCGATGCAAGGCGTTCTTATCGGAGCAAAGTGGGACACGCAGCCTCCAAAAACGGCTAGTTTAGCAGTTTGTGCGGGCAATCTTTGTGGATTTTCGGGTAGGCTAATCTACTCGCATGAGTTGAATGAATAAGGGTTATTTAGCCCCTCGGTAACGTTTCTGCCAAATGCCGAGGTATAATGCGCCGCGATATTTCGACACCTCCCACTACCGCTCTGTATAAGGATGGACTCATGCTTGATGCCTATCGACAACACGTCTCGGAACGCGCGGCACTGGGCATTCCCCCAACACCCTTGTCACCGGCTCAGGTAGCGGAACTCATCGAACTTTTAAAGTCACCTCCCGAAGGAGAAAGTGGCTTTTTGTTGGAATTAATCACTGAGCGGGTGCCACCGGGGGTTGATGAGGCCGCCTACGTCAAAGCCGGCTTCCTATCAGCTATCGCCAAAGGCGAGAGTGAATGCCCAGTGATTGATCGGATTACGGCAATTCAACTATTGGGTGATATGCACGGCGGGTACAACATTGGCACCCTGATCACGCTGATCGATGATGATGAGCTTGGGGAATATGCCGCCAGCCAATTGAAACAAACGCTGCTGGTGTTTGATGCTTTTCATGACGTCGTTGAGCTGGCCAGCAAGGGCTCCAACAATGCGCAGTCGGTACTGCAGAGTTGGGCCGATGGTGAATGGTTTACCAAAAGAGCGACCGTCCCTGAATCGCTGAAAATGGTGGTGTTTAAAGTGACCGGGGAGACGAACACCGATGACCTCTCACCCGCTCCCGATGCTTGGTCGCGTCCCGACATACCGCTACATGCGCTGGCGATGTTCAAAATGCCCCGAGAGGGAATCGAACCCAATGAGCCCGGAGTAACGGGTCCGTTAGAGCAAATAGAAGCGGTTAAAGCCAGCGGCCTACCCGTTGCATTTGTTGGGGACGTTGTGGGGACTGGATCTTCTCGCAAATCGGCTACTAACTCAGTGCTATGGTATTTCGGGGAAGATACGCCAGGGATACCTAATAAACGTGCCGGAGGCGTCTGCATAGGCGGCAAGGTCGCTCCCATCTTTTACAACACCATGGAAGACGCCGGTGCACTGGTTTTTGAAGCACCCGTAGACCGGCTACAAATGGGCGATATTATCGAGATACAACCCTATGAAGGCCGCATTTTATCGGCATCCGGGGAGACTTTGTCAGAATTTGAACTGCGTTCCGAAGTGCTGCTCGATGAGGTGCGCGCAGGTGGTCGCATTAATCTCATCATTGGACGCGGACTCACCGCGAAGGCGCGCGAGGCACTAGGACTCGAGGAAAGCACCTTGTTCCGTGCGCCAGATCAACCTGAAGCATCCGACAAAGGCTTTACCCTCGCACAAAAAATGGTCGGGCGTGCTTGCGGTGTAGAGGGCATTCGCCCTGGCACCTATTGTGAACCGCGAATGGCAACCGTAGGCTCTCAAGACACAACCGGACCCATGACACGCGACGAGCTACAAGATCTTGCATGCCTCGGATTCTCTGCCGACTTGACGATGCAGTCTTTCTGTCACACCGCCGCCTACCCGAAGCCCGTCGATATCGAAACCCAACACACACTTCCCGACTTCATTATGACCAGAGGGGGCGTCTCGTTGCGTCCAGGGGATGGCATTATCCACAGCTGGCTCAACAGAATGCTCCTGCCTGATACGGTGGGTACTGGGGGAGATTCTCATACCCGTTTCCCTATTGGCATATCTTTTCCGGCGGGATCGGGTCTGGTTGCCTTTGCGGCAGCGACAGGAGTCATGCCACTCGACATGCCCGAATCGGTACTCGTACGTTTTAGCGGAAACATGCAACCCGGCGTTACATTGAGGGACTTAGTCCACGCCATTCCTTATTACGCTATTCAAGCGGGACTCCTGACTGTAGAGAAAAAAGGCAAGAAAAACATATTCTCAGGGCGAGTCCTTGAGATAGAGGGGCTGGAGTCTCTCACCGTTGAGCAGGCCTTCGAGCTCTCTGATGCATCAGCGGAACGGTCGGCTGCAGGCTGCACCATCAAGCTGGGTGAGGAAACGATAGCGGGCTATCTCCGTTCTAATATCGTGTTATTGCGATCTATGATTGCCGAGGGGTACGGCGACCCTCGGACATTGGAACGTCGGGCACGCAATATGGAAGCCTGGCTGGAACAGCCCGAACTCATGCAAGCGGACGACAACGCAGAATATGCGGCCGTCATCGAAATTAATTTAAATGAGATCAATCAGCCGATCGTTTGCGCGCCCAATGACCCCGACGATGCCCGGCTGCTTTCGGACGTGCAGGGTGACAACGTCGATGAGGTATTTATTGGCAGCTGTATGACCAATATTGGACATTTCAGAGCTGCGGGGCAGTTGCTTGAAGCACATGGCGCACCCGTCTCAACGCGCATGTGGATCTGCCCGCCTACGCGTATGGATGAACACCAGCTGATGGAAGAAGGCTACTACGCTATTTTCGGACGAGCAGGAGCGAGAACCGAGATGCCCGGCTGCTCACTCTGCATGGGCAATCAGGCTCGAGTGGCACCTCGGTCTACAGTGCTGTCCACTTCAACCCGTAACTTCCCAAATCGACTGGGAGAAGGCGCCAATGTCTACCTGACATCAGCCGAATTGGCCGCGGTGGGAGCGCTTCTGGGAAAACTGCCGACGCCGGAGGAGTATCTGGAGTATGCACAGAAGATCGACTCTATGTCTGACGAGATCTACCGCTACATGAACTTTGATCAGGTACTGTCTTTTCAGGAACTGGCGAAGGATGGGGCAAAGATTGCTGCCACCTTGATCGACGAGGTAGCGTAGCTGATACGCCTCGGCGCAGCGGCGATCGTTTTCCTGACGTCGCTAAGCAACCGAAATAGCCCGAAGCCCGCGTTCGCAATCGACTTGAAGATCTGAGAGATCTTCAAGTCCCACCGCGATCCGGATCAGGTCATCACTGATACCTGCTAGCGCTCTCTGTGACTGAGTGAGGCGGCTGTGGGTGGTGGAAGCCGGATGCACAATCGTAGACTTTACGTCCCCCAGATTCGCAGTCAGAGACATCATGCGTGTGTCATTGATGAACCGGAAAGCCCCGGCCCTGCCCCCCTCCACTTCAAAGGCGAGCACGCCACCGTAGCCACTTTGCTGTCGAGTCGCCAAGTCGTGACCTGAATGTCCCGGCAGACCACAGTAATGCACGCTTCTCACTCCGGGCTGTTCCGCCAACCACTCGGCGAGTGCCTGAGCGTTGCTGCAATGGGCCCTCATTCTGATATCGAGAGTTTCCAGGCCTTTCAACATCACCCAGGCGTTGAACGCGCTCATGGTAGGCCCGCAAGAGCGATTGAATGCAACGATTGGCTCGATCAGCGATTTCCTTCCCACGACGGCCCCACCAAGAACGCGGCCCTGCCCATCAAGATACTTTGTTGCGGAGTGAGTTACCAAATCGGCCCCAAGCAATAACGGTTGCTGCAAAACCGGCGTACAAAAACAGTTATCTATGGCAAGAATGGCGCCCATCTCTCGGCTGAGTATTGCCATGGCTGACAGATCTGCAATGGCATTCATCGGATTAGATGGCGTTTCCAGAAATAATAGTTTCGTGGCTGGGGTAGAAGCCGCGCGCCACGCATCAATATCGGTCAATGGAACAAAGGTAATATCAACCCCGAACTTTCTCAGCGTATTCTCGAACAAGCCAATGGTTGCGCCAAACACATCATGTGAACACAGCACATGATCCCCGGCCTTCAAGTGGGCCATACATACTGCCAAAATGGCCGACATTCCCGACGCTGTAGCAACCGCAGACTCGCCATGCTCCAGAGACGCAAGGCGCTCTTCGAAGGTACGTACCGTCGGATTGGTGTAGCGGGAATAGACATTACCCGGAACGTCACCGGAAAATTTGGCCGCAGCATCCTCTGCCGAATCGAAAACAAAGCTGGAGGAAGTGAATATGGGTTCCCCGTGCTCGCCCTCTGGTGAGCGCCTGATACCCGCCCTAATCGCTCTAGTGCGAAGCCCCGAAGACTCCAGCCACTCTTCATTATCCCCCGTCATCCTTTTCGCACTCTCTGTCTGTCAGCCATCATTGTGCAAACCGACCACCGCGCCATCACTCACCCCAAGACTGCGTGCTTTACCTTTGGCTGCATCTGCACGCGTCGCTTCGATTGCCTGCAAGTATGTTTCATCAATATTGCCAGCCAGATACTGCCCATCAAATACCGACGACTCGAAACCATCTACATCCGGATTTCCCTCTCTGGAGCATTCAATTAAATCGGATAAATCTTGATAAACAAGCCAATCGGCGCCTATCTCCTCTTTGATTTCTTCAACCGATCGCCCGTGGGCTATCAGCTCAGTCGCGGCCGGCATGTCAATACCATAAACGTTGGGAAACCGAACGGGTGGAGCAGCCGACGCAAAATATACTCTGCGGGCACCTGCATCTCTCGCCATCTGAATGATCTGCCCACAGGTCGTGCCGCGAACGATTGAGTCATCGACCAGCAAAACCGTTTTATCTTTAAACTCGAGCGGAACAGGATTGAGCTTCTGGCGCACTGATTTCTTTCGCTCGCTTTGACCCGGCATGATAAAAGTCCGCCCAATGTACCGATTCTTCATGAAGCCCTCGCGAAACTTCACTCCCAGTTCGTAGGCGAGGGATTGCCCTGCCACCCGGCTGGTATCGGGTATGGGTATAACGACATCGATATCATGCTCAGGCCTGTCTCGAAGGATCTTTTTTGCCAATGCCGCGCCCTGACGCATGCGAGTTTTATAAACAGAAATACTGTCCATCAATGAATCAGGGCGAGCAAAATATACGTGCTCAAAAATGCAGGGCATCAGTCTCGGCTGTTCCGCACATTGTTTTCTGTGCAACTCGCCTGTTTGCGTTACACAGATTGCTTCTCCCGGCAGAACGTCACCGAGCAGTTCGTAACCAGCCACATCAAGCGCCACACTTTCTGACGCGACCATATACTCCGGTAGACCATCGCCACCGGCCCGCTGACCCACCACAAGCGGTCTGATGCCGAAGGGATCTCGGAACGCGACTAAACCAAAACCTGAAATGAGCGATACGGCAGCATACCCACCCTCACATCTTTTATGCAGGGTCGAGACGGCAGCAAAAATATCCTCAGCTTTTGGGGCAAGCTTCCCTAGTCGGTGAAGCTCATGTGCAAAAACATTGAGTAATACCTCGGAATCGGAATCCGTATTGAGATGACGTAAATCAGATTTAAACAACTCATCCGACAAAAACGCCGAATTGGTAAGGTTACCATTGTGGGCAAGCGCGATGCCGTAAGGTGAGTTGACGTAAAAAGGTTGTGCGAGGGCGGTGCCGGAGCTT
This sequence comes from Luminiphilus sp., assembly GCA_016779445.1. Classification (GTDB taxonomy): domain Bacteria; phylum Pseudomonadota; class Gammaproteobacteria; order Pseudomonadales; family Halieaceae; genus Luminiphilus. Next base: position 7,017 of record JADHNP010000004.1, on the reverse strand, counting down.
CCCTGAGTCGGATAGCGTACGTGGCCTATACCAAAACGTCCCTGCAACTGCTCCATATGACTCGCGCGGAACACGTCTCGGACAAGACCTTCCCCTTTCCTTTGCATCAACTTGCCATCGGAGCATGTCATGATGCCCGCCGCGTCCTGACCCCGGTGTTGAAGCATCGTCAGCGCATCATAAATATCCCCGGTGACGTCCCTTCCCGCTACCATTCCAACTAATCCACACATAATGTTACCTCGGAGCTAAAGCATCTCTGTGGAATCTAAGGTGTCTCTTACCGCTTCAGTGGGCTCGGCCTCCAAGACGCGCTCGAAGTTCGCCCCTACCCATTCAGCGACCCAATCAACCGGATCCATTAGCACTGAATCGTTCACAAGGCTTTGTTCCTTATTCGGCACAATCGCCCGCAATACCACGCTGATGAGCGCGACAATCAACATGCCTCTAGCCAGTCCAAATAAAGCCCCTAGCATTCGGTTGCCCACGTTAAAACCGGGTTGGCGCATCTGCTTTGATAAGAAGGCGGCAACCAAGCCAAACACCAACAGCACCGCAATGAATGTCAGCACCCAGGCAATTAAATAGCGCGTGGTAGGCTCGTCGATCATCGCCTGCATAACATTGGCGACCGATGTGGCAAGCAGGTTGGCGCAGAAGAAAGCCGAGACCCAACCGATAACCGATAGTACTTCCCTGGCGAACCCTCGGACTATGCCGTACCCCGATGAAACAACCCACACTCCCAGAATGAACCAATCCCACGCATTAAATCGGCCCACATTCACAAGCAATACTTCTAACCAGTCATTCATACTACTGGCTGTACCTCAGAATTTGAGAATCCACGGAGAGCGCTTGATCAATATCGGGTTTAATCTTTTTTAAACGCTGACGATCAACATTAGGGCCGATTTGAACGCGATATAAGACTTGATTCTCCTTCTGGAATTGCGTGGCGAACGCCTTATATGCACGCTCGCGCAAAGTTGTAACCAGCACATCCGCTCGTGTCTCGCTGCTCACCGTAGCAACTTGCAATACCCAAAACCGGGGCAAACCCTGAGCATCAATCAGCGGCTCCATGTCCGACGAGCTATTTCGCACGAGTGTCTGCTTTGACTCATTCAGCACTGGGACAGACTTAGCCGCATCTTCAATCACGCTATCTTCAAGGAATGTTGTCTTATCTGCGTGAGCCTGCTCTCCCTCACTCTGCACTGAGACGTCTGGCAAAAGCGGGTCTACCGATGCACGCAAGCTTTGGGGTGGTGCGATTGGTGTACGGTCAATCTCAGGCTGCTCTGGCCTTGGCCCGAGAACAAGAGGGTCCCGGGTATCAGGTTGCGTGAATATCAGAGGCCAAAACACGATGCCAAGAGCCACTAGCACCAAGGTCCCCACCAAACGTTGTTTGAGCATCGAATCCACTTGCGCTCTTCCTCAAATGCCTCTTGATTAACCTAACAGCGCGAGGGCCTCGCTCACCATGTGAAAAGACCCGAAGACCACAATACGATCGCCCGGCTGGCAGCGCCTCAGCGTCTCTATCCATACGTCACTGAATGTGCCCTTTGCTGTCACCCGATCAGACCCGATTTCGCTGATGAGATGCTCTGCGGGCATCGCTCTGGGAGTCCGGCACAGGTCAACCACACTCCAATCAGTAAAGACTCCAGTGCAAGCAGAGATCATATCACGGACCGGCTTATCCCCCATCACGCCAAAAATAGCGCGTGTTGATCCCTCGCAGGAGTTTTGAAGCAAAAATTCGACAAGTTTGTTTACCGACTCCCTATTGTGAGCGACATCAAGCACCACTCGTATGCCACTCACCTCGCGGTGAGTGAGTCGCCCTGGGAGCGCAACGGTGCTTACGGCCGTGAGAAGCTTATCCGTGATCCGACTTACCCCACTCGACTCAATCGCCTGCAATGCCGCTCCGATATTGCTCTCCAACAAACCAGATGGCTTGGGCAGGGACATCACATGGCCTTCGACAGTTTGCAGCCGGCCGTTAAGAATTTGCCAATCCCGATCGATGTATTGCGCGATTGCGCCCCTATCAGAAAGTGTCTCGACAAGGGTGGCCGGCGGATCAATCTCCGCTACGACGCAAGGGCAGCCCTCTCTGGCAACACCCGCCTTTTCAACCGCAATGATCTCGCGGTTATCGCCCAGCCAGTCTGTATGATCGAGACCAATGCTGGTGATTACAGTGACATCGGCGCTCACGATATTGACCGCGTCGAGTCTGCCCCCCAGCCCCACCTCGAGCACCTGTTGTGCCACACCTTTTTGTCGAAAAATCCACAAAGCCGCAAGGGTTGCTGTCTCGAAATAGGTCAGAGAAATGCGATTGCGTGCGACTTCAATAGCCTCAAAGGCAGCGACAATACATGCGTCATCCACCATCTCGCCATCAATTTGAATACGCTCGTTAAATCTCAACAAGTGGGGTGAGGTATAAGTACCAACGGAATACCCGGCGGAAAGAAGGCCTGCCGTTATCACAGCCGCAACGGAGCCCTTGCCATTAGTGCCCGCTATGGTGAAGGTGTGTGTGTGCGCATCCAGAACGCCGAGCGCGCGCGCCACCGATGACACCCGTTCAAGGCCCAATTCAATTTCAACGGGGTGTCTGGACTCCAGACGATCTAACCAAGCTTTCAGAGACTCGTCAGGCATGCTCCGAAGATGCACCGAGATTATCTGCAGTGATGACCTCGCCCTCCAGGGCATTCGAGATCTGACCGGGGGCCTTGAGGCCGCTGAATTTAGCCATTACCCGCGCCAAAGTCTCACGCATGTCATTGCGGTGCACGATCATGTCTACTGCGCCATGCTCCAACAAAAACTCACTGCGCTGGAATCCCTTGGGTAACTTCTGACGGATCGTTTGTTCAATTATGTTGGGTCCAGCAAAACCCGCTCGAGCCTCAGGCTCCGCCACGTTAATATCTCCAAGTAGGGCGAGAGACGCTGACACACCACCGTATATAGGGTCAGTTAACACCGAGACATAAGGAATGCCCTGCCCTTTAAGCCGCTCGATGACTGCGGAGGTTTTCGCCATTTGCATTAGCGAGATGAGCGCCTCCTGCATCCGTGCACCACCAGAAGCTGAGAAACATACGAGCGGAGTTCGCGTCTCCAGAGCTACGGTAGCTGCCCTAGTAAATTTTTCCCCGACCGCGTAGCCCATAGACCCGCCATGGAAATTAAATTCGAACGCGACTGCGACAACCGGCACTCCCAGAATGCCGCCGCGCATGGCGATCAACGCGTCTTTTTCGCCCGTGCTTCTTTGTGCGGCCGTTAACCGATCACGGTACTTTCTCTTGTCTTTGAATTTCAGATGATCGACAGATTCAATATCCGCGAACAACTCCTCCGCACCATGATCAAGGCATAGTTCCAGTCTGCGCCTTGCGCCAATTCTCATATGGTGGTCGCATTTGGGACAGACCTCGGCGTTCCGCTCAAGATCAGGCTTATAAAGTATTGCCTCGCATTTGACGCACTTCTTCCACAAGCCCTCGGGTACGCTAGTGCGATTGGCACTGTCGTCCTTTGTCACACCGGAAGGTAATATCTTGTCAATCCAACTCATGGGAATCCCCACCGACTTTGCGCGTCAGTATACGAGCGGGAGCGGGCCCTAGGAAGGTGAAGAGTCCACACCCGAACGGATGCGTTTCAGAAGTTGTACCGCGGCCTCATGAATCTGGATCTCTTCCAAATTGGCGTCAGCCCGAGATTTTCTCACCATTTCATCGATGAGTGCGCTCCCCACCACAACTGCATCGGCAACTTGCGCCACATGACTTGCACTGTCGGCGTCTTTGATTCCAAAACCGACTGCAACCGGAAGGTCTGTCATGCCGCGAATCACACCAACCCGCTGCGCAACCTCATTGACATCGAGCTGCCCGGAGCCGGTGACTCCTTTCACTGCTACGTAATAAATAAATCCACGCGCACGAGCAACGATGGTTTCGATTCGCTCGTTCTCCGTAGTGGGGGAGATCAGAAAAATATTGTCGATGCCGACCTGAATTAACGCGTGGTCAAGCCGCCCCACTTCTTCGGGGGGCAAATCGACCGTGATTAGCCCGTCTACCCCGGCGACAGAACTGGCATCAGCAAAGGCATCATATCCGAAGCGTTCGATAGGATTGGCGTATCCCATCATGATTACGGGCGTATGCGTGTTATCCCTCCGGAAATCGGTAATGATCTCCAGCACTCCCCGCAAGGTCATCCCATTCGCCAGCGCTCTTTCATGGCCCAATTGGATCACAAGTCCCTCGGACATGGGGTCAGAGAACGGCACCCCGACCTCAAGGACATCTGCTCCGGCAGCCACCAATTGGTGCAGCAGCTCAACGGTCCCCGAGGGACTAGGGTCCCCAGCAACCACGTAAGGGATCAACGCCTTTTTTCGCTGCTCTTTCAGCTGTGCGAATACACCAGTTAGCCGGCTCATGAAACGCAGTCAGACCTCTATTCCTTCAAGTGCGGCAACGGTAAGGATATCCTTATCGCCGCGCCCAGAGAGATTAACAATGATGTGCTGATCTGGGCTCATCTCTGAAGCCAACTTCTCCGCATAGGCAAGGGCATGGGCAGTTTCAAGTGCCGGCATAATTCCTTCAATACGAGTCAGCCTATGGAAGGCCGCTAGAGTTTCTTGATCGTCGGCAGTGACATACCTGACACGACCGATATCCTTCAGCCACGCGTGCTCTGGGCCCACGCCGGGATAATCAAGGCCCGCCGAAACCGAGTGGGTTTCAAGGATTTGCCCATCATCGTCCTGCATTAAATAAGTACGATTTCCATGGAGAACTCCCGGACTACCCACCGATAGTGGCGCGGCATGCTGCCCTGTTGACAGCCCCTTGCCACCGGCTTCAACTCCGTACATCTCGACGCCTAAATCCTGAAGAAACGGGTGGAATAAACCGATTGCATTGGAGCCGCCTCCGACGCAAGCCACCAGTGCATCTGGCAGCTTGCCAGTTTGGGAAAGAGATTGAGTACGGGCCTCTCTGCCGATAACACTCTGAAAATCACGCACCAACATCGGATAAGGATGAGGCCCCGCGACGGTACCAATGATATAAAAAGTACTATCGACATTGGTCACCCAGTCTCGCATCGCCTCATTCATCGCGTCCTTTAATGTCCGCGAGCCCGACGTTACAGGCACCACATCGGCGCCTAGCAACTTCATTCTGTAGACATTGAGCGATTGCCGGCGAATATCTTCCTCCCCCATGAAGACATGGCATTCGAGGCCAAGTCTTGCTGCCACGGTCGCGGTCGCAACGCCATGCTGCCCAGCCCCGGTCTCCGCTATAACCCGCCGCTTACCCATGTATTTAGCAAGGAGCGCCTGACCTATCGTGTTATTCACCTTATGAGCACCAGTGTGGTTCAGATCCTCTCTCTTTAACATTATCCGGGCCCCACCAATTTGGTCAGACAAGCGAGAGGCTTCGTAAAGCGGTGAAGGTCGCCCTACATAATGAGCAAGATCCCGATCAAACTCACCGGTAAACGATGCGTCCGATTTGAGAGACGCGTAGAGCGCTTCGAGCTCAGTCAACGCCGTCATCAATGTCTCGGCGACGAATTTACCGCCAAATTGACCAAACCTTCCATTGGCGTCTGGTACGGATGCGAAAAGTTCGGGGGTCACCTCAACTGTCATAACGCTAGGTCCTGTGCGGCTTGGCGAGCATTCACGATGAAAGCTCGCATCTTCTCTTTGTCTTTGATGCCTCGTTGACTTTCCACTCCACTACTCACATCAATGGCGCTGGGCTGAACTTGGCGAACGGCGCGCGCGACATTATCAGGAGAAAGGCCCCCCGCCAATACCACTCGGTGCCGTAAATTGGGGACGACTCTGTCCCAATCAAACGGCGCACCTGAACCACCAAATTGCCCGTTGTGAACACTATCGAGTAACAGTCCACTGGCATCTCGGTAAAGTGCATCGACGGTTGAAAGGTCTGTCTCTTCTGTCATCGGTATCGCTTTAATGTAGGGCCGGTTGAACTGCGCACAAAATTCGGGCGTCTCAGCCCCATGAAACTGCAGGCAATGTATCGGCAGTGCCGCCAGCGCCTCTTCAACCTGCCCTTTCGTAGGGTTCACGAACAAGCCCACGAGCATTCCCAAGCCGTTCACAGCGCGGCTAATCTCTCTGGCTTGCTCGAGTGATACGGACCGGGCGCTTTCGCGGAAGAAAATGCACCCTATTGCATCTGCACCCAGAAGCAACGCCCGTTCCGCATCTTCATGCCGAGTGATGCCACATATTTTAATGCGCACCCAACTAGACCTTTTATGAAAACTCCATTCTAGCAGATAGCGCCACCCGCTAAAGGCGCCCCGTCAGCAGCGTCGGGCCGTCAGGGGTTTCCGGCAAATTAAATATCGCAGGATACGCCACCCGGACGAGATACAGCCCAGCAGCGGGAGCGGTTTCGGCGGCCACCTTACGATCGCGCCCGTGCAATGTCTGCACAAACCACTCTGCTGAGCACCTGCCAGAACCAACAGCCAGTAGCGAGCCGGCAATGTTGCGAACCATGTGATGCAAAAAAGCATTGGCCGTAATGTCGATGACGACATAGTCACCCATCCGCTCCACCACACAATGCTTTACCTCACGGATTGCGGTGGCCGACTGACAGCCAGCCGCACGGAAAGCACTGAAATCCTGCTCGCCGAGCAGGGCGCTAGCGGCCACATTCATCGGTTCAAGATTCAATGCCTGTCGAGACCAACACACCAAACCCTCGATGAGAGCTGAGCGGGTAGGGGTCGTCAACACTAGGTATCGATAACGTCGCGACACTGCGCTAAACCGCGCGTGAAACTCCGCCGCGACGGGGGTAACCCAATGCAACCTTACGCCCGCTGGAAGATAGCGATTGGCGCCGATGCACCATGCCTTCGGGCTGCGCTGCACCGGGGGATCGAAATGAATAATTTGAC